>JBOHVN010000351.1:0-6796 GCA_050735675.1 Binatia bacterium | reverse complement strand
CTCACGCTGCGCGAGGCCGAGCGCCGGGCGCGCGACTTGCTCGCCGCGCTCGGCGTGGAACACCGCGCCGCCGCGCTGCCGCGCGAGCTGTCGGGCGGCGAAGCCCAGCGCGTCGCCATCGCCCGCGCCCTCGCCGTTGATCCGCAGCTTCTGCTGCTGGACGAGCCGACCGCGTCGCTCGATGCAGGCCGGCGCACGGAGCTCCGAGATCTGCTCCGTGGCTTGACCGGCGAGGGGCACCCTCCTTGTCGCCACGCATGACGAGGAGTTCGCGCGCAGTTGCGCCACACGAGTGCTGCGGGTAAGCGAAGGCCTCGTCTTCGAAGAGCCTTAGATTAGACAATCCGTCCCCAGTGAAACATTTTTGCAGCATCGAAAAAACTCGGCCTCCCCCTCTTTCTTTCTCCCCCGGCGACCGGGAAGAAGATTTTTTTGTGACCTGGTTTTCCAAGCTTGCGTAAATTTTTCGATACACCCAAACCAGACAGCCAAGTCAGTCATCCTGAGGCCCAGCCGAAGGATCTCGCCTCGTTACGCCGCCCCACAGATTCTTCGCGTGCCGCTCAGAATGACATCGATTTATGCCTCTGATAGTTCTCCCGCGACTTTCACCAGCGGCGCGACGAGGACCGATTGAAAATCATCCGACGAACTTCGTGCTCTTCGCGACCTTCGTGGTAAGATTTTTCAGTATCTCCTTCGGTTGCGGCTTGCCGGGCCGGGCCTCGTGGTGAAAGCCTTTCTTCTCTGTTCCGACTTTACCGGCCATCCTTGAAAGTGCTCGCGGGCTGCGCCATCATTTCCCGAATCATGCAAAGAACAATGAAAATTAAAATCTCTCGTCTCACTTTCGTAGCTTTCTTGACTGCCATAGCAATAGCCGCAGTTGACGCACACGCCGAGCCAGCGCGGCTTGAGCCCGCCCTGTGGACGCGCGTCTTGGAACGCGCTAATGACCTACCCCGGATAAGGAGCTTGCTGATCTCCATCGACGGAGAGCTGGTTGCAGAACGCTACTTCAAAGGCGCGCGCGCCGCGCACGCGGCCAATCTCAAGTCCGCCTCCAAGAGTATTCTATCGGCGCTCGTCGGCATTGCTTTCGATCGTGGCTACTTGAAGAGCGTTCACGATCCCGTCGGAAAATTTTTTCCAGAGCACCTAGCCGGCGCAGACGATGCGAAAAAGAAAACGATCACCATCGAAGACCTGTTGACCATGCGGTCGGGCCTCGAGGGCACCAGCAATGTAAATTACGGACGCTGGGTGCAGAGCGGCAACTGGGTTCGTCACGTATTGACGCGCCCGCTGGTTGACCAACCGGGCGGGCGGATGATCTACAGCACCGGCAATTCACACCTGCTCTCCGCGCTGCTCACGAAAGCGACCCAGATGAGCACCTTCGAATTCGCGCGCCGATATTTGGCCGATCCACTCGGCGTCCCGATGCCGGCGTGGATGCGCGATCCCCAGGGCATCTATCTCGGCGGCAATGAGATGCATTGGACGCCTCGCGGCATGGTCGCATTCGGCGAGCTTTATCTTAGAGGCGGGCGATTCGGCAACAAACAGGTCGTGTCGGAATTCTGGATCAACGAGTCGCTCAAGCCGCGCACTCGCTCGCGCTGGAGCGGCCGCGAATACGGTTACGGCTGGTGGATCGATTCATTCGGCGGCCACCCAACCTATTATGCATGGGGACACGGCGGGCAGTTTATTTTCGTCGTCCCGACTTTGAAACTGGTGGTAGCCACAACATCGGTACCATCACCCGGTGATGGACGGCGGGAGCATCAGCATGCGATCTACGATCTCATGGAGCGGGATATCGTCCCCGCAGTGAACCGGCTCGCAATCAGGACTGCGGCGCCAGGGAATTCGACAAGTCGAAGCACGGCGGACTTTGTTCATTAGCAGGTTGCTGAAAAACTCACACCCGACTGATTTCAAGAAAGCCTTTTTTGATGACTGTGAGAATTTTGTATACACAGCAATCTTGTTTGGCGTCTTAGTGTAATTAAAATTCACACGGCACCGATTTCTTCGCGGTCAGTGGTTTTTCTGCGCGGTTCAAGTGTGCGTTTTCGCGAGTTTCTAATCCGTTCATCGTTGGCACCTTCTTTGCGGATACGATTTCATCGAAATGACTCGTCGCGAGTTCTATTGGAAACGTCACCGCGGAGATAATCGCGACGCAAGGTCACCCCAGTATGGCGTCTTAAGCGGAAGAAGCTCATGAAAGAATTCTTCTTGTGGTTGATTCCGGTCGCCGCGCTATGCGCTCTCGTTGCCGTGTATTTCTGGCCCAAAAATGAGAAGCCTCAGCCGCAGACTGTCGCAGCGCCCGCACCTGCGCCCGAGCCGACGATTCGTTATCCCGTGGAATCGGCCGATGAGCCGGCGGCGGAGTCGCTGCCGCCACTGGCCGATAGCGACGGCGCAATCGGCGACGCATTGATGGCGCTGTTCGGACAAAAACTGCCTAGATTTGTCAATTTGCAGAATATCGTCCACAGAGTCGTAGCAACCGTCGACAACTTGCCGCGGGATCATGTGGCCCCGCAGCTGATGCCGGTGAAGCCGGTCACCGGACTTCCGGCCACGGAATCCGTCGGACAGGGTTTGGTCCTTAGCCCGAGAAACGCAGCGCGCTACCAGCCCTACATGCGCTTGGCGGACGCGGTGCCGACAGACGCGCTGGTGGCGGTGTACGCTCGCTTCTATCCGCTGTTCCAGCAACAGTACGAAGACCTGGGTTATCCGGACAAATATTTCAACGATCGCGCCGTCGAGGTCATCGATCATTTGCTGGCCACGCCGGAAGTGCAGGAGCCGCTGCGTCTCATTCAACCGAGGGTGCTCTACGTGTTCGCAGATCCGAAGCTGGAAAGCCTCTCTGCCGGGCAGAAGATCATCTTGAGAATAGGCCGCGCAAATCGGGAAAAGCTCAAATCGAAATTACGAGAAATTCGGCAGGCACTGATATCAATGCCGCCAAAAAAATGAGAGCCGTACCGCGCAAATCAATTTCCGCTCGGGAACCGCCGGCCGGAGCATCAGGCATGCGATCTCGCCTGATCAACCGCTTCCGCGATCCCGGTTTGCGAACTTTGCTCCGTTTTTAGCTTTTAAATTAGGCGCCGCTTCACGAACTCGACTAATGCTGCCGGGCCCGGCGACAGATGACATGCATTGGAGAAAGGGCCGCAACCCCGCGTGGCACATTTGCGTCCCCGAAAAATGCCCAACAAAGTTCGCAAACAGCGTGACGCACCAAAGTCAGGCTATGACCCTGATGCTGCTCTGATGACCGATGACTGACGTTTCACGCCGGGTTGCGCCGATATGTCTCCGACGCAACCCGGGAATTACTACTAAGGGAAAAAATCTTAATTACTTGGTTGTCAGAATGGCATTGAGCTTGGATTTCAAGCCCTCATCGATGTTAAACATTTCGCCGACGGTTTTTTCAACGTCGTTCCCGGTCAACGGATCGATTTCCAATTTAGCCTTTTCGGCCTCCGCCATGAATGCTTTGTCTTTGAGGGTATTGGAGAAAGCTGTCTGCAATATTTTCACCCGGTTTTTCGGCGTGCCCGGCGTAGTCGCATAAACGCGCGTGACCGTCGACGGCAATAACCCGCCGGCTCTGAGCAACTGTTTGCCTTCCTCGTTCTTGATCAGATCAAAGGCCAACGGCACCTTGGTCAGATCCGGATGCGGCTTTTGCGTCGCCTGAATGACAACGTTCACTTCGCCGCTTTGCAAACCTTTGGACCAGGTCGGCTGGATCGACTGCCACGCCCAACAGGCACCCGCTACCTCGCCGCCGTCGGCCGCAAGGCGAATATCGGCCGTTCCTTTGTAACCTTCGACCATGTGAATCGGTAGATTAAGCGTCGCTCGCAAAAGCCGCGGCACGTCCCCAGTGCTGTTACCGGGACCGAGGGCGCCGATCTTGACCGGCGTTTTTGCCGACTGCCAATCCTTGAGACTGGTCACGCCGCTGGATTTGTGCAGCGCGCAGGCCACGTGATCTTGCACCGGCACTCCGACCCATTCAAATTTTCTCACGTCGAAATCCAGGCCCTTCATTCCCAACACTCGTCCGAGCAACAAGTAACCGTTAAAAATCCCGAACGCCAGGCCGTCGGGTTGCGCCGCGCTGAACAAATACTTGGCCGCGATCCTGGTGGCTGCCCCGGTCATGTTTTCCACGAGCAGATTGGGATTGCCGGGTATATGCCTTCCCATGTGCCGGGCGATGAGTCGCGAGTAGGTATCAAAGCCGCCGCCTGCCGACCCACCGACGATAATGCGAATGGTCTTCCCGGCGTAGAAATCCTGGGCAAAAACACTTCCTTTAGGCACGGCAAACAAACTCAACAACAGCAAAAAGGTTGTGATTTTCATCGGGTCGCCTCCTTCTTAGGATGCGTATGGTATAGGTCGGCGGAGGCCGCAGTCAAGCCGACGATGAAATAAACAAAATGGCTCGATAGACGGAAACCCTCACGCCATCCGAGTGGCGCCGAGGCCATGACGGCGAAATGGTCGAGCTGTTGGATAACAAGGGAGTGTTTCGGAGTCGATCGTGCCCCATGACGGACCTTTCGACGGCTTCGCTATTGTCAACAAAGGCGGAGAATTCGAACTAAAACAAGTTTCCATCTTTGGTGCGAAGCGATAGCGAAACTCCGCTTGAATTGCATGCGAACTACTTCGGACGTGCGTTCCCCCCCTTCTCCTTTCATACTTGTCATGCCATTTCTTGATGGAGACACGCTTCACGAGCACGACCACGGCAGCTCCGATCGCTGCTCGATTGCGCATTGCCAAATCCCACTTTCCCAAGGCTTGGAAGTCTCGGGTTATTCGCCGTCCCATGCCTGATACAGGGCTCGTGGGTCAATTTCCGCGTCTCTGACTGTGCCCCGTGCCTCATGCCGTCTTAGAGGAGGACGGGCTGTAGCCGATCGTGGGCAATATTGTGCGGCAAGACATTGCCGCATCGTTCGATCAACGACATTTACCGAGTTCGGTACGGCGGTAAAGCACTGCACTCCATTTTCCATGTTGTCACAAAAGAGCCGGATTGCGGACGCTTTGGTCGGGCAATCGCCCCAGTGAGAACTTTCTCCGCGAATGGCAAAAGCCTTGCGTTAGATTCGAGCCGAATACCTGACCGGAGGGAATCATGAACACATTTGTCGTCGCTTTTCTTCTGCTTTTCTTCGCCGGCATTTTTGAGCCTCTTTCCGCAGGCGGCAATGAATTCAAGGAGCGAGAGGCAAAGATCACCCAGTTCAAGAAATGGCTCGATACCCTCGGACCTCAAGGTTCCCGATACTGGACGCGCCTAGACGCAAAACGGCGACCCCATCGGTTGTATCTCGGGGAAGGTTTCTATCGCGCCGACTTGCAGAGCCAAGAGCGTTTCGTAGATACGTTTTCAAACTATCTTGCGGGGCACCCGGAAAAGTTCATGCTGATCGACCTCTTCGATGCCGACACCAACAAACCCGTAGGCGAGTATGGATTCGGTGGTTTCAAACTTTACGCAAAGCCAGTTCGGACGGCGGAACGTCCGCAAAAATAGTTTTAGAACGTCAACGCGCCATCGCCTCGGAGGACCTGGGCGCGGAGCTGACCTTCAGAAAGCAGCTTGTTCCTTTTCTTTCCCCTATCCCTTTTCTTTCCTCCCCAAAGCTCAACCAGCATCACACGACAGCTTTTCGTACTTCCTTGACACCAGGTCGCGAGCGCAACCACGCATCGATTATCCTAGCAAAAAAAAGGTCGATCGCGTAAAATGCGCAGACAAGTCAACCTCGACAACCGATGAACGGCGTCCTTGGGTACCAGAAGCGCATTTTCACGACTTACTTATTCATCAAAGGGAATGGATCGATCTGATTAAGCTCGGTCGATCTCGTTCTGCTTCATTCGTTGACGGCTATGGCGATATCCGCCGAAAAAATCCCGGCAGAAGAACAGCGTTGGTTGACGGAATCTTTTGTCGATCCCAATGGGCGCGTGTTCGAGTGGCGCGGCGACATCTGTCGGACGCTGGAGCCGCAATATGCGGCACGCTAGCCGTGCCGCGGTTTTGTATTTTATCTTCGAATTGACTCTTCCACAGCAGGCCGCGGCGTACATCGATCCGGGTACCACCGGCATGCTGTCGCAGGTTCTCTACGTTTTGTTTTATGGCGCATTGGGATTGTTTTTTTATTTGCTCCGCTACGTCAAGCAGTATTTCACTAACGCCAAGCAGGTTTTGGTAAGGTGGTTAGGCCGGCGGGCGTAGCGGGCCGCGTTGCTTCATAACGATCCTCGGACTCGCTAAACATTTGCAACTGATGATGGAAAATCTTTGGCTCATTCAATTTTGAGCGAACTCACTCCCTCGCTTTAGCGCGCCACCGAGCAGCGCATCACTGGATTTACCGATCCGCTCCCTATCATCCTGGGAGCGTCGGACCGCGAACTTTCCAAATATTGCGACTCCGCGCGCCACGTGAAGAGCAATCCTAGATTTTACATTGCAAGCTCTTTCTCTTTACGCGGACGTCGCTGTCTAAGTTGATCAACTCCTCAAAATAATTAGAACGGCAAACGGGACTTATTGAAGCAGGAATTCCAGCTAGTCAACAACGTCCCTAAAATCCCGGGAGAATATCTGCGCCGGGAAGGATTGCATAGCGATCACATCGGGGCATGGAAGAAGAGCATGGAGGCGGGGCTCGACTCTGGGGGCGGGGTCGATGGGGCAGCGCGCACGGAAAGAGCGGCGGAC
>JBOHVN010000350.1:0-6554 GCA_050735675.1 Binatia bacterium | reverse complement strand
GGGGATATGCGGCTCGGACATCGTTTGGTTGTAGTAATGACACTTATCTTGCTCGGCTTCACGGCGACCGGATTGGCGGCGCAGGCAGCGAAGCCGGCGTACGATGAAAAGGCCGTGGCCAACTTCTATCGGGGCAAAACCGTCCGCATCATCGTCGGGTTTTCCGCCGGCGGCGGCTATGACCAGTATTCCCGCCTGATTGGCCGCCATCTGTCAAAATATATTCCAGGGAATCCCGCGATTGTCGTCGAAAACAAGACGGGCGCAGGCAGTATCATCGCGGCGAATCATACTTTCAACGCGGCGCCCAAGGACGGCACCGTCATCGGCAATATCTCGGGACCAATTATTCTTGAACAGTTATTCGGCAATCCGGCGATCCAATTCGATATGGCGAAATTTCGCTATCTCGCCGTGCCCGTGAGCGAAACGTACGTGATGGTGGTCACGCGTAAACCCGGCGTCACTAAATTTGACGAACTGCTCGGACCCAAGGGAAAAGAAGTGATCGTGGGGGGGATACCCGGCTCTACGGTCGAGCACGCACCGGTCTTGGCCCGTGACATCCTGGGCGCCAATTTGAAGATGGTGCTGGGTTACAAAGGCACGGCGGATGTGCGCATGGCCATCGAATCCGGCGAAGTCGAAGGGCTCTTCAATTCGTACACCTCACTTAAAATCACATCGTTCGACAAAATGAAGAGCGGCGAATGGCTACTGCTCGCGCAATTGTCGGAAAATCCGATAAAGGACTTGATCATTCCGAACGTGCCGACCATTGGACAGATCGCCAAAACCCAAGAGCAACGCCAGCTGCTGAAATTTGGCACCAGCACGCCCAACGAATTTGGCAAAATGTACGTCGCACCGCCGGGAACCCCCGCCGATCGCGCGATGGCGCTGGAGAAAGCTTTTGAGAGAGTGTTCGACGATAAGGAACTGCAGGCGGATGCCGTCAAGGGCAAGCTCGAAATCGATCCGATGGTCGGCGAGGAGATCCACAAGCTCGTCATCGAGTTTCTGGGCATGAGCCCGGAGCTAAAAAATAAATTACACACGGCATTAAAAGGTGGGAAAAAATAACCGTTTCTAAATTTAACTTGGGAGGGATCACCATGTTGTCTAAATCCAATAGTGTTGGCTTGATCATTCTGCTTCTTGCCATGCTCACGCCGAGAGCGATTCCGGCGGCACAGACCGAATCGCTGGATGAGCTTCATAAAAAAGCCCTTAAAGAAGGCGGCGTGGTCAATTGCTATTGTTCGCTGGCGCAGATCAACGCGGCAAAAATCTTGCCGATGTTTGAAAAACGCTTCCCCGGCATCAAAATCAACCACGTCGATGCGACCTCCGACAAGCTCGCCGTCCGAGCCATTACCGAGGCGCGCGGCGGTAGAGTATTGGCCGATGTTTTCGAGTTCGGCCTCGAGAATATCAATCAGTTGTACGAGCAGAAGCTTTTGTTGGAGAAACCGATTCCCGAAGCCGCTGAATATCCAAACGATATGAAAGGCAGCTACTGGCTGGCGAACAACCTGATATTTTTCGTCGGCGCTTGGAACACCAACCAGGTCAAAAAACAGGAGGAGCCCAACGCCCTCGACGATTTTGCCGATCCAAGGTGGAAAAACCGGCTGATCGCGGAACCACGGGACGCCGAGCTGGTAATCGGGTTGATGCATAAACACAACAGCCTTGAGAAGGCACGCGCCATCCTCACCAAGATCGCCGCAAATAACGTCGAGTTTCACAAAGGGCATTCCGATCTCGCAGAGTTGCTCGTGGCGGGACAGGCCGCGGCTTGTTTCACTTGCTACTCGCATCATTATCCGCCCCGGATCAAGAAAGGCGCGCCCCTGGGTTATATGCTCTCGGAAGGGATTGCCGGAATCATAGCGATTGCGATTTCAAAAGATGCGCCGCATCCGAATTCGGCGCTGCTCTTTGCCCGCTGGGCGGAGTCTAAGGAGGGCCAAGAAGTCTACGCCAAGGGCGGCCGCACCCCTGCCCATCCGAAGGTAGAACCCGTCGTTCCCGTGCGTCCTAAAAAAATCTACGCCATCGGCGCCGACGACGTGCGGCAATTCTCAAAGTACGAAAAAATTTGGAAGGAAGTCTTTAAACTGAGATAGGAAATCGTTAGACGAAGGCAGCTAAAGTCAAAATCCCGGGAGGAAACATGTTGTCACTCAGACAAAATATGTCGTTTGCGACTTGGGGTTTAATGTTGGGTTTCATGCTCGTCGCCGCGCCGACGCCTGCCGCCGGGCAATCGTTGGACGAGCTCCACAAACAGGCTGTGAAAGAGGGTGGGACGCTCAATTTCTATGGCACCCTGGCGCAGATCAACGCGGCGAAAATTTTGCCGCTATTTGAAAAACGCTTTCCCGGCATCAAGATCAACCACGTCGATGCCACCGCGGATCAGCTGGCGGTGCGGGCAATGACCGAAGCCCGCGGCGGCCGCGTACTGGCCGACGTTTTCCAGATGTCCCTGGAGAACATTCTGCAACTGAACGAACAAAAGCTCACCCTGGATCAAACACTGCCCGAAGCGGCAGCCTATCCGGCCAACCTGAAAGGCGACTTTTGGGTGGCCGCCGATCTGGTTATTATCACCGCGTCATGGAATACCAACCAGGTCAAAAAAGGAGACGAGCCCAAACAATTCGACGACTTCGCCGATCCCAAGTGGAAAGGTAAGCTGATCGCGGAGCCCAGGGACGTCGAGCTTCTGATGGGGCTGGCGGGTCACAAATTCAAAAACGACGAGAAGGCGATCGACCTGATCAAGAAAATCGCCGCCAATAATGTCGAGTTCCACAGGGGCCACTCCGATCTCGCGGAACTGCTGGTGGCCGGACAGGCCGCGGCCTGCATCACCTGCTATGCGCATCACTACCCGCCGCGAATCAAAAAAGGCGCGCCGGTGGGTTACATGCTGACGGAAGGCATCGCGACGATCAACGCTACGGCGCTTCCGAAAGGCGCGCCACATCCGAACACCGGGTTGCTTTTCGCCCGTTGGTCGGCGAGCGAAGAAGGGATGAAGGTGTATGCCCAGGGAGGCAGGAACCCACCCCATCCCAAGGTAGACCCTGTGGAAAAGATCCGCCCCCAGAACGTTTATCCCGTTGGAACAGAGGAAATTAAGAGCTGGAAAAAGTACGAGAAGATCTGGAAGGATATTTTCAAGCTGCGCTAATTATTCCTTCAATCGGACAGTAGTCAGGGGACAGCCGTTGCGATAACCTGGTGGGCTGCGCAGCGGTTGTCCTGATTCAAATTAAAATGGCGTCTTGACTCGCATAATCAAACTGATATCAACTTTTTACCGTATTTTGTCTTCGGCGTTTACCAATCGGAGGTTATTTTTGATGAGAAAGTTTTCGCTAGTTTTGCTGGCAGCTTGGTTTCTTGTAGCTTTTGGCCTCGTGGGCGGCGGGGTAAGCGCGCAATCCCTTGACGATGTGCATAAATCCGCGCTGAAAGAGGGCGGCACGCTGAATTTTTATGGCACCTTGGCGCAGGTCAATGCCGAGAAGATTCTGCCGGTTTTCGAGAAGCGCTTTCCCGGCATCAAAGTCAACCACGTGGATGCGACCTCGGATAAGTTGGTAGCGCGCGCCGTCACCGAGGCTCGCGGCGGCAAGACTTTAGGCGATGTCTTACAAATACCGCTCGAAAACGTGAGCCAGGCCTATGACCAGGGTTTATTGCTCGACACCAATCTGCCGGAATCAGCAGGTTACCCGACAGGATTGAAGGGCTCGTTTTGGACCTCTTCGGATCTGCAATATTTCATCGCCGCCTGGAACACTAATCTGGTAAAAAAAGACGAAGAGCCCAAGTCCTACGACGATTTCCTGCATCCGCGCTGGAAGGGCCGCTTGATCGCCGAGCCGCGCGACCTGGAAATGCTGCTGGCCTTCGCTAAATACCGCTTCAAAAGCGATGAAAAGGCGATCGACTTTTGGAAAAAGATTGCAGCGCAAAACGTTGAATTTCACAAAGGTCATTCGCAATTAGCCGAACTGTTGGTCGCCGGACAAGCGGCGGCGTGTTTGACTTGCTACTCGCACCACTATCCGAGTCGCATCAAAAAGGGCGCGCCGGTTAATTACATGCTGAACGAAGGCGTGGCGTCGATCAACGCCACGGCGATCTTCAAGAACGCGCCGCATCCGAATACCGCGCTGCTGTTCGCCCGCTGGGTCGCCAGCGAGGAGGGCCAGAAAGTGATGGCGCAGGGCGGACGCAATCCGGCGCATCCCAAGGTTCAACCCGTTGAGAAGACACGCACCGATAAGACTTATTTCATCACCGTGTCCGACCTGAAAGAGTTTCCTAAGTACGATAAGATCTGGAAGGAAATTTTTAGATTGAGATAGTGCGGCGGCATTTTACCGCGCCGATCCTGTGAGGTTGATCTATGGCGACTGCCACAATTCCTCGCACCGCCAGGGTGGGAATGACCCTGGAACCGTCGTTGCTGATTCCCGTCGTCGGCGCCGGGGTTCTCATTTATCTCGCGGTTCTGCCTCTATTAATGCTGTTTATCGGCAGTTTTCAAGCCGAAGTTGCGCCGCGGGAATTTGTTTACACGCTCAAGAATTACCAAGCCGCATACGCGAGCGAGTACACCTATTCAACTTTTGTTAACTCTCTGATATTTGGTTCCGGCTCGGCGCTGCTTACGTTCGTCTTGGGCACCATGCTCGCCTGGCTGACCGAACGCACCAACACGCCTTTACGGAGCATTTTCGTCCCCATCGCGGTCGTGCCGTTGATTCTTCCCGGCGTGTTGGAATCGATCGCCTGGATCTTTCTGCTGAGTCCCAAGTTCGGCTACCTCAACGTCGCGTTGATGACTCTCTTCGGCCTGGAGTCGCCGCCGTTCAACGTGTTTTCCCTGCCGGGGATGATCTGGGTCCATTCGGTGGGCCAGGTTCCCTTGGCGTTTTTGCTCATGGTGGCGGCGTTCAAGTCCATGGATCCTTCTTTGGAAGAGTCGGCGATGATGTCCGGCGCCAACACCTGGCAGACTTTCAGGCGGGTGACCTTTCGCTTGCTGATGCCGACCGTCGCCTCGGTGATGCTCATCCTGTTCGTGCGCACGTTGGAATCCTTCGAGACTCCCGCGCTCATCGGCATCCCGGCGCGCATCTATGTCTACACCAGCGAGATCTATCTGGCGTTCAATGAATATCCGCCCGACTATGGGCGCGGCGGCGCGTTGGCGGTAGGCTTGCTGCTGTTGAGCGCCGTAGGCGTGTGGATGTATACCCGGGCGACCAAGGAGGGTAAAAAGTTTCAAACCGTGACCGGAAAAGCGTTTCGGCCACGGCAGTTCGATCTCGGCGCCTGGCGTTGGGTCGGCTTTGGTTTTTTGAGCGTTTATTTCCTATTTGTCGTGCTGTTGCCGTTTCTGGTCCTGTTCTGGGCATCGTTCCTGCCGTTTTTCGCCACGCCGGGCTGGGACGCGCTCGACAAGTTGAGTCTCGATAACTACCGTTATCTCTATGGCTTCCGGCCGTTCTGGGACGCGATGCAAAACAGTGTCGTCCTGGCCACACTGACGGCGACGGTGGCGATGGTGCTGACCGCGTTGGTGGCGTGGATTGTTTACAAGAGCCGGCTGCCGGGCTCGTGGATTCTCGATTTTCTCGCCTTTGTGCCGATCACGATTCCCGGCATCGTCATGGGCATGTCCTTGATCCTGCTCTACGTCGCGTTTCCGCTGCCGATCTACGGCACGATCTGGGTATTGCTGATCGCCTACGTCACCCGGTATATCCCGTATGGCATGCGCGCCGCCTCGGGATCGATATTACAAATTCACAGCGAACTGGAGGAGGCGGCGTCAGCTTCCGGCGCTTCCTGGTGGGAGACCTTTAAGCGCGTGACTTTGCCGCTATTGCGGCCGGGCTTGGTGGCCGGCTGGATCTATATCTGCATCGTGTCGTTCAGAGAATTCTCGACGTCGGTCTTACTGGCCACCGGCGAAAGCCGGGTGCTGTCGATTCTGCTGTTCACCATGTTCGAGCAAGGGCAGGTCACCGTGGTCGCGGCCATCGGTATGTGTATGATCGCCACCTTGCTTACGATCGTGGCAGTCTTCTACAAGCTCACCGGCAAGATAGGCATCCAGACTTAATAGGTTGGCAAGGCGAATCGCGTGATTGAAATCAAGTCGCTAGTAAAGATCTACGAAGACGGCGACAACGCCGGCGTCAAGGCGGTCAACGATATTTCGTTTAACGTCGACGAGGGACGTTTTTATACGCTGCTCGGCCCTTCTGGTTGCGGCAAGACGACGACCTTGCGCTGCATCGCCGGTTTGGAGAAAGCCAATGGCGGAGAAATCGTGGTTGCCGGCAACAAAGTTTTCTCCGCGACGGACGGCACGTTCGTGCCCGCGTACCGCCGCCCGATCGGCATGGTCTTTCAAAGCTACGCGATCTGGCCGCACATGACGGTTTTTGAGAATGTGGCGTTTCCATTGCGTGTCGGCAAGCAGCGTGTCAGCAACAGCGACGTTAAAACCAAAGTGA
>JBOHVN010000349.1:0-10222 GCA_050735675.1 Binatia bacterium | reverse complement strand
TCTTTAACTGCAGCCGATCACGCGCACGGCGCCGACCGCCTGCACTCGATCGTCGAGCAGACGGCTTACGGAGAAGAATTAGGCTTCGATTCGGTCTGGCTCGCCGAGCACCATTTTCATTCTTTTGGTGGGATCCTATCGAGCCCGCCGGTGATCGGCGCGGCGATTGCGCAGCGAACGACCAAGATTCGCATCGGCACGGCCGTGACGTTATTGCCTTACCACAACCCGTTGCGGATCGCCGAGGACTACGCGACACTCGATTGTTTGAGCCGCGGCCGTCTCGAGTTCGGCATCGGCCACGGCTTTATCAAATGGGAGTCGCTGACGTTCGGCACTCCGCTCGACGAACTCCGCAATCGGTTCAAAGAAAACCTGGATATCATTCTAAAGGCGTGGACCGAGCCTAAGTTCAGCCACAAGGGTAGATCCTACCGGTACGACAATGTCGAGCTTTTGCCCCGTCCAATGCAAAAACCTTATCCCACAGTGTGGATGGGCGCGACGTCGACGGCGGAATCCTTCGAGTTTGCCGGGCGCAGTGGGTTCCATTTGATGCTGATTCCGTTTTTGCACGAGATCGAAGAGCTGCGTTCCATGGTTGAAGTGTATAGGAATTCGCGACGGGCGGCAGGACACGATCCGGCGACCGCGCGGGTGATCGCCATGTATCACATCTATGTCGGAGAAAATTCAGCCGAAGCGCGATCCACGGCCGAGCCGGCGCTCGCAGCTTATCACGCGGCGGCGGCGGAGGCGCGCAACTTGACTCAGGGAATCCCCGAACCGGAATCCTACCGTACGCATGATGAGCATCGCGCCAAGATGCGCAAGCTCACGTTTAAGGATCTGGTCGATCAAAACCGCGTGCTCGTAGGGGATGCGGCGGAGGTGCGGGACAAAGTCGCGCACGTGCGTGAGCGCCTGCACTTGACGGATCTCGCCGGCAACTTCGCTCTCGGCAGCCTACCCGATCACCCGACCCGCGCCACCCTCCGGCGTTTCATCGAGCAAGTCGCGCCGAAAAGTTAAGGCGGTGTTTCGGACATTCGCTTGACGAAAAGCCGATAGTGAACCGTTCGACACCGAAGAGTTTTTACGATCCTTTACTTCTATTTGATGACTCTATCGGCTCTCGCCAAGACGTTCGGGGGAATGGTCAGACCGATCTGTTTGGCCGCGTTTAAATTGATGACGAATTCAAACCTTGTCGGTTGTTCGATCGGTAGATCGGCCGGTTTGGCGCCTCTGAGAATCTTGTCCACATAAGTAGCCGCGCGCCGGTCCAAGTCGTTAAGGTGCACACCGTAGAACATAAGCCCACCGGCTTCCACGTCTTCTTGAAGGCGGTACATCACCGGGAGCCGGCTCTTTGCCGCAAGCTCTACAATCTCTGCTCGGTGACCAATGTAAACGGCGCCCGACACCATCATAAGGACTGCCTCAGCTCTCCCCTTGCTCGCGGCTCGGAATGCGCTCTCAATATCCTTAGGACTTAGGACATCTACGTATTGAAGCTTCACTCCGAATGCCTTTGCGGCGAGATCCACTTCACTTAATGACTGTGCGTTGTCCGATCTGGTCGAGGTCCCGAAGACGGCCACGCGGGAGAGCTTAGGAATAATCTCTTTCAAAAGCTCGATTCGTTTTCCGCTTAGCTCAGGCGCGAGAGTAGACAACCCAGTGATGTTTCCGCCAGGGCGCGCCAGGCTAGCGACGAATCCGGTTCCAACTGGATCGCCCTCATTGGTCATGACAATGGGAATCGTGGAAGTTGCTTCCTTGGCGGGACGAGTTGCCGTCGGACCAGCGCTGACGATGACGTCTACCTTGAGATGCACTAGCCCTGCCGCGAGCGCGGGGAGGCGATCGAGTTTTCCTTCCGCAGATCGCCACTCAATGACAATGGTTTTCCCCTCCACATACCCGAACTCGCGGAGGCCCTGGCGCAAGGCCTCGCTGCGGACCGATATAAAAGAGGCACCAATTAGGTAACCTATCCGTGGGATTTTCGTCGGCTGCTGCTGGGCCTCGGCGCGCTGAATGGCAAGTAGAATTAGAGTCAGGAGCGCATAGACAAGGATTTTGGCCTTCATAGCTCCTCCGAAAACTAGTGACGAAAAACCAGCTGATAGGAATTTGCTTTGGAGTTACGTTGCCGAGGACGCAAAAATTCTGCCAACATTCGCCTGCCAACACGGCGTTAAGATGCGAAAGACGCCGCCGGGAAAGAATGAACCGGTTTCGCTCCTTATTTTTGGGCGAACCATAGCTGATAAGGCAGTGTTAGCCCTAAACCGACAATAAAGTACGGCTGTAAACCGCATTTGTCGTGCTGAAAATATGCTTTTGGATGGCGAACAAAAGGTCGCCAGCAGGGACATTTGCAATCCATGAACACGCTCTACGGTTCAGAGGCAGAAAACCAAGTTGAGCGCCCGATTATTGTCGGATTAGGGTTAGTTTCTACATCGACGGTTCGGTCTTTCCCGATCTCACCGTAGAGTTTTCACTACCGAGGGTAGAGAAAAAACTACCCTTTGGGTGTATCGCTGTCTGGTTTAAAATCTCACCCGCTCGAAATTCTTCCGTTCACTGAACATCTTACTCTCATCGAGCCGCATGTCCGGCGTGTGGCATATCTGTTGCGCTACGACATTTCCGTCACCGACGGCGCACGTCGCCATCCGTGATGCCTAGCCCCCTGATCTTTCGTTTAGAAAAGGAGGAGGCATGACCTAACTCATCTAGGGTGCCGGCGTAAATCCAAACTGATTCATCTGAAACATGACAACTGACACGGAGGCTAAAGCTATGAAGTCACGATGGTTTGGTCTCGTAGTTTTTCTGCTATTTACAGGTATCTTCTTTTCATTGACCCCTACGCCTAAGCCCGTCCCGGATTTGGGCGGTTCTTCAGCCTGGGGAGACGACGACGATAAGCTACCGTTTCCGAAGAATGCGACCTTTACTACTCTGATCACGACACCACGCCGCATCCCGAGGTTGACTGGAGACAATAACGGTAATCTATACACCAGTGGTCTAGGGACACGTCCCTGCGCGGTTTGGCAAATCAACCTCCACAAACCCAGTCTAATTCCGGTCGGATTCATTGACCCCGCTGTCGGAAACCCGACTGTCGTAAACTGCGGTTTCATTGGCATTGCGTTTAACCAGAACGGCGATCTGTTTGTGGCTGACGGAGGCTTCATTTACACGTTTAGACCAAGCGCCAAGAATCCGCCCATCGCCACCATTTTCGCCTCAGGCGCTCCGGGAGCTAACAGCATCGCCTTCGATAAGAAGGGAAACCTCTGGACTAATGACGGAACGACGGGTAGGGGAAAGGTTTGGAAGATTGCACCCGGGGGTGGTGTGTGTGAAGACGCAGCGAATCCTTATCAGGGGTGTGAAGAAGTATTTCGCATCCAGCCGATGGCGAATGAAGTCAATCTCGTCAACGGAGTTGGGGGTGTGGGGCGTGATGTCCGGCATCTGCCGCAAGGGACGATAACCGTGACACCGACGTCGCGTAATGCCGCCAACACTTTGGCTTCTCACTTTTTCGTGGCGGCCGGCCTCGCCTTCGACAAGGACGGAGATAAACTGTTCATTACCGATGTCACGCGCGGAGCGATCTGGCAGGCGACATTCAACCACGACGGCGATCTAAAAAGCAAAACCGGTTGCGATACTACCTTCACTTCCAACACCCTCTGTCTCGACAACGTCTTTGTTGCGCATCCCTACCTTGAAGGTGCAGAGGGAATCGCATTGGATAAAGCCGGAAATATATGGGTCGCTGCCTTTGAACGCCAGGCCATCGTGCTGGTGACCAAGAACGGGAAAGTAATTGAAGTCTTCCGCAATCCGGTCAACTCTGTTGGCTTGAGAAATTCGGCCGATGCGGCAGTAGGAAACAACCGTATTCTTGAATCTCCATCGGGTATCTTTCTCACCGGAAGAGTGCTCTGTGTGGCCCAGCGCGACACGAATAGTCGGGATAATGCCCCTCGAAGCGGAGGCGAGCTGATCGGCGGCGCAGCTGATGATGATCGGCAAGGTAAGATTTCCTGTATGGACCAGGAGTTAATAATTCCTGGTCTACCGTTACCCATCGAGTAGTGCTGTTTTCACGAGTACCGTGGCGGGGACCAGGCCCCGAGACTTTTATCGCGACGATGCTAGCCAATGTCGGCCTCGACCCTCGCAAGGACATCAACTTTGTCGTCCATTCCGCCGTCGATTCGATTCGTCTTCTGGCCGCGGGCGAGATCGATGGATATCTCGGCCTCCCACCGGTAACCCAGGAGCTCCGAGCTAAGAAGATCGGACGCGTCGTCGTCAACAGCTCTCTGGACCGGCCCTGGTCCCAATATTTTTGCTGCCTTGCCGCCGGAAACAGGGAATTCGTGCGCAAGCATCCGGTGGCGACCAAGCGGGCGTTACGGGCGATCCTCAAGGCGGATCAGATCTGCGCGCTTGAGCCCGAGCGCGTCGCCCGCGCCATTGTGGACCGAGGCTTCACGAAGAGTTACGAGCACGCCCTGCAAACCATCAAGGACGTTCCGTACGGCAAGTGGCGCGAGTACGACCCGGAAGACACCGTGCGGTTCTACGCGCTCCGGATGCACCAAGTTGGCATGATCAAGTCCACGCCCCAGAAGATTCTCGCGCAAGGGACAGATTGGCGGTTTTTGAAGGAACTGAAGAAGGAGTTGAAGGAATAAATTCGTGACCGTGCTCGTTGCTCGTGCTCGCCACGAACACGAGCACCATAAACTGGAGGTTCCTATGAGTAACCGTAGAGATCATGATTGGAGTCGGCGAGAGTTTCTAGGCGCGGCGGCCCTCGCCGGTACCGGCGCTCTCTTGGGTTTGCGATCTGAGGCAGTCGCTGCGGAGCCGCCAGCAGAGACAAAACGGATCAGGCTTGTTCAGACCTTCGCCGTGTGTGAGGCGCCTCAATACGTTGCCGAGGAACTGCTCAGAAGCGAGGGCTTCACCGACGTACAGTACGTCCTGAAGGACAGCCCTGCCGCGATCGGCGCGGCGGTATCCGCGGGCGAGGCCGACGTCAGCATGCAGTTTTCGGGTCCCCTGATCCTTCGAGTTGAGCGGGGAGAGCCCATTACGATCCTGGCCGGTATCCACCCCGGCTGTTACGAACTGTTCACCGCTCGGCCGGTTCGGAGCCTTCTCGATCTGAAGGGGCGGACCATCGCCGTTCGGACCCTCAACGGTCCGGAACATATCTTCCTCTCGAGCATGATGGCCTACATCGGGCTCGACCCCGGCAAGGATATCCAATGGGTAACGTATCCCGCCGCGCAGTCGATGGAGCTCCTTGGGCAGGGGAAGATCGACGCGTTCATGGGGTTCCCGCCCCAGCCTCAGGAGCTTCGCGCGCGGAAGATCGGCCACGTTCTCGTCGACAGCAACGTCGACCGGCCATGGTCCACCTACTTCTGCTGCATGCTGGCGGGGAACCGCGACTTCGTTCGCGCGCACCCAATCGCCACGAAACGGGCTCTCCGCGCCATCCTCAAGGCAACGGATGTCTGCGCGGTGGAGCGGGACCGCGCGGCACGTGTCATGGTGGAGACTGGCCGCACCCCGAACTATGGCCTGATGCGGCAAGTCCTCGATGAGCTTAGGTACGATCGCTGGCGCGAGTACGACCCGGAAGACACCGTGCGGTTCTACGCGCTCCGGATGCACCAAGTGGGCATGATCAAATCAAGCCCGCAGAAAATAATCTCGCAAGGAACGGACTGGCGGTTTTTGAAAGAGCTTAAGAAGGAGCTGAAAGCGTGACAATGAACCGTCGCAACGCCTGCGGTCTGGGAGTTATCCTGCTGTTGGCCGCGTTCTCCTGGCCAACCCACGTTTTGTGTCACGACACTAAGGATAACCAGCGCCTCTCAAAGATCGGGCCGGCGGCCGAATTCACGCTGACCAAGCAAGACGGCAAACGCCTGGCTTTGAAGGATCTGCGCGGCAAGGTGCTCGCGATCACGTTCATCTTCGCCAGCTGCCCCGACACCTGCCCGCTGCTCACGGCCAAGATGGCCGGCATCCAGAACCGCCTCGGTTCCGGCTTTGGGTCGAAGGTCCATTTCGTGTCAATCACTGTAGACCCCGAGCGGGACACGCCTGCGGCCCTCAAGCGCTACGCTGATGCGTTCAAGGCGAATCCCGCCGGCTGGGCGTTTCTTACCGGCACGCAGCGCGAGATTCGCGAGGTCACCAAGCGTTACGGGGTCTATTACAAGAAAACTGCGCGCGGTGACGTAGACCACACTTTTCTCACCTCCCTCGTGGATCAGAACGGAACGCTTCGAGTGCAGTACATGGGCGTCAAGTTCGATCCCGACGAGATGCTACGAGATCTTCAGAGTCTCGTAAAGGAGACCAAGGCGCGATGAGACAGAGAAATTACTCTCGCGCAAAGGAGGCCGGGGCAAGGGAAGATAAAACTCGAAATCCGAAATTCGAAACAAATCTAAATGATTAAAAACTGCAAAGTTTAAAACCCACGAGTTCGGGCTAAAGAAAAAATCAGAGAACTCACCGCCGAGGCGCAGAGGACACTGAAAAAACGATAAAATAATCTCCGCCGTCTTGGCGTCGCTGTGGCGAAGATTGATCGGAGAACTGAGCAAGGTTTCGGCTTGTGCTACGGTCGTGCTTGGCGCGAAGAAATACCGGGCTGAGTTAGTCGGCGTATGATTAAAAACTCGTTCTTACAGTTGTTGCCGCGTTTTGTCGCGCGGATACCCGTAAAGATCCACGCCAAATTGCTTGTGGCGTTTCTTGCCATCGTCGTCTTGCTCATTGCCGTCGGCGCCGTCGGTCTCCAGGCCCTGAACGATACCAACCAGCGTGCAAAGGATCTGGTTGAGCTGCAGCGGAAAATCGCCGCCTACCGCCAACTGCAACACAATACGACAGCCCAACTCTACAGCGTTGCCTCCGCACTGTTGGTCCACGACGAGCGCACCTTGGACGCCACGCTGCGCCAGCTCAACCAGTTCGGTTACGACCTCGACCGGTTGCAGTTTGTCGCCCAGGACGAGGTCGAGCTGCTCGGCCAGGTGCGCAGGGATTACGATCGGTTCATCCAGTTGGTGAGCCAATCCGTCGAGCTAATCCGCGGCGGCAAGATTGAGGCAGGAAACCAACTGCAAATTACTCAGGCTAATCCTTTAGCTGAACGGCTCGAGCGCCTGATGAACCAGCTCGTCAACCGGGCTGAAGCCGACATGGTTGCAAGCATCGAAGCGAGCGAAACGGCATACGCTCACTCGCGCCGGATCGTAATCGGATTCGCCGTCGGCAGCATCGCGTTGGCTCTGATCCTCGGCTACGCGATTTCCTGGTCGATCGTCGGACCAGTCCAGCAAATGGACGCGCGGTTCGAAGAAATCGCTTCGGGCGATTTCACTCAGAAAGTCGGAGTCCCAAATCGCGATGAGTTAGGCACGCTCGCTGCGAACCTGAACAAGATGAGCGCAGAGCTGGGACAGCTTTATCGGCAAATCGAAGAGAAGAGCAAACAGCTCGAAGCGGCCAACAAACATAAGTCAGAGTTCCTCGCTCGCGTGAGCCACGATCTGCGCACGCCTCTCAACGCGATCATGGGCTTCACCCGCATCGTGCTGCGCCGCATGGAAGGCCAGTTACCCGACTTGCAAAAAGGCAATTTGCAAAAGGTCCTGATCAGCGCGGAGCACTTGCTGACCCTCATCAACGAGCTGCTCGACCTCGCCAAGATCGACGCCGGCAAGATGGAGGCGATCGCGGTGACTTTCCGAGTCGAGGATGTGATCAATATGACGACGACCACCGTCCAGCCGCTGCTCAAAGACGGGCGCGTGCGGATCGTCAGGGATATCGCAGAGGGTCTCCCGCCAATGAAATCCGACCGTGATAAACTTAAGCAGATTCTGTTCAATCTGCTGAGCAACGCGGCCAAGTTTACCGAAGAGGGTGAAATCCGCGTTTCGGCGGCACGCGAGAACGGCAACTTGAAACTCGATGTCGCAGATACCGGCATCGGTATGAAGAACGAAGCATTGGAGCATATTTTTGAGGCGTTTCAGCAGGCCGAGAAAACCACCGCGAGCCGTTACGGCGGCACCGGCCTCGGCCTCGCCATCGTCAAGAAATTTGCCCTTCTTTTGGGCGGCGACATTGTCGTCGAAAGCGAACTGGGCAAAGGCTCGAAGTTCACGATCACCATACCGATGGAACTGAAACAATGACGGTAAGGGGTGAAGGGTAAGGTGTTAGGGGATAGCTGCCACCTGATGTCGAACACCTAGGTGCCATATGATGTCGAACAGGTTTGTTATGGTCGACGTAAACCGAGAAAGGCAATCGACCATGGTTAAAAAAGTTCTCAGCTTGCAAAACGTAAAGCGATGGTAAGTGCTGTGCGGAGAGGAAAATCGTTCCGTGAGGTAGCGCGACGCTTTCGCGTGAGCGTTTCCACGGTGCATTATTGGGTCGATCGAGCTGAGGGGCAAAGGCTGACCCGAGTCGATTGGCGTGACCGATCCACTCCCCCGTTTGTACGATGGCAGTTTGTACGATGGCAGTTGACACCGGAGTTCACAGTCGGATAGGGTCTAGAACCGCTCCGGCATTTCTCCGGCTCCTCGCGATGATCCAAGCGATAGTTCTCTTAGAACGATTTAGGAGAACTTTGATGGTACGGCTTAAGGCACCAAGAGCAAAAAGGAATCTTCAAACTAGTGAACTCGGCGAGATCGGAGAACGGTCGCGGCGCGTTCTCCTGGCAACTGTAAACGCGCCAGGGCGCACTAGCTGAGTGTTTTGCGCAGCAGTGTGCCGCGAGGCAGATCCTGCGCCGATATCGAGCTCCCGGAAGGAAAAGCATGCGTAGTAGGGCTTTCGTTCGGATCGGTTATCTCAGCGCTGGCGATCCTATCAGCAGGGCTTATCGCATCGAGGCGTTCCGCCAAGGTCTGACGGATCTGGGATATATAGAAGGAAAAAACATTGCTGTCGAGTATCGGTATGCTCGAACCAACTTGAATCGACTCGCCGAGTTGGCGCGAGAGCTCGTACGGCTGGAGGTCGACATTATCTTCGCGGGAGGCAGGCCCGCGACTGAAGCTGCCAAGAACGCGACGGAGGTGGTCCCGATCGTAACCAGCAGTGGCGACCCGGTGGGCTCCGGGTTTGTCACCTGCTTGCCGCGGCCGGGTGGAAACATCACCGGGTTGACCAATCTTACCTCGGAATTGATCGGAAAACGCCTCGAGCTGCTGAAGCAGGTCATCCCGCATCTGTCCCACGTTGCCGTCCTCTGGACTCCGGGTCATCGTGCCGCTGAATCCCTAAAAAGGGCCGAACTTGCCGCTAAGTCGCTAGGCGTGCAGCTTCAGGCCGCAGAGATACGTGATCGAACCGATTTGAAGACCGCTTTCGCATCTATAAAAAGAGAACGTGCCGAGGCTCTGATCATGGTACGGAGCCCGATTCTTGTTAATGATCTCACAGAACATATCCTCGATCTTGCGACCGAAAGCCGGATACCGGCCATTTACGATGATCAAAGATTCCCGCAACTTGGCGGCCTCATGAGTTATGGAGTCAATCTCGCTGATCTGGACCGCCGTGCAGCCACCTACGTTGACAAGATTTTGAAGGGCGCCAAGCCGGCGAACTTGCCCATCAAACAGCCGACGAAGTTCGAGTTGCTGATCAATTTTAGGTCCGCCAAAGCGCTAGGGAGAAGATTGACAGAGAATCTGCGCGAAGCCTACACCGGCTTGGAGAAAAAGGTTGAAGACAGGACTCACGAGCTTGCTCTCGCTAATGACAGGCTGAAGGCGCTCAACCGTTCGAAGTCGGAGTTCGTTTCCAACGTTTCCCATGAGCTGAGAACTCCGCTCACGGCAATCAAAGGCGCCGTGGATCTTATGCTGCGCGAAGTCGCCGGACCGCTCACCGAGAAGCAAACTCACTATCTCACTCGCGTGAGGTCTAATACGCAACATCTCGCCAGTTTGATCAACGATCTGTTGGATCTCTCCAAGATCGAATCGGGAAAGGTCGATGTCAAAAATAGTCGCGTTTCTCTCGGTGGCCTTGTGCATGAGGTGGTTGAGACTTTGCGACCGGTTGCGGCAGAGAAGGTCGTTGCGCTTCAGGCGACAGCTCCCGAGCCGTCGATTCTGGTGTGGGC
>JBOHVN010000348.1:0-6201 GCA_050735675.1 Binatia bacterium | reverse complement strand
ATACCAGTGGCGTTGGCGATGCGTACCAGCAGGCATTTGGCGTTTTTGTCAAAGCTACGGTTGGGAGTGGAGTGGATCGCGCCGATGCCGATCGCAAAGACCAGCACATCGTGTTCTCCGCCTGCGGTACAGTCGGTATTACCAGCGCCGCAATTTCTCAACAAATCAGCCTCGTACATGGCGCCATTGGTTCCACCGTTGCAGGAGCTTAGAGAGCGGGTGCACGAAATTACGTTCTGAAAAAGAGTCGAGCCGTTAATATCTCCGGGATTATCCGAACTATTAAGATTTAGCCGCTCCATTTCGGAGCCACTGGCAGAAATTGCAGTCTGCAAACAAGCACCTGAAGGGAAATTGGTACTATTGTATGGGTTCGGTAGCGGATTGCCTTTGGGATCTTGTCGACATTTGGTTTCGCTATCGATTCTCATGACCGTCGGTTTGCCGTCCGTAACCAACAAGATGGCTTTTCGTGTCGTTGTACGCGTGCTGTCATTAAAAACCGGCGCTATGGTGCTGCGTGCTGTCCGCAGGGCTTCTTGCGTATTGGTCAAATTGCCAAGGTCGAGGCCGTTCACGCGGTTTTTCAGCATCGTAAGATTGGAGTCGGTGGCATCGGTCATCGCCACGTCTGCAGTACAAGTAACGGCTATAGAATCCCCGCCGCTGGAGTCGCCACAGCCGCGATTCGAAAAACTCACCATGCCGATACGATCGTTCGCGGTAAAGCTGTTGCTCAGAAACTCGTTCACGGAGTCTTTCAAGATTTCAAGCTTATTGTCCGAGCTGCCCGGCGGTCTAACACTCATAGAAAACGAGCGATCGAGCACCAGCACCAGATCCACCGGTCTTTCCGGCCCCGCCTCGGCTACCGCCCTGACATTGATCGTGGAATAGTTCCCGGGAACCATCCAGCCAAGAAAGCGCAGAAACGTGGTCGGTACCGGTTCCACAGCGCTGATGCGGACCGCTGTAACGGGAGGCCCGCCGGGCACCTCCAACTCGATCGGCTCGGGCGTGGCAATAAACTGTGCTCCCTGAGTTGCGACACAATTATTGCCGCTCATCACCACAGGCGCGCCATTCATCGTCATCGAATCGCATGCCGCACGGACCGCATCTGGCCACAAACCCGGCTGACCTTTGAGCGCCTTAGCGGCGGCGATGGCCGCCGCGTCAATCAGGCGGGCCATGCGCGCTTTTTCCAGATAAGCGTGGCCAAAATCAAGGGCAAAGCCGATAAAAGTGCCTATTAAAGCGAAAGCGAGCGTCAGCCAGATAATAAACGAACCTCGTTGATTTAGTTTACGCATTTGTCTCTTCTCTCTGGAGCGCTGCTATTCTCCACTGACATCCATAAAGATCGCTCGATCGTAGAAATCTGTATTGATACCTTTGCCGACGAAGGTAATGATGTTCGGAGCATAATCGTAAAAAACTTCAAACATATGGAAGATCTGGTTTGCCTTAATGTTCTGGATGCCGGGTAGCACATTCTGAGGGATCTGGGTTCCGTTCGGAGGACCGAGTTTACTCTGCTTATTGAGGCTACCTCTGATAATTTGACCACCAGGATTGGTGTCTACGATGTATTTGCACGGTTCGGTCGGGCAGGGGGTCGCCGGATCTTGAATAATTCTGCTATAAATAACTTTCCATTGCGTATTGTTGGTTGCGGTAAGCGTTGGCGCCGCAGCTTTGATGATGGAGTCAAGTATGTCGTCCGGGTTATTGTAGTTGGGACCATTCTTATCTACAGGAAGATTGTCAGGGCGTGAGGCGAGGTTGGCCCCCTCTCGCGTTGTGTGAGTCAAAGTCAAATAGGTGTTGATAACCAATCCAACTTCAATAGCGCCGAAGGCCAGCACCAACATCAGTGGGATAATGAGACTCAGCTCAAGCAGCGCCTGGCCTTTTTGGGCGCGCAGCAGCCGGCTTAAGAATACAGCCATAAAGCCTCCTAAGGTGTCGGAAACGGTTCGTTTTGCCATGTAGTGCTCAGTTGGAACGGAACGCCGCGAACCCCATTGGCATCGACGGGAAAAAACCGGGAGAAGAAGGGCGTGAGCGAAGGCTTCCGAACGTTAACTGTGACCAACACGGTTTGATTCGACCCCCCGCCGGGCTGCGTGCAAGCCGTGCCCGCCGGCAAGCAGGCAAATGTAAAATTGCCACTCCCGAGGGCGGGGCATTGTATGCCGGCCGCGATCATATTGGCGCAGAACACGTCATGGATCACCTCATGACGTGGAAGTGGATTTCCCTGCTGGTTCATTTGGGTTCTACCAGTGATCATATACCGGCCCGCCGTGCGGAGCGCATGTTGCAAAGTGACCTTGGCGTAGACAAGATGAGAAAATTCCACGATCGCCATGAAGAACGTCAAGAAGATTATGAAGCCAAATGTGAACTCTACCACCGCTTGACCCTTTCCATGAAATAGCGGTCTCAAGAATCTCATTGACAAATGTCTAGATGCCGCCATCAGTCCTCCTTTGAATAGGAGCGCAACACTATTTGAAAACGTCTCTTGCCAAATGCAAGAAAGCCGTTGAGCAAAAACAAAGCCAGGGTAAGATGCTGCCACTAGAGTCAGCAATTTAGCGATTTTACGAAGGAAATGGATCGATTCGTACAATCGGTGACACAGTTGACACGACATAAGTGCCAAAAATGTCAGCGGAATGCGTGAAATTCGCAGGAACTGATAGGTGTGGTTATCACGATTTTTTCGCTGTCTGCGACGACGGAACTTCTGATGAACAGGTAAAATTCGTCAAGCCCAGGTAGTTCTAGGCTTTCAATTCAGCTTTGGCGTGATTATGCGCTTGAGTGGAAGCGGTTGTTTATTCCAGGCGCGACGACCCGCTCTACCGTTGATTTTTCGCGCGAATGCCCGTTGAGGTACGGGTCGGAACTCGGGTAGTTTCATGATCGGCCGCCCCGCGCGCGCTCGTTGACCCTGCCGGTCGCTTGCATGGGCGCATAGCAGATCGGCGAACCTACGAACCCGGCACAGGCTGTTTGGATCAACCCACGCCGGCATTGCAGAAAATATTGTGCGAGTCGATGATCTACGTCCCAGCGCGGACTTGTCAGTTTAGAGTCCGCGCTGGGATTGCAATGGAATTAATTGAGATCGGTGGATGCTAGAGAACGAGCCGGAGTTTGAGGATCGCGGCGATTTCGGCAAACACCTGCTGCAATTGCGCGTTCACATTGCCGTCTACGTCGATCGTATAAACTTTGCCTTTTTGCTGCGTGGAGTCGATGCACGGGCCGGAGGCACATGGCCAACCTTCTAGCAGATCGGCATGAGTATCGTCGTCGCTGGTCTCAAATACATTGTTGCAGTTCGTCGTCATGGTCTCGACGACACCGGTCGCCGCATTCAAAATATCGGTGGCATTGGCTATACGTGTTAGCAGGCACTTGGCATTCGCATCCAGGCTCTGCTGCGGCTTCAATGACTCGACCTTTCCGATAGCGATGACAAAGACCAACACACCATGCTCTCCGCCGGAGCTGCAGGCGCTGTTATTATGGCCGCAATTGCGGAGCAAGTTGGCCTCGTGCATCGCGCCATTCGTTCCCTGGCAATTGATAAGCGCACGCGTACAGCGGATCGTATTTAGATACAATGTATCCCCTCCGTAGGATGTAAACCCGCTTCCGGCTGTACTGGTATTGCTCAGTGTTTGCCTGATCATCCTGGAAGAATTTACGCCATGCTTACATCCGTTTGGAAAGGGCCCGGGATTCGAAGAACTCCCATGATTACCATCACCGGGCGAAGGAAGCGGGTTATTATCAAAAGGGTTTCGCTTGCACGCAGAGTCGTCGTCACGGATCATAAAGGTCGGTTGACCATCAGTAACCAGCAGCACCGCCTTCCGGGCCGTAGCGCGGGTATTATCAGCAAAGGCGTTTGCGATTGGCGGCCTCGCTGTTCGAAGCGCCTCCATCGTGTTAGTTCCGCCACCACCATTAAGGCCATTCACCTTCGTTTTCAAAGTATTGATAAATGAACTTGTGGCGAAATCAAAAGGAACGTCCGGAGTACAAGCGGCGGCGGTGGAATCCGAACCGTTAACTCCACAGCCCCGAGTTGAAAAGCTGATCATTCCGATGCGATCGTTGGCTGAAAAGGTATTCTGCAATCCGAGAAAGTCGTTCACTGCAGTTTTCAAGGAGTCAATCTTTAACGTGCCCGTACCATCGACGCAACCTGGGGATGGCGAAGTACAACTCATCGATCCCGATCGGTCAAGCACAAGCATCAGGTCCACAGGTCTTTCCGGCCCCGCCTCGGCCCGAGCAACGACGTTCATTGTCGAAAAGTCACCAGGCACCATCCAGCCTAGAAAGCGTAAAAAGGTCGTTGGCACCGGTTCCTCGCCGGTGATCCGCACTGCCCGAACCGGCGGTCCGCCGGGAACAGGCATATCGAAGAACTCGACCGTGGCAGTCATCGATGCGCCCGCAGTCGCACTACAGCTGTTTCCGCCACTCATGACCATCGGCGCGCCGTTCATTGCCATGGAGTCACAAGCGGCGCGGGTCGCGTCGTTTTCCAGCCCTGATTGTCCTTTGAGTACTTTGGCTGCGGCCAGCGATGCGCCGTCGACAAGACGGGAAATGCGCGCTTTTTCCAAATAGGCTCTGCCAAAATCGAGCGCGAAGCCGATAAATGTCCCGAGTAAGGCAAAAGCGACGGTAAACCAAATTATGAAAGAACCTTTTTGATTTAGCTTCCCCATCATTGGCCCTCCCTCTTCTAGGTCAGGTTCCTTTATGTGCTGCCGCTGACGTTGGTAAAGATCGTCCGATCGTAAAAGTCAGTGTTTATGCCTTTACCAATGTAAGTGATGATGCTGGGCGCGTAGTCGTAAAAGACCTCAAACGCATGAAACGTTTGGCCGGGGTTGACGTCGTCAATTCCGGGAAGCGCGGAGATATGAGTCCCTGGGGTACCGAGCTTACTTAGCTTATTGAGGGTCCCCTGAATGATCTGACCGTTCGCGTTGACGTCATCAACTATGTATACGCACGGCTTGGGCGGACACGCGATATCAGGATCTTGAATAATGCGGCTGTAAATAATTCGCCACTGGCTCAGGTTGTCATTGCGAATTCTTGGCGCAGCGGCGGCGATGATGGCGTCGAGAGCGTCGTTGGGTGGCGTCCCGCGCGAGGCGAGGTTCGCGCCTTCCCTACTAGTATGAGTTATAGTCAGGTAGGTGCTTATTACCGACCCCACCTCAATGGCGCCGTAAGCAAGCAGCACCATCAGCGGGACGATGAAACTCAACTCGATGAGCGATTGGCCTTTTTGTGAATGCAAGGCCCGGTTGATAAATACAGGCATAAAGTCTCCTAGTTTGTCGGAAACGGCTCATTTTTCCACGTGGTGCTTAATTGGATCGGCACACCACCGGAGGGGAAAAACTGCGAAAAGAACGGCATGAGCGTGGGCTTTGCTACGACAACGGTAACCATCACGGTTTGATCCGGGCCTCCACCCGGTTGTTTGCAACTACCACCAAGGCAGGTAAAGGTGAAATTGGGACCAAGTGGCGGGCACTGTACCCCGGCTGCGATCACGTTGGAGCAGAAGAGGTCATGAACCTTCTGATCACGCGGAATCAGGTTGCCGCCGCCATCCAGTTCGCTTTTGCCCGTAATCATGTATCTTCCAGCCGTGCGCAGCGCGTGCTGCAAGGTCACCTGGGCATACAGGAGATGAGAAAACTCGACGATCGCCATGAAGAACGCGAAAAAAATTATAAAGCCAAATGTTATCTCGACCAGGGCCTGCCCCTTACGGCAACCCGGCGGACCAGAAAATGTCACTAGCAGCCATTTTTTGTTCCCCATATGTGCCTCTTCGCTATCCGTCAAGTTGTTCTCCATGTGTGCCTTGTCGCTATCTGTCGAGCATTACTTGCGCGAGGACCGATTTTGCCTAAATAGCGGCATCAAATAGTGGAATCGTAGAGCAAAGTGGAGGCCAAAGGAGGCGCGCTATAAAGCCATGAAGCGCAAGCCTGTTTCAAGACATTTGACCAGATTCCTGAAGTTCCCCCCATTTTCTGGACAGGTAGTTAAGCTGCAATACCGAGGGTATTGTTGTCCAGAAAGGCGGGTTGTTTAGTATGGGAGCAAAGCGGAAGCGGCACACGGAGGAGTTTAAGGCGAAAG
>JBOHVN010000347.1:0-31817 GCA_050735675.1 Binatia bacterium | reverse complement strand
CCGCAGGCGGAGAACACGATGTGCTGGTCTTTGCGATCGGCATCGGCGCGATCCACTCCACTCCCAACCGTAGCTTTGACAAAAACGCCAAATGCCTGCTGGTACGCATCGCCAACGCCACTGGTATGATAAACACCGGCGACAACAGCAGTGAAACGCTGAATTCACTTTGTGCTACACAGGACGTCCTATCCGACGGAGATACTTATTCGGAACTTCAGGACAGTTGGCCGTGCGCCAGCGGCCCTTGTATCAGCACCACACAGGAAAAGGGCAAAGTGTACTTCATAGATCAAAATGGCGATGTGGCAGCGCAGCTCAAGCAAGTATTCGACGAAATCGCCGCGATCCTCAAGCTCCGATTGGTTCTCTAGCACCCACGCATTTCAATCTTTCATTTAATCTGGTGCGGGCTGTTGAGATCAACAGTCCGCACTGGGCCGTTTATCCCAGCCATTTTCCAGTTAACCCGATTTGCAGCGGCGCCGCGGCAATCATTGGTTAGATTAGATTAGCAGGCTGCTGAAAAAACCTAGGCGGGGTCCTTCGACGGGCGCAGAGCCGCACTGAGTTTATCGAAGTGACGAACGAAGGGCTTGATGTCCATTGGGGATTTTCCGTTCATGCTGAGGGCTCTCGAAGCATTCCTAGTCTTTTTTCAGCAAGCTGCCCAAATCTCTCATGTCCTCCTACGTTCCGCTCTGGTGCAAGAGTAATCTTTCCTTCCTCGAGGGCGTGAGCTATCCCTGATGAGATCTTAGATGAACCCTACGCGCTTTCTAGCCGCGGTTGACTACTGAAAATATTTTCAGTATATAGTCTTTTCATGCTGCCGACCTGAGTTCACGGCAAAAGGAGATCTACCTACGATTTCCTGCTCAAGAGCATTCGGAAGCAGGGCTTCGCCCCGTCGATCGCACGAGATCGGCCGGCGCTTTAAGATCACTTCGACCAACGGGGTTTCCGATCATCTGAAGCGTTGGAGAAAAAGGGCTATATCCGCCGGGTCGGCAAACGCGCCATCGAAGTGGTCAGTGATCGACGGCGAAGCGACTTTGAAGCGGTTTTTTAAAAAAGACGGCGAGGTTACGCTTAAAGCGGAGAATTTTAAACCTTGAGCGTTTGAACTTTTTAATTGAGCCTCGACCGACTGCAATCCTGGCGGAAGCCTATCTCGAACTTTAATATCAACGTTTATGGCTTTTTCTTCCGCATACGAACTTTCGTCCCATTGTTCCGCAGACGCCGTGATGGGAGTTTTCGAGAAGCAGTCGCTGCGGTATGTCGGGTGACCGAGGAGGGCTATCATGGAATTAGCAAACACGCACCCGCCAATTAACGGTCCGCTCGCTGTGATTGATGGCGGGTTGAATTTCAAAGCTGATGTCCAGACGCTTTCAACGACTCGCAAACCGAGGTTGTTGGAGCAAGTCAGACAGGCGATTCGGACACGCCATTACAGCGACCGAACCGAGAAAGCCTATATTCACTGGATCAAGCGATACATATTCTTCCATGACAAACGCCATCCGGCCGAGATGGCGGAGCCTGAAATTGGCCGTTTTCTTTCGAGTCTCGCAACCGATAGACAAGTCAGCGCATCAACCCAAAACCAAGCATTCAACGCGCTTTTGTTTCTTTACCAGGAAATTTTGCACAAACAGATCGGACTCATCGATGGCGTGGTGCGCGCCAAGCGGCCGCAGCGGTTGCCGGTCGTGTTGACGAAAGACGAAGTGAAGAAAGTGATTGAGCACATGAACGGCGTGCCGCGTTTGATGGCCTTTCTGCTCTATGGTGCTGGCCCGCGATTGATGAAATGTTGTCGCGTTAGAATCAAAGATATAGAGTTTGCTCGCAACGAAATTGTGGTTCGCGCGGGCAAAGGCGACAAAGACCGCCATACGATGTTGCCGATAGCGATCGAAGAAGCACTCTTCAAACACATCGAGGCGAATCGAAGCCGACACCAGGAATATCTCAAAAAAGGACTCGGTCGCGTTGCTTTGCCGAATGCTTTGGAGCGGAAATATCCCAGTGCGGGACAAGAGTGGGCGTGGCAATGGGTTTTTCCGGCTCCTCAACATTACACCGATAGGATGACGGGCGAGAAGCGCCGCCATCATCTCCACGAGTCGGTTTTGCAGAGATCCGTCCGCGATGCTGTCGTTGAGGCGGGGATAGCAAAGCCGGCCAGTTGCCATACGTTTCGCCATTCATTCGCGACTCACCTGCTCGAAGACGGTTACGATATTCGGACCGTCCAGGAGTTGTTGGGCCACAGAGACGTTAGTACGACCATGGTGTACACGCATGTATTGAATCGAGGTGGACGAGGGGTACGAAGTCCGGCCGACAGCTTACCAGCCGGACTCGAAGGACAATTTCGATGATTGTAATATACGGAAACAACTTTCGGCTTTTGTCGGATCGATCGTTTATTTGTCTTTGGAATTGTTCTAGTTGTAAAAAGTGATTCAACCTGTATTTTACCGGCCCACGCTATACAGAAGTTGTGAAGTTCTATAAGGAACCAGATATTATTGGTTAGGCACGCATTGGCGACTGGCGAACTATTATGGAGACCATTATAATCTGATTTGTGATACGTTCCTTTGCCGATCGTGGAACTTAGGACATATTCAATGGTGCCGATACGCGAGCCGCACGCAAGACGTGTCCGAAATCCCTGTGGTCGAACGCTCGGCGCAAGCTTGACCAACTGAACCGTGTGCGCGGCCTTCTAGAGCTTGCGGTTCCGCCTGGAAATCGCCTTGAACGGCTACGGGGGAATCGAGTCGGCCAACACAGTATTCGAATCAATGAGCAGTATCGCGTGTGCTTTCACTGGGAGAATGGATATGCGGGACAAGTTGAAATCGCGGACTACCACTAAGCTACGTCCACGCCGTGGCAAGCCATCACAGTTTCCTGTGGTGCGGCGGCTGCCTGCCAAGAGACCCCCGACGCATCCTGGGGAGATGCTGCTGGAAGAGTTCCTCAAGCCGCTGGGGATCAGCCAGTCTGCCTTTGCGGTGCGCCTGGGGATCTCCTTTCCCCGCTTAAATGAGATTATACGAGCTAAGCGCAGTGTCACATCGGATACAGCGCTACGACTGGCACACGTCCTAGGGATGTCGGCAGACTTTTGGCTTGGGTTGCAGCAGGATTGGGAGCTGTGGCACGCCTTGCGAAGCAAGAAAGCGGCAGCAATCGCTCGGCTTGAGCCACTTCGTCACGTACGGCGAAACGATGCCTAACCAATGGCTAGAGATTGACGCTCCTCCCGTCGCGCAACTCAGCCTTCGACGTTATGCGGGACACGAAATGAACGCGAACTCTTCGATTCATTCACCATCAAAAGTTCAACCGGCGATCCTTCTGACAGTCGTCGTTCTCACGGCACCGTTGTGGTTGGCGGTGGTTGTCATTGTTCTTCTTGCGCGACTGTTTCAGGCCGTGGTTCTCTACGCGCTGGTGTGGGCGTGGTGGATTGGCTGGGCTCGACGGCGGGTGCTCTTCGTGTACTCAGAACAGTCCAAACTGGAAGGAACACATTGAGGCTAATATTCTGCCGAGGCTTTCCCCGAACACCGTGGTCCTGAATTGGTCGCATCACCCGTCGTGGCCTAAGTTCAATCTCTCGGTCACGTTGTTTCGCTGTTTCGCGGGTGACCGAGAGTTCAATCCGATTGCGATGGTATTCGAGCGATTTGATCTCGTCGAGCGATATCGCTTTTGGCAGCCGTTCCGCGATGCGAAGCACGGGCGCCCCGAAGCACTGCACATGCTTGAAGCACGGTTTTTTTAACACACGGCCGGCTAACGCCATCGAGTTATCCCCACGAAGCTCAAGACGCGTGTTCCCACGCTACTTGGCAAACGTCCGTGGTCGGTCCTCTCACGTTCCTCAGCGCGATAGCTACCGAGCTTGGAGGTTGGCTGCTGAGATACCCTGCTAATATTAAAGAGCCGGCAAGATAAAATACCCAATCAATGTGTTGCCCTCCTCGCATTCGGGGGAGGTTCTCTGTAGCTCAATGAAACCGCCTGTAACTGCGGCAGTCGTTTGTTAAACTTTATTATGTCTCTCTACATTCCTCTCTGGTGCAAGAGTAATTTTTCCTTCCTCGAAGGCGCGAGCCATCCCGACGAGTTGGTGGACGAGGCTTATCGGCTTGGCCTGCCGGCGATCGGGGTGACGGATCGGGACGGGGTTTACGGCGTCGTGCGCGCGCATGTGAAGGCGCGCGAGGCGGGCGTGAAGCTCATCATCGGCTCGCAGGTGACGCTGGTCGATGAATCAACGATTGTCTTGTTGGCGCAGGACCGCCGCGGTTATGCCAATCTATGCCGGCTGATCACAAAGGGGAGATTGCGCTCGGAAAAAGGCGAGAGTGCCGTAACCTGGGACGAAGTGTGCGCGCATGCGCCGGGACTGCTCGCGCTCTGGGGCGGCGAGCAGAGTTTGATCACCGCGGAAGCTCAGCCGGAAGAAGTTGCCGGCAAGCTGGGCGACGCCTTCGGCGATCGGTTGTATGGCATGGTAACCCGGCACCGGCGCGAAGAGGAAGTCGTGCAGGAAGCGCGGCTGCGCGAGCGCGCCAAGCGTTTTGGCTTTTCGCTGTGCGCGGCAAACGAAATTCTCTATCACACTCCCGCTCGCCGCCGCCTGCAGGATGTGTTGACGGCGATTCGCCATGGCATCCCCGTCGCATCTTGCGGCCGCAAGCTGAAGCCCAACGCCGAACATGGACTCAAAGCGGCGTATGCCTTCGCAAAACTTTTCGGCGACGATCGCGCGGCCGTGGATCGCACGCTGGAAATCGCCGAGCGCTGCAAATTTTCACTGAACGAAATCCGCTACCGTTATCCGTCCGAAGAATTGCCCAATGGCATGACCTCGGCACAGTGGTTGCGCCGGCAGGCATTCAAGGGCGCGCGCCGGCGTTATGAAAACCGGATTCCTGACGAGATCGTCGCGCAGATTGAAAAAGAGCTCGAGATCATCGAAGCGCTCGATTATCCCGGCTATTTCTTGACCCTGTGGGAGATCGTCGAGTTCTGCCGCGCCAACGATATTCTCTGCCAGGGGCGCGGCTCGGCGGCGAATTCAGTCGTTTGTTATTGTCTGGGTATCACCGCCGTCGATCCGGCGCATATTGGATTATTGTTCGAGCGTTTTATCTCGAAAGAGCGCGCCGAGCCGCCGGATATCGATCTCGATATCGAGCATGACCGGCGCGAAGAAGTCATTCAGCATGTTTACCAAAAATACGGACGCGACCGCGCCGCCTTGGTCGCCAACGTGGTGCGTTACCGTTCGCGTTCGGCGCTGCGCGACATTGGTAAAGCTCTGGGTCTGTCCGAAACGGCGCTCGATCGAGTCGCCAAGTTTCTTTCGTCTTATGAAAATGTTCGCCCCAATGTGCTGGAACAAATGGGCATCGATCCGTCCGGCGGGCTGCACGAACATCTGCTCGACCTGACCAATGAGGTTCTGGATTTTCCGCGTCATTTGTCGATTCATCCCGGCGGCTTTCTGCTTGGCCATGAGCCGGTGCATGACCTGGTGCCGATCGAGAACGCGACCAGGCCGGAGCGCTCGGTGATCCAATGGGACAAACATGATGTGGAAGATCTGGGCCTGTTTAAAGTGGATCTGCTCGGACTCGGCGGTCTGACCCAACTCGATCTCTGTTTCAAGCTTTTACGCGAACATCACGGCGTCGAACTTTCCATGGCGACGATTCCGCCGGGTGATGAAGCAACCTATGACATGATTTGCAAAAGCGACACCGTCGGTGTGTTTCAGATTGAAAGCCGCGCCCAGATGGCGATGCTGCCCCGCCTTCGGCCAAGAAACTTCTACGATCTGGTGATCGAGATCAGCATCGTCCGCCCCGGTCCGATCACCGGCGGCATGGTGCATCCGTATTTACGCCGGCGCCAAGGCAAAGAAGAAGTGGAATATCCCCATGATTTACTAGAACCCGTGCTCAAAAGGACTCTCGGTGTACCGCTGTTCCAGGAACAAGTGATGCGGCTCGCGATGGTCGTGGCTGATTATACGCCGGGCGAGGCCGATCAACTGCGGCGCGACATGGCGGCGTGGCATCGGACGGGACGCATGGAGCGCCATCGCGAACGGCTGATCACGCGCATGCAAGCCAAGGGAATCGCCGCTGAGTTCGCCGAGCGCGTTTTCGAGCAGATCCGCGGTTTCGGCGAGTACGGCTTTCCGGAAAGCCATGCGGCGAGCTTCGCGTTGATCGCTTACGCAACCGCCTGGCTCAAGTGTCACTATCCGGCGGAGTTTGCCTGCTCGCTGCTGAACGCCCAGCCGATGGGGTTTTACATGCCCGCGACGATCGTCGAAGACGCCAAGCGCCATCATGGGGTGGTGCGGTCTATCGACGCACAGGCGAGCGAATGGGACTGCACGCTGGAGCCGTGCGCCGAAAGTGCCGGCGGCTTCGCCGTGCGCATGGGGCTGCGCTACGTCAAAGGCTTGGGCGAGCGGGAGTGGCGGAGAATCGCGCAGGCGCGGGGTCTCGCGCCTTTTCCGTCGCTACAGGATTTCACCCGCCGCACAGGCTTGGATGCGGGCTCTCTCAGCGCGCTGGCGGAAGCGGGCGCCTTCGATAGCTTGCAAGTCGACCGGCGTACAGCGCTTTGGGATGTGCGGCGCTTGGTCCGTCAGCAGAAAGAATCATTATCGCTGCCGGCACGCGAGCAAAAGCCGGCCTTCAACTCATTAAGCGATTTTGAAGAAGTAAGCTGGGACTATCGCAGGACTTCCCACAGCGCGCGGCGCCATCCGCTCGAGCCGTTGCGCGCCAGTCTGATTCGCCAAGGCTTGCCGGATGCACGCACTGTGACTTCGATGCCAAATGGCGCGAAGGTGCGCTATGCGGGTTTGGTGATCTGCCGGCAACGGCCGGGAACAGCGGGCGGCGTGGTGTTCATGACGCTCGAAGACGAAACAGGTTTCGTGAACGTCGTGGTCTGGGAAAACGTCTTCCAGCGCTATTCCGTTTTAGCCAAGACGGTGAGTTTCCTTGGCATCACCGGCAAGCTGCAAGCCGAAGATGGCGTGGTGCATTTGGTGGCGGAAGAATTGTGGGAGCCGCGAGTGAAGCTGAAACCGGCCGCAGCAGGCAGCCGGGACTTTCATTGAAGAGAGAAATTTCACCACGAAGAGCCAAGCGCGGCAATGCCGCAACCAAGAAAGAAAGATTAGCCACAAAAGGCACAAAAAAAGGTTTCTCCCCCGGTCACCCCCGGGGGAGAATTAAAGTTTCGTAGGGTGCGCTTCGCGCACCGGCAGTTCGTAATCCGGATGTAGCACAGCGGAATCCGCAAACCGCGAGAAACTTTCAAGCATAGTGATATGAAGGGTAGGGGCGACCGGCTGGTCGCCCCGTCGAATATCGGTGCTACGAGACTTCGTGCCTTCGTGGCGAGAACTGTTTTTTGGATTAACCGCCGCTGCTTATGCCACCGCTCTGGTTTCGCCTTTCTCCACTCTGCTTTTCAGCCGCGGATAGAAGCGCAGCGGGTTGTCCCAGAAGATTTTCCGCTTCAGCTCGTCGCTGACATCCTTGCGATTGATCAGGTTCGGGATGTCGTGGCTGAAGTCGCGCTGGTCGCGCTCGTGCGGGTAATCGGACGCCCAGATGAGCGCGTTGTCATTGCCGACCTGCGCGGCGAGCGGCAGCGCCGACTCTTCGACTTCGACGGCGAAAAAGATATTGCCTTTTTTGACGTACTCGCTCGGTTTGAGCTTGCAGCGCGGCGAGTAGTGACCCTTGCGTTCCTGCTCCTCGTCCATGCGGTCCATCATGTAAGGGACCCAGCCGACGCCGCACTCGATGCAGCCGAATCTGAAATTAGGAAACAATTCGAAGACACCCTCAAACATCATGGCGACGAATTGACGGATCTGGGCAAACGGATGCTCCAAGGTGTGGCCGATGGTGAAGTTGTTGACCATATCGAGTCCCAGCGCCGGCATGCTCAAGCCGCCGTGGGTTGAGACCGGCACATCCAATTTCTGTGCTTCTTCCCAGAGCGGATAGAACTCGGGCCCGCTGTAAAGGCGGCCCGCCGGCGCGACTGCTGGTAGGACGGCGCCGACCATACCGAGCTCGTTCACGGCGCGGCGTAGTTCTTTGACAGCTTCGGAGATATCTTGGATCGGCAGCAGGGCGACGCCGACCAATCGCGGGCTCACTTTCATGAACTTATGGTAGAGCCAGTCGTTATAGGCTCGCGCCATACAGATCGCCCAGTCTTTGTCCTGGATCGCGCCATGAGTGAGACCTTGAGTTGGATATAGGACCGTGAGCTCGATTTTGTTTTTGTCCAGGAAGTCGAGCCAATGATGGGCCTTCGGGCCGTCGCCGCCGCCGGCCCAGCCGCCTTTTTGCCGCAGCGATCGAAGGTACCCGTCCATCGTAAGCCCGGGCCAGAATGAATAGCTCTGGTGCCATTCCAAATCTCTGTAGGGCGGTCCGATGAATTCACGCAGCTCGCCGTCAAGCTCCATCACATGTCCGTCGGCGTCGATAATCCGGTAGTCAGCCATAAACCCTCCTGATGATTCGGTTGTTGTGAACGCGATCTGTCAATTCGAGCGGAGCGAGAAATCCTTCCGGATTGAAGAGAGATTTCTCGTCGCTACGCTTCTCGAAATGACAATTTCCGTATTCAAGTCGTCCGTGTGTTCTCCGTGAACAATTCTTCGACCGTAAGATCGCGGCCCAGCATTCCTTGCTGGCCGGCGAACTTAATCAAATTTTGCACGTCGTGATAATTCTCTTTGAGGCCCTGGTAAAACGGGTCCTTGCCGAAAAACTTTCTTTCTTCTTCCAAATACGAGCGGCCCCAGGCGAAGCTCAATCGGTGCGGCTGCTCCATGAATTCATTGTAACGTTTGCGTGACTTGATAAGAGCCTCGTATAAGCTCGTCGCTACCCATGGCTCGCGCTCGAGAATTTCTTTCTTGATGACCACTGGGTGCATGATCGGGAACACTTTCGTGCGCTTGTAGTATTCCTTCTCCTCCCTTTCGAAATCGGGAAAGAGCCGCTCGACGGTTCCTTCGCCGCGAATCCAGCGCTGAGGCAAATCCGGTTCGACTTCCGCTTCGACTTTTCCTTCCACCAGCAAATCTTCGAGCTTCCGTTTGCCTTCGACGAATTCGATTTTGATGCTCGGCGGCAGCTTTGGCCCGACGATTTCTTTGTTGACGATTACCCAGGTGACATCGCTCACGCCGAGGTCGTAACTGTTCATCAGCATGCCTTTGGTGACCAGCGCCAGGGTGTTCTCATAACTGCGCAGGCCGATGCGGCCGCCTTTCAGATCCACCGGCTTTTTGACGCCGGAGCCGGCACGGATGAAACAGAATTTGTGACCCCACATGCGGCGCGGAAAAAACGGGATGGCCTGCAGCCAGTCGATGTTTTGGCCGCGCGCCACGAGATAAGACGACATGGAGAACTCGCAGGCATCGTACTCGCCGTAATGAAACATACGCTCGTGGCGGATGCCGCTCTCGACGGTGAGCAAGTTGAGGTCGATGCCCTGGGCCTGCACCTCGCCGGCGCGCAGCGGTTGCAGATAGTCGTATTTATCGAAAGCGATGGTGAGCTTGAGTTTGGCCATTGACGAGGTCCTGTCGAGTGATTTTGCAGTGATCATAGGAGTCTCGGCTGCAGGTGTCAATGTCGTGCCAAGCAAGGCAGATCAAGATAGAAATGGATCATCGGGTAAGAGTATGGGCGTTTTTTGAAGCTGAGCATGGCTGATAGCCGCACCAGTACTGGGTTTGCGGAGTTTGAAGTGAAGCAAAAATTTGGCATGATTTCCCGATGGCCACTTCTACCAAACGCAAAGGCCTGCTGGACGCATACCGTTTCCCGGGTTGTCGTCCCCAGGCTCGTCTTCGTGGTGTATTCGGTGACCCCAAGGCGCGTGTCATTGCACTTATCCGGCGCTCAAAAAAACGCTTTGCGGTTTGTGCGCCACCCTGCACTGGAGTTTCTACGACCGCACCAGGCGGCAGGTTCGCGATCTGTCGTGCGGCGACATGCGCATCTATCTCGATTTCGAAGTGCGCCGTGTCGAGTGCCGCAGTTGCGGAAAAGTGAAGCGCGAGCGGCCAAAGTTTTTGGCCGACAACCCGTTTTACACCAAGCGCTTTGCCTATTACGTGGGACGGCGCTGTCGCTCTACCACGATCAAGGACATCGCCGAGGAGCTCAAGCTCGACTGGCACACGGTCAAGGATCTCGACAAGCAATACATGACCGCGCAGTTGGCAAAGGCGGGCAGGCCGGGACCGAAGGTGATTGGCATTGATGAAATCTCGATCAGAAAGCGGCACACCTACCGCATCGTGGTCAGCGATCTCATTCGTCGCCGGCCGATCTGGTTTGGCGGTCAGGACCGCTCCGAGGCCAGTATGAGTGAATTTTACAGCTGGCTGGGAGCGAGCAAACGCCACCGTATTCGCTTGGCGGTGATGGACATGTGGAAGCCGTTTCGCAACGCTACCCAAGCCCACGCTCCGCAAGCGGCCATCTTGTTCGATAAGTTCCATGTGCTGCGTCATCTGGGTGAAGCGTTGGACAAGGTACGAAAGAGCGAGTACGCCCGGCTCGCTGGCAAACAGCGCCGCTACATCAAGGGGCAGAAGTACAACCTGCTTTCGCGCCGGGAGAACCTGAGCTTGGAAGGGCGCCAAGCGCTCAAGACCTTGTTCGCGGCTAACAAGCGGCTCAACACCGCTTATCTGCTTCGGGAGTCTTTCGGTCAGCTGTGGAGCTACGAGCACGAGGGCTGGGCGCGACGCTTCTTCGAGAACTGGCGCGCTTCGCTCAAATGGCAGCGGCTCAAACCTTACGAGAAATTCGCTCAGATGATTGATCGTCATTGGGATGGGATTGCCGCTTATTGCAAGCCAGAGAACAAGGTCGCGCTCGGCTTCGTTGAGGGACTGAACAACAAGATCCGCGTCATCCAACGACGTACGTACGGGCTGCGCGATGAAGAATATCTGCGACTGAAAATTCTCACGTGCATGTTACCTGCCCTTTAAAATGACCCAAAATTACCCACACAAAGACGCGATGATCCATAGAAATTAACGAAAGGAGGGGTAGATTCCGCCGTTCACGCCGCACAAATCTGTTGAGCATGGTGGCCTTACTGTGGAAGCAAGGGCAGGCCCCGCTAGCCTGTCACTAGTTTTGCGATCGGTCCCAACGGCACGGCCATTGCTGATTTTAACGTCAGCGACAATTCCACACGGGATAAAACAGCGCAGTAAACAAACTTAGGACACCCACGTCTATAAACAAGGGTGCCGCAAGATAAGAAGACTAGGAAGGCAACTTATGAAAGGAATATCGGGTACGCTGCTGGCGCTGATTGTCGTGTTTCTTTCGCTATTCTCTCTGATTACCGTGAACCGCACCTGGGAAGCATCGTTAGTGCCACTGGGCGACAACGAATCCAGGGTTTCCGAACTTGGGCTCCGCTTCGCGATGCGACGCTAAATACTCCTTCGGCAGGCACGGCGCGAATAACCCTTCGCCCGATTAGCACCTCATCACCCCAAACTCCGGACGGCGGCCCGCGCTTAGGGCGTCGCCCTTACAATGGGCCGTTCGAGCAAACGCTCCATCCAGGCTTTCACATGCGGCAGATCGTCGCCGATCGTCGTCTGGTAGCGCTGCAAGCGGCAGAAAAACGGGATGTAGGTGATGTCCGCCAGCGAGTACTCGCCGGCGATGTATTGTTTGTCCCGCATCTCCTTATTCAAAGTATCCAAATGGCCGCGTAACTTTTCTTTCGATTTTTCCACTTCGAAATCGTGTGCGATGTATCCCGCGGCCTGCTGCAGACGGGTGTTGCAGTAGTCGATCCAGATGCGGGCGCGTGAGCGCCGTATCGGGTCGCTTGGCATCAGTGGGACCTGGGGATATTTTTCTTCCAGATATTCGTTGATGATCGCGGACTCATAGATGACTCCATCGCCGTCTACCAGCACCGGAACTTTCCCGTAAGGATTGAGCTCCAATAGATCCTTCGGTTTGTTCGAGAGATCGCACTCGATGAGTTCATGGGGAATTTTTTTCTCGGCCAGGACAATCCTTGTCCTGTGGGCGTAGGGTCAAGGCTGGTAAGAGTATAGTTTCATAAAACTCACCTCCGGTTTTGGTGACTTCTACCACCGCCCAGGCCGCGGCGCAATCGCCGCTTTTTGTTTGTTTGGGCCGGGAGCTCCGCTCCCATTCCCGGCGTTCAATTTCGCCGTCAGCCACTTCATTGGATCCGACGTTCCAGTCCGGATGACGCAGCCGGCGTGTTCTCATGACTTCTACGTATTACTTAGACTTGCAAGTTTTCGCAGACTGCGCAGATTTTGATGCCCTTCCGTTTGCAAACCGGATTGCCTCGCGCTAAGACGCCATGCACGCCAAGTGATCGGTTAGGGTGGTCACCCGAGCAACGCGAGCGATCTGAGAAGGTTCTACCGGATTTTCCCTGATCCTAACGAAGGGATTGAAACGATACGCGCGTCCTGGCGGAGATATTTCGAGTTTTGCTAGCGGCTAAGCCGCGCTCGGCCGGTTTTGACTCCCATGGAGCCCGGCATGACGCGATTTTGTAATTTATAAAAGTGCGTTGACTTAGAAATTATCGCTGGGATAATCCTTTTCGCAGCCGCAGGCGCAGATTCAGGATCAAGGAGGCCACGATGATATCCTTTCAAAGCTCGCCGGTGGGTTCGAAATTCTTGATCATCGCCGTGATTACCATGGTCTTATCATGGCCGTGGAGCGTCGACGCGCAGGCGCTCTATTACCAGGGCAAGACCATTACGATCGTTCAAGGCCGGGACCCCGGCGGCACGGGTGATATGCGGGTGCGCTCGATGCTGCCCCATCTGAAAAAACATATTCCGGGAAATCCGAATATCGTGATGGAATACATGCCCGGCGGCGGCAGCCGCAAGGCGGCCAATCACGTTTTTCAGTCGGCTGCGGCCGACGGGCTCATGATCGGCAATCTCAGCTCCGGCATGGTCTCCTCCGCAGTGTTGAGCGAGAAGGGGGTTTTATACGACCTCGATAAGTTTTTCTATCTGGGCTCGCCGTTCAGCAGCCACATTGCGATTTTCGTGACCCGCAAAGACCTCGGCCTAGGGAGCATTGAGAAGTTGCAAGCGGCCTCGGGACTGCGAGTCGGCGGCCAATCCGTCGGTTTCTCGGTTTATAACGAGGCTCGTCTATTTAGCTACCTGCTTGGCCTCAAAGAGCCCAAGTTTGTGACCGGTTACGGCGGCAGGGAGTTAGACGTCGCTCTGGAGCGCGGCGAAATAGACGCCCGGTCGAGCGCCGCAGACTCGATGATCCAGCGCAATCGCGAGTGGCTGGAAAAAGGTTTCGTCAATTTCCATGCTTCCATCGAAGTGCCGAAAGGCGAAAAGCATCCCCGCTTCCCTCAAGTGCCCGATCTGGAAACTTTCGCCAAGTCGGATCGGGACCGAAAAATTTTGGCGTTACAACGCGCATTCCGGGTAACCGGCCAACCCTTCGTGCTGCCGCCGAAGACGGCAAAAGAACATGTTAAGACACTTCAGGCGGCCTTCCGTAAAACTTATCAAGATCCGCAGTTTCATAAGGAATACGAGAAATTCACCGCCGACCAGCCGACACCGCTGCTGCCGGAAAATCACGAAAAGGCGATCCAAGAAATCCCACGCGATGCCGAAGTGGTCGAGATTTTCAAAGCTATTATCGGCGCGGGGCTGCTGCCGCCGCGCTAGGGAGGTTTCCATGAGGATAAGAATGTCAGTGTCATATTTCATTGGCATGCCGGTTACTTTCATGCTATTGCTACCGGCCGCGGCGATTGGTCAAAGCAATTTTTATCAAGGCAAGACCATCAGGATTGTCCAGGGGCGCAACGCCGGCGGATCGGGCGACCTGCGGGTTCGAGCGATGATGCCGTTGTTGCAAAAATACATTCCTGGCAATCCGACCATCGTGCAGGAGTATATGCCCGGCGGCGGCGGTCAGAAGGCCGGCAATTTCATCTACGGTGCGGCCAAGCCGGACGGCTTGAGTATCGGGAATTCCGGTGGCGGAATGGTGGCAGCCGCGGTGCTCGGCGGGAAGGGTGTGCAGTACGACATCGATAAGCTGATTTTTCTCGGCTCGCCTTACAGCTCCACCCATTATATTTTCCTGACCCGCAAAGAGGCAGGGCTGTCGAATTTGGAAAAGCTGCGAGCGGCTGCGGGAGTGAGGATCGGCGCTCAGTCCGTCGGGCATACCATTTACAATATCGGCAGGGTTTTCGCTTGGCTTTTGGAGCTCAAGAACCCAAATTTTATTACGGGGTATTCCACTCCTGAGCGAGATGCGGCTTTTTTTGCCGGAGAGCTCGATGCCTTCGGCACGGCGGACGATCATCTTACACGCAACATCGATTGGATAAAGAACAAGAAGATTGATCTCCATGCGATGTTGGCGGTCCCCAAGGGGTTAAAGCATCCGGAGTTTGAGGGCTTGCCGGATTTGGAAGAATTCGCCAAATCCAATATGCAGCGCAAGGTGCTTACACTGTTCCGAAACTTTCGGCTTACCGGCTCGCCGTTTTTCGCGCCGCCGGGGACCCCGCAGGACCGAATCGCAATTCTCACGCAAGCGATCAACAAGACTTTTAACGATCCTGATTTTGCCAAGGAGTATAGGAAGCTCGTGGGTGACGATCCTTCACCGCTTACTCCCGAAGAAAATCAAAGAGCGATTAAGGAGTTGCCGCGGGATCCGGAAACCATCGCGCTTTTTAACAAGCTTGCAGGTCCGGGACCGCTGCCGGCGCGCTAAGGCTAGCATGACGACATTTAGAGGAGGCTTCTGATGCACAACCGAAAGGGAGATTTCCAAACAAGCGCAATGGTATTCGCTCTGTCGCTGCTGAGCGTTGCTTCAGTCGCTCCACACGTGCAAGCGCAAACCAATTTTTATGCGGGAAAGACAGTGACGCTGATCGCGACCACAGCGCCGGGCGGCACTGGCGATCTCCGGGTCAAAGCCATGCTGCCGTTTCTCAAAAAACACATTCCGGGCAACCCGACGGTGGTCATCGAATATATGGACGGCGGCGGCGGGCGCAAAGGAGCCAATCACGTCTACAACTCCGTCAAGCCCGACGGTTTGACGATCGGCGCGGCGAGCGGCGCGATCGTTGGTCTCGCGATTATGGGTGAGAAAGGCATCTCCTACGAGCCCGATAAATTCATTTATCTCGGCACGCCGGAAAGCGAAAATCACTACGTCATCTACACCCGGCGCGAGCTTGGTCTCAACACGCTGGAAAAGCTCCAGGCGGCATCCGGCATTAGAATCGGCGCCCAATCGGTCGGCCATGTGTCCTACGTGGCCGGGCGCATCTTTGCCTATTTTTTAAATATGAAGCAGCCCAATTTTATTGCCGGCTACACTTCGCGCGAAGTGGACATCGCGCTGGTCCGCGGCGAACTCGACGCGCGCGCAAATAACGCGACTTCGGTGTTGCGCCGCAACCCCGATTGGCTGGACAAAGGTCTGATGAATTTTCACGCGATCATGGAGGTGCCGAAAGGAGACAAACATCCGCGCCTGGGCCATGTTCCCGAGGTAGAAACTTTCGCCAAAAACACCAGGGAGAAACGGCTGATCAGTCTGTGGCGCGCATTTCGCGGCGTCGGCTCGCCCTATATTTTGCCGCCTGGAACACCGAAGGAGCGGGTCAATGTCCTAGCGGATGCGTTGCGAAAAACGTTTAAGGACCCTGAGTTCCGGCCGTATTTCAAAAAGCTCGTGGCCGACGATGCCTCGCCGTTGGACGCGGACCAATTAACCAAAGTAGTCGCGGACATTCCGCGCGACGCGGAGACGTTGGAACTGCTCAGACAATTATCAGGCGCAGGACCGCTGCCGCCGCGCTAAGGTTTATTCGGCTGCACAAGATAGCACGAGGCGATCAATGCAATGAAAAATCGCAAAGCTTGAGCGATTCGTGAGCGCCTGATCGGGCGTTTGGGAACGAACGTTTATGGAAGAAATCTCGCTGGTCGACGCCGCTCTGAAGGGTTTTTTAAATATCCTTCATCTCAAAGTTTTTGTCGCCATGCTGATCGGTGTCAGCATCGGCACCTTTACCGCCGTGGCGCCGCAGGGGTTAGGGACTCCGCTCGTCTACGCGATTATGTTGCCGGTCGTAATCAAGTGGGAACCGGTGACCGGCATTGCGTTGCTCATCGGCGCGAGCTCGGTGAGCGCGATTTGCGCGGCTTATTTGCCTGTGCTCTTCGGTATTCCCGGTGGTTCCGGTTCCCAGGCAACGATTTTAGACGGTTATCCCATGGGGCAGCGCGGCGACGCCCGGCGCGCTCTGGGCGCGTCATTTATGGCCGGCGGCATGGGCGCGCTCATCGGCACCTTCACTTTGGCGGTGGCGATACCGTTGGCGAAACCGCTGATTTATCTCATGGGCTCGCCGGAACTGTTCGTCGTCGTCCTTTGGGGACTCAGCATGGTGGCCGTTTTGGCGGGGCGGCGCCCGCTCAAGGGGCTCATCGCCGCCGTTCTCGGCTTGCTGTTGGCGACTGTCGGGCAACAGGAGCAGAGCGGGATCATGCGCTTCGTGTTCGACCTGCCTTACCTGTTGGACGGCATGTCGATCAGTATCATCGCGCTGGGGCTCTTCGGCATTCCTGCCGCCTTGGATCTCGCCCTCAATCGGCTCGGCGTTGAGCAGCAGCCGGCGCCGCTGATGGGAAAACTCTTCGATGGGGTGAAGGACACGCTGCGCGAGTGGTGGCTGGTCGTGCGCTGCAGCTTCATCGGCGTCTGGGTGGGCATCGTACCGGGGATCGGTTCGCAAGTTGTCGACTGGCTGGCGTACGGGCACGCGGCGCAGAGCAGCAAAGACGGCGGCAAGAATTTTGGCCGCGGCGACGTCCGCGGCGTGATCGCTCCGGAAAGCGCCAACGACGCCAAGGACGGCGGTGATTTAGTCACGACCCTACTGCTCGGATTTCCGCAGGGCGTCTCGACGGCCCTATTCATCGTCGCGCTCCTCGCATGGGGATTTCTCCCCGGCCCGGAGATGATTAAAAAAAATCCGGAAATTATTTACAGCGTCGTTTGGATTCAGGGCTTGTCGGGAATCATCGGAACCCTGGTCGGCTTCGCTCTGGCAAGCCAACTCGCCAAGTTGGCGCAGGTGCGCTACTCGATCATGGTGCCGATTATTTTCTTTTTTGTCCTGATGGGCGCCTTTAGCGTAACCCGCGACGCGGCGGATCTGTTGCTGGTCGTAGGTTTTGGCTTTGTAGGGTATTTTATGCGCCGGTTCGGTTATCCCAGGCCGGCGATGATTCTTGGCCTCGTTTTGGGCGGACTTATGGAAAGATATCTCTACCGATCCATGGCGAGCTACGGCTTTAGTTGGCTTATGCGTCCCGCGGTAATCGTGCTTCTCATTCTAGCGGCGACGTCATTCTTCTTCGCGGTGCGTGGCCGGATGAAAAGCTCTGTTATTAAAGTTGCCGGCAGTGGAGGGGGCGATGACAGCTAATTTGACATTGTTCCTGGTCGCCGTCTTCGCGGCGGCGATTTGGTGGGGTTGGGAATGGCCTTACATTGCCAAGCTCATGCCGGTTTACGTTGCGGCCATGCCGGGGCTTCTGCTGGCGCTGGTCCAGCTTTATCGCGACGCTTCGCGCTGGGAGGTCCGTCAGGCTGGAGCAGCCGGGACAATCGATATGGACGATACCCACCGAGGCGTTGCGGACAAACAAGTTGAGCTTCGTCGCACCTTGGCGTTTTTTGCCTGGTTCATCGGCGGCGCGTTGGGCATTTGGCTTTTGGGCATTATCTACAGCCTGCCGCTTTTGGTTTTCCTTTACGCCCTCATCGACGGCAAAGAAAAATTGTTTACCTCTGTGATTATGGGAGTCTGTGCTTACGCGCTCATCTGGGGATTGTTCGAATACCTTCTGGAGATGCGTTGGCCGCCGGGATTGCTGATCGGCTACTAAGCCATAACGAATGGGGCGGGTGATAAACCCGCCCTATCCGCTTTCTCCGCGCGACTCCCTAAGAATCAGAACGAATCACGGCGTTGATCACGATGCTGGTCTTTATTTCATACGAGCCGGCAGCGGATCTGGACCGGCGAGTTTTTTAAGCACCTCGACAACTTCGGGCGAACGCCGCAAATTCTTCACGGCCTTGTCCATCACTTCCGGCAGCACGATTTCCGGCTCGTCGCCAACGGTTTTCTTAAAATAAACTGGAAACTCTGGATCGGCGAAAACCTTATTCATGGCGTGCTGCAAAATCTTGACTAGCTCGCCTGGCGTATCCGGGGCAAGGATCAGCGGCGAACCGGTGACCCGAAAGCTTCTTTGCAAGTTGATCAACTGGCGCTCGCGGTCGTTCTTCGCGAAGCTCTCCAGCTCGGGAACATTGGCGAAGCGCGGGTTCTTATCGCCTTTGATCGTCTCCAGCGTGACGTGCAAATCCATGAGCCCTTTTTCCACCCATTCTGGATTATTTTTCATCAGGCTGTAGCTTTGATTGAATCGCGAATCCAACTCGCCCCTCAAAATAGCCGCGTCGATTTCCGGGCTGGCATAACCCGTGACGAATTTCGGATCTTTCAACGGTACGAGATAGGCGAGCAGCCGGGCGATGTTGTAGTTGCTGTGGCCGACCGCCTGAGCGCCGATGCGAATCCCCGAAGTTGCGCGCAGCTTGTCGAGATTGCTGACGCCGAGTTCTTTTCGAGTGTAAAAAATATAATGGCCGCCGGCGTCCGCGGCGCCAAGGTAGTAAAATTTGTCGATTTGATATTTGACGGCCTTGTTGCCGAGGATGGCGTTGCTCATCAAGCCGGAGCTGACGCTGGCGATGGTGAGTCCGTCGGGCCGTACCGAAGTGTACAGATGGTTGGCCGCCTTCATGCCGCCGCCGCCCGGCATATACTCGAAAATGATCGCCGGGTTGCCAGGCAGATACTTGGGCAAAAATTGCGTAATCGCGCGCACCCGCATATCGCCAGCCCCGCCGGGCCCGCGCCCTTGGATGATCGTGATCGATTTGCCTTGATAGAACGGCGTCTGCGAGTAAGCCAACGACCCAAGCCACGGCGCAAAAGCGAAGAGCGTTGCGAGTGCGATCAGCAGCGAATGGCAACGGCGTTTTTTATTCATCGTTCATCTCCTTCTCGGTTAGGGTTTTGGAATGGAGATTCATGGAGCGATTCTCTCAAAGAGCATTCCCAAGTCAAGATAGTTGCCGGGTCTAAAAGAAGTTCGCCGGCCAGGGACCTAAAAAGGATTTACAGTAAGTCCCAGAATAAGGAGGGACGGACGGATTGTTCAGGGACGTGCGCGCGGTGCCTGTTTCACGCTGTCGTCCACTCGGCGCTCAGCGCAGCGCAGGGCAAGCCAGGGACTGAGCCGGGTCGGCTTACGATTAGAGAACGAATTAGGCGCTGCGGCTGAAACGTATCGTGTTGATTACGGCGCGCCGGTGATAGCCGGCGCCGATGGTGATGCCTTGGTTATTAATTGCCGTTACTGAATAGCGGATCTTGTTGTTTTTGACTTCCAACAGCTCGGCTGTGACGGTTACGCTTTGGCCGATTTTCTCCGGGGCCAGATGGCGCACGTCGACGTGAATTCCGACGGTCTGCTCGTTTTCGTCCAGATACGGTTCGGTGAGTTCGACGCAGGTTCGCTCCATCAAGCCGATCATCGCGGGCGTCGAGAAGACATCGGCTTGGAGCTGGCGCGCGCGCATTTCCTGGGTCGTGACATAACTCTGGGTTCGCGTGATGCCGGGTGCAAGGTTATTTTTCATCGAGAAAATATACGGGAGATAAAGACAGTGATCTACTGGAGTTTAGCCGGTATGTGCATGTAAACCCGGTCAAAGTTCGGTCTCACCGACCCATTCGCCGCCCCGCGTCCCCCATTCGCGTCCCTGGGAAGCTGCAGGTATTAGCGATATTTCTTTTCGGGATTGTTCAATATTGGACAGCAAACGGTCGCTAAGCCAGCGCAGCATAATGTTCAAAGGGAATTAAACCGGCGTGTTCCAAACTTGTATTTAACGGAGGTGTCTCATGGATTGGGATAAGATTAAGCTGGGTTCGTGGAGTGCCCTCGGCGGCGCGATCGTATTGGCATACGGCGGATTCAACTTTGGTGGCTGGCTTACCGGCGGCGCGGCAGCGGCAATGGCCAAGGAGGTCGCCGCCGATGCGGTCGCCGAGCGCTTGGGATCGATCTGTGTCGCACAGTTTAACCACGACTCGGATAAAAGCTCGAAGCTCAAAGAAATGAAGGATAAAGATCCTTGGGACCAAGCCCGTTATATTGAAAAGCAGCGGTGGGCGATCATGCCGGATGAAGATAAACCCGATAGTAAAGTTGCGGATTCATGCGCCAAGCTGCTTGCGGAGAAAGCGTAATCAGCCGCGAGCTGCGATCGCCGGTCAATCGCAATTGATGTGACCAGGACCAGCAGAGATGGAACGGGTCAGCTCACTCTCTGCGCCTAATTTTTGATGCTGACCAGGTGCAGTCAATAGACAAGCATTTTTTCGCTGAGCCTATGAGGCTCCGCTATAAGGAGTAGCAATCATGAGCAAAGGAAAGGACAGTAAGAAACAAGAGAAAAAGAAACCACTGAAGACCTTGATGGAAAAAAGAGCCGCGAAAAGGGCTAAGAAACAGAACAAATCCTTTTCGCTCGATGTCAAATGATCCGATAGAAAAAAAAGGCGACAGGCAACGAGAATAGGCGAGAGGCGAGAGGCAACAGTAACAACCGGATCGTTCGAGCCGTCCCAAGGGCCTGCCCTGAGTCCTATCGAAGGGTTCCACCGCTTCGCTCCGTTCAAATCGTTATCGGTCGGTTTCAATAGTTCCAATCGTTGCACCGTTTCACTACGTTCAAGTCATTTAAGATAAATTCAACTCAGGGGGGAAGTTCCACGTTTCGGAAATTCTCAAAACGTCAAAATGCTCTGCGGAAGCAGGGGATGATTCGCCATCCGATCATCTTGGTGGTGAAGGAGATAAAGCAGCGCAAGGCCGTAGACCCTCCCTGAGCGGTGGGAGTTTGTTGTTCGCTAGTGGTATTGATAAAACCTTAGAGTTAGTTCAGAAACGTATCGCATGGAGGCACTAAAATGAATCAGAATGCTAAACGTAACTTGCAACGCCGCAAGCGGCAAGCGACGCGGCTTTCTAAACGAGAGTATTTTAGGAAAAAGAAGGAAGCCGTCAATGTGTCAGCTGCCGGTAAGGATAAAGTGGGTTAAACCGATCTTCGCTCATCGCCGAACCAAGCAACTCAGTTTTTTGATCTCGAAAAACCGACTGGGATACAAGAACTCCGGGGTAATCGCCGGCGGGCCTATTCGCGGTGCGCGAGCAATTAGGCTCAGGTCTTGCACTGCTGCATTCGCGGCAAAAAAATGCCTTCCATTGCGCGTCTGTACCCGCAGAGCTAGAGTCAATAGCATTGATGTCAGAGGGGTTTTCCCTGGACGGAGGGTTTCTTGAGTTCATCATCAAAACAAATTGCAATTTGGGCGGGCTTGGCGCTCCTTGGTCTTATGATTTTCAGCGTTTTTAGCAAACAATACCGGCGCGAACCGGAAATTGTTTTCAGCGATTTTGTGGCGGCCGTGGAGCGCGGCGACGTTCGAGAGGTCGTGATCCAAGGACAGAATATTCAGGGCAAATACAAGAACGGTGAGCCGTTCAGAACGTTTGCGCCGGAGGATCCGGAGCTGGTGAAGTCATTGCGGGATAAGCAGGTGAAAATCGCCGCAAAACCCGGTGACGAATCGCCGTGGTACATGGTGCTGCTGCTTAACTGGTTTCCCATGTTGCTGCTGATTGGCGTGTGGATATTTTTTATGCGCCGGATGCAGATGGGCGGCGGTAAGGCGATGTCCTTTGGCAAGAGCCGCGCCAAGCTGCTTACGGAGAATCAACACCGCGTAACCTTTAGCGACGTTGCCGGCGTGGATGAGGCCAAAGATGATCTGCAAGAGATCATCGCGTTCCTAAAAGATCCGAGAAAATTCACGAAACTTGGCGGCAGAATTCCCAAAGGGTGTTTGCTTGTGGGGGCCCCGGGAACTGGCAAGACCCTGCTGGCTCGTGCCATCGCCGGCGAAGCCGGAGTCCCGTTCTTCAGCATCAGCGGTTCCGATTTCGTAGAAATGTTCGTCGGCGTCGGCGCCTCTCGAGTCCGTGACCTGTTCGTTCAGGGCAAAAAGAAGGCGCCTTGCATCATCTTTATCGACGAAATCGACGCCGTCGGGCGTCACCGCGGAGCTGGTTTCGGCGGCGGCAATGACGAGCGGGAACAGACGTTGAACCAGCTGCTGGTGGAAATGGATGGATTCGAGTCCAACGAGGGAGTTATTCTTATCGCCGCAACCAACCGGCCTGACGTATTGGATCCCGCGTTGCTCCGTCCGGGGCGGTTCGATCGCCACGTTGTCGTACCGCGACCGGACATCAAAGGGCGAGAGGGTATCTTGCAGGTGCACTCCCGCAAGGTTCCCTTGGCAGCGGACGTGGATGTGAGCGTGCTGGCGCGAGCCACGCCCGGGCTTACCGGCGCGGACTTGGAGAATCTCGTAAACGAAGCGGCTTTGCTGGCAGCTCGGAATAACCAGGAAAACGTCAACATGCTCGACTTGGAGCTGGCCAAGGACAAGGTCATGATGGGCGCCGAGCGGCGCAGCATGATCATCAGCGACGAAGAAAAGCGCAATACGGCCTATCATGAAGCCGGACATGCCTTGGTGGCGAAGTTACTGCCGGGCGCCGATCCGGTCTACAAAGTGACGATCATTCCCCGCGGCGTGGCTTTGGGTCTGACGCAGCAATTGCCCGAGGACGAAAAGCATACCTATCCCAGGGAATATCTGCTCAATAGTTTGGTTATCCTGTTTGGCGGCCGCGTGGCCGAAGAGCTCGTGCTCGAGCACATGACGACGGGCGCGGGGAATGATATCGAAAAGGCGACGGATCTAGCGCGCCGGATGGTCTGCGAGTGGGGAATGAGCGAAAAGCTCGGGCCAATGACTTTTGGCAAAAAAGAACAAGAGATTTTTCTGGGAAGAGATTTTACCCAGAAAGCGGACTATTCCAAGAGCACGGCCATTGAGATCGACGCTGAGATCAGGCGCATTATCCAGGACAGCTACCATCGGGCTAAGGACCTATTAACGACGAATCTCCGTCTGCTCCATAAAGTTGCGGAGAAGTTGCTCGAAAAAGAAGTTCTGGACGGTTCGGAGATTGACGCCATTGTCAGAGCTTTCGGAGCTAACGGTGGAGATCCGTTCACATCATCGAGTGCGGCGGTCGTTGCTTAGGTTCAATAACGGCGAAAGCTTGTTCAAAACGTTCAAACCGTTCAATCGCTACGCTTCGTTCAAGTAGTTATCAGTCAGTTCCAGTCATCGAACGGGTAAATCATTTTCTTTCAGATTAAACCAGTTTCGCGCGTTCTCGCCAAGCACGTGGCGCAGCTTGTCTTCGGTCATGCCGGGGATTTTTCTTACTTCTTTGACCGAGTCGGGAAATTCCGAGTCCCAGTGACGGTAGTCCGAGGCGTACATTACTTGAGTGATGCCGATATCGTCGAGCACGTAGGGCAGGATCGTCTCTTCCGGCTCACAGGTAAATGCGACCTGCGAGCTCTTGATGATTTCCGACGGCTTGCGGTTTAGCAGCGGCCATTGCGGGCGCAGTTTGTGAAAGTGCTCGTCCATCCGTTCGGACCAGAACGGCACCCAGCCGCAGGCGCCTTCCATGAAAGCGACTTTAAGCTTGGGATAGCGATCGAAGACGCCTTCGCCGATCAAATGCATTAGCGCGATCATCAGCTCGAACGGGAAAGCGGTCATGTGCACGTAGCTGTATTTTTCCATCCGCTCACTGCCTGCCCCCATGATACCCCATACACCATATTGTCCGTCATGCTCGGTTTGCGGATGAACTGACAAGGGCATGCCGATGTCCTGCGCGGCGGCGTAAATCGGATCGAACATGCGATGGCCCAGATTGATGCCATATACGTTGGTCGGCAACATGGCCGTGACGATGGAGCGGTGCCGCGCCAGATATTCCAACTCTTTTACTGCCGCCGGCGGATCTTGCACGGGAATCAGGCCGACTCCTTTCAGCCGTTTCGGATCCGGCGCGAGATATTCTTCGACCAGCCAGCGATTGACGGCGTGGCAAATCACGCCAGCGAGAGGCTTGTCAGCCATGCCGTTGACCATCAATGCGATCGAGGTGCCGAAGATGATCGCGACGTCGATGCCTTCCTCGTCCATGTCGGGAAGCCGTTTCAAGGGATCGGTCATGCCCGGGCGGCTCCGCTCTATATGGGACGCAAACACTTCGCCGCGGTCCGCGCCGCCGCCCCAGCGGCGTCGCGCGGCGAGCCGGCCTTCGATCAGCAAATGCGAATAGCCGGAGCTATCGGTCACGCGATTGGGCGCGAGATGAGCAAGCTCTTTGGGCATCCACTGCGCAAGCTCGCTGTCCGGTTCGTAACAATGGCCGTCGGCATCAATCACTAAATCTCTCGCCATGACTCCTCCGATTCGTTCGCGGGAATTCTGCGTTGTTCCTAATTGGGTCCACCAGGAATTGCAACCGAATTTCGGACTGGCAATATTCGGCCAGGTGACAACCGGCGCCTCGACTCCGATTTTCGGTGATCATGAACATCTGTCCGCATCAGAGAGAATTTTGGCCACAAACTCCTTCCCCCTTTCGATGGGGAAGGTTGGGATGGGGGTGCTCGCGCAGCGGAACCCGGGGGTTTTCGCCTGGAGAAATTTGAACAAGCTGCGAAAATTTTCAACCAGAGTAGTACGATACGCTGTGCCCGCAGGCGTGGATCAGAAATTGACTCGGAAGTGATAGAGAGTCATCGCGCCTGGACATCAGCGCGCGGGCACAGCGACCGCGAAATCGCTCCCGATTCGAGGCAGGCCGAAGCCACAGCGGGCGTCTAAAAAACGGTCGAGTTCCCGATCCGTGGCAAACTTGAACCGAGCCGCGCCGGTCTGGTCCCAGAGATCTTTCGCCGCAACTTCACAGCGGCCGCAATCACTTCCTACGCCGCAATTTTGCGGCGGGGTGCCGGCGGTGATTAGCGCGGTGGTGCCGATCCGCGGGTCCGTGCCGCGCGCGTTGGCGCGGATCATGACTCCTTTGCCGTGATAATCGACGGCGGGAAACTTGCGCGGCACGCGGTCCGGATTGAGATCCACCGGACTCTCGGAAAGCACGCCATTGACGATTTCATGAGTTACCGGGTCGAATTCCACTTCCTCGCCGGTGGGAAGGGTCACGATGTTGCGGTTTTTCGCGTTGACGATCGCCGGCAAAAATGCTCGCGGAAAGAACAAGAGCATGCTGTTCATGATCTCGCTCAGACGGAACGTTCGGTCCGGCGAGGCTACCCAGTCCGAGACCAGTAAGTGAATGTCCTGCCGGGCGCGCTCATCGAACCGGAATTGAAAATCCCTGGTGAAGAATTGATTTTTCGATGCATCATGGAGCGGCGGCAGTATGCGGTTGCCGCCGCGGTTGGAAAACTCAAAGCCGACAATCTGTCCCTGACGCGTCATGCGATACTGCCATGCGGTGTTTCGGGTCGGCTCGCGAGGGCGCGAATTGAGCATCGTATTGTATTCGACCCGGCGCGCCGCCAGATCTTTCTCGGGCATGCCGAGGCGCGATTCGGGCAAATGCCTGGCGATGATTTCCCGCTGCGATTTCGGCGCGGGGGCGGGAGCCGCGCCCGGCGGGATGGTGATCTCAGGGGGGACATCGGGTGGCGCGGGCTGTTGGGCATCCGGCGGCGATTCGGGTAGGGGAGGCGCCGGCGTCGAACGGCATGCCGGCAGCAGCAAGCTCAGCGACGCATAGAAAAAATAGGCGCCGGTCGTCAGTTGATTGGACTTTTTCATGTGCGGCATCAGCCGAGCTTACGATTGGCTCACGAAATAGTTTGCCTGCAGCGCTCGTCTTCCGCAACGACCGTGCCGTCGAAACTTCCGTCGTTTTTCTGAATCGAGCGTAAAATTCTGCGCGCAGAGGCAAATACCGCCGCCATTTCCAATGATTTTGTACGAATTGTGGACGCTCTTTTGGACAAATTCTGTTGATGGCTATCGCGTGCTTTTGATTTCAGCGATTTGATCGGCAAGCTGCCCGGCTGTGATAATTAAACCCGGCGAGACCGGCAGGCCCGCCGTCTGCAGCGACTCGGCGACCCAGGTATTACAGGTTTTCAGCAGGCTGAACTTGTGAGTCGACGGATAGAAGCGGCTGTTGGCGACAAGACCGGGGCTCGCTTGGGCGCGAGCGTTTTGCGGCCGTGAAAAGCTCTGCGACAGATAAGCGATCAAACGCGCATAGGCCGCCGGCGTCACGCGCAATTCGACGATCTGCGCAGCCCGATACAATGTCGCGACGTTTTCCGTGAAACCGACGACATGGAGGACGCTGCCACTCGACCAGAACGCTGCCTTGAGCGCCATCGAAAATCCCGAATTCGGATCGGGGAAATAATCTTTGTCCCCCCAGCTGAATTCGATGAAGCGCGCCTCCGGAAAGTCGGCTAGCTCGGGAAACGCAGCGCTCGGAAGGTCATCCTTACGCAGCACAATGGCCGCGTGCCATGAGTCATGCACGATGAAAACCGATCGACAATTGCTTTCTTCCTGGACGCAATTCCATGCGTGCACCGAGCGGGCTTGGCCGGAACAGCCAAAAAGGCAAAAAACAAGACTCGCGACGATTATGCGCAGAGACGCGCCGGCGGGGGGCATGAATCTTATGTGTGATTAATTGGGTCGCGGGGTCAAGCGGAACGTTTTTCGCTCGTGAGATTTACGGCGTGCCCGAGGGCCCGCTTCCTCGCTCCATGCGCAGGCTGAATCCGTTTCGACGGACGTAGACCCGCGTGGCCCGTTGCCGTTTGGCCAGTTGCTCGATCAACTTAAGCAGCGGAGTGGACGCGCTCGCGTAATCGTTCGGCGCACCCGCCGCCCGCATCGCCCCTACGGCATCCTCACCGGCGAAATAATGCAGTAACCGGTCATCGTCAGTGACCGCGGCACCGCCGAATTTCTCACGGAATTCCTTGAGCGACATTTCCGGTGGCTTAACATTGGCGAGCTCCTTCGCTCGTGGACTGCTCAGCAGCCGATCTTTAAGGTTCGCTTCGATTGACTGGGCTTCTTCATCGCCCCAAAAGCCAAGCGCGTAAAGCAGCACTTCATCGGTGACTTCTTTGTAACGTTCTCCAACCATCACATTGATCGCTGCTTGGACGCCGAAAAACTGCGAATAGGGAGTCACCATGATCGGATAGCCGAACTCGGCGCGCACGCGCGAAACTTCTTCGAGGACCGCCGGCAATTGATCGAGCTTGCCGAGATTGCCGAGCTGAAAACGAAAATTGGAGATCATCCCGCCCGGCACCTGATGGAACGGATGAAACGCGTCGTATTCGAGCGGCTTGCCGATCGGCAAGTTTTCCTGCTTGGCGAGCGCCGCGAAGTGATCGCGCACGGGCTTGAGAACCTGTTCGTCGACGTTGGTGCGGTAACCGAGCGCGCGCGCGTTCATGGCGACGTTGAAAATCGACGGATTGGACGAGCCGTCCGCCAGCGGCGGAATCGCCGTATTGATCGAAGTGATACCGAGCCGGATCGCTTCGAGGCAGCAAAGCGGTCCCAGTCCCGTGTTGCAGTGGGTGTGGAATTCCACCGGCTTATTTTTGGCTTCCTGTAAAATCAATGGGACCAGCCGGCGCGTCGCCTCGGGCGTGAGCAAGCCGCCGGGGTCTTTGAAGCAGATGCGCTCGACATCGAGTTTGGCGGCTTCACGGGCTCGTTCAACGAAGTACTCGTCGGTGTGCTTCGGCGAGATCGAATAGATGATATTTAAAATCGTCCGCAAACCGGCGCGCTTGGCCGCGTTAACCGCCTGGCGCCAATAATAGGGCGTGTTCGATGGATCCGAAGTGCGCAACTCATCGACGCCGTTGGCCGCCAGGCGTTCGAGCCAAAGATCGGCGTACGCCGGAGGCGTAATCTGAAATGCCAGCATCGAGCGGCTGCGAATCGAGCGCAAAGGCGTGTTTCGGATGCGCTGTTTCAGCAAGCGAACCCGTTCCCACGGATCGTCCTTGAGGTCGCGCACGCATTTTTTATAGAAAGCCGACGACATGATCTCGATGCCTTCAAACCCGGCGCGGTCGAGCCGCTCGGCGATCGGCAGCATCATGGCGGTGCGCATATTCGACGCCCACAGGCTCAAGTGGCCGTCGCGCAGCGTGGTGTCGATGAAGGAGATGGGGCGATTTGGCTTAGCGTCGGTCATGGTTGGCTTAGCATTGGAGTAAATGGAGTGGTGGAGTGATGGGTCCGAAAGCCAATACTCCAAGCGCTCCATCACTCCAGCCGTCCTTTTTATTCACTCCCGTTTGCGCGGCTCTTCGATGTCAACGTACGCCCTCACCCAGTCGTGCGCGGTCGCCGTGTGGCCCTGGCCGGTCGTATCTTCTGCGAGTAATACGTCGCCGGGATAAAAGGTCATGCGGGTGCCGTCGCCGAGACCTATATCGACGCTGCCCGATAAAGTGATCACCCAGCGCCGATGCGGCGCGCAGTGGTAGTTGACGATATGCGGGGCGAAGTCATTTCTAAACAGCAGTCCCTTCGCTTCGCGCGTCTGGTTGAAGAACTCCGATGTTTGGCCCGCGTCCAGCGGTTCGAAATGAGATCGGCCGTCGTCGCCTGCGTAGAGTCGATAGAATTTCACAACGGCGTCACGCTCGGCGGCGGCTTGCGGTGGCGGGTCGCCTGTTCGTAAGCGTAAGCGAACTTGATCATGTTCGCATCGTCGTAGGGACGGCCGAGAAAAGTGATACCGGCGGGCAATCGATCGCGGGTAAATCCAGCGGGCACGACGATGGACGGGACATAAACGAGAAATGTGTTTATGTGCGGCGCGCCCTTTTGGTCGACGTACGGCGGATTGACCCCATCCTTGATCAGTGTCGGCTGATGTTCTACCGACTTGTGCACGATGGCGTCGAGATTGTTATCGGCCATGACCTGCAAAAGATTGCTCATCAGCTCCTCGCGCGCCGTGAGATATTCATAATGGGCCTCGTCGGTCAACGTTTTCTGCCAGCGCTCGCGTGCGCGCTTGTGGATTTTTTGAAACTCCGGGTTGCTCATGGCCTCCTGGCGCGAGCGGTAAGGCGGGTTCTTGCTCCGGCCTAACCATGCCGTGAACGAGTCTTCCTCATCTTTGAGATTGCCGGCGCGCTTGGCCAGCAGTGTGTTGAGATCGGAAATCGTGGCCGGATCGATGATCTCGGCGCCGGCGGTTTTCAAGTCTCGAACGGCCTTGTCGAAAACTTCGGTGATCTTGTTGAAATCTTCCGAGCCCGGTTCGGCATCGTAGCCCATGGATTCGCGCAAGATGCCGATGCGCTTACCTTTGAGGCCGTCTTTATCGAGGGACATGGTGAAACTCTCGCGAATGCGGCCGGCGCCTCGCGCCGTCACGGGGTCGGCGGGATCGTAGCCCGCCATCACGTCCAAAAGTTTGGCCAAATCGGTCACGGTCCGCGCCATGGGGCCAAGGGAGCCATTGACCGACGGCCAACCGGCGTACACGCCGGCGCGGCTGACCAGACCCGCCGTCGGTCGCATGCCGGCCACGCAGTTCCACGTCGACGGCCGGCGAATCGAAGCGAATCCTTCTTGGCCGACGGCGACGGTGCAGAAGTTAGCTGAGACGCTCGCGCCCGAGCCGCCTGAAGAGCCGCCGGCCGTGCGCTCGAGATCGTAGGGGTTCTTGGTGGAGCCGAAGAGCGAACCATGGGTGTCGCCGCCGCCGAGCTCGCCGAGTGTGGCTTTGGCAAGAATGATCGCGCCGGCTTTTTTAAGCTTATCGACGACGAACGCGTCGCGATCCGGATAATAATCTTTGAATAGCACCGATCCGAGAGTCGTCGCCATGCCGACGGCGTCGCCTTGGTCTTTCATGATGATGGGGATGCCGTGCAACGGCCCGATCGGGCCCGAGGATACGAACGCGGCATCGAGACGATCGGCTTCTTTGAGCGCGTCGGCACTGATGCTGATGATTGCATTGATGGTTGGACCTCTTTGGTCATAGGCCTCGATGCGGTCGAGGTACATCTGCACCAGTTGGCGACAGGTCAGCGTGCCGGATCGATAGGCGGCATGAATGTCGTCAAGGGTGGTTTCGATTAAGTCAAAACTCATACTTTTGTCCTCTCTGGAGAATTCATCTCTAACTACTCAACCGATGTGAAAATGTCCAGGACACTGCTCAGCGGTAGCGGTTCGGTTAGAGTGCCCGACAAATTGTCACGCCGAGAAAGATTCCGTTTGCGCGGAATGACAACAAGCCAGGGATCTGTCATCTCGAACCCTTCGATGAAGATACTCAGGGTAAACTCTGTGAGAGATCTTGAGCTAACTGAACCACCAGCCGCTCGCCATCCGGCGGCGCTCTTGTCGGAATGAACAACCCGAGATTCTCTCATTCTCTGATGACTCGATTAAGGCACCCGCAGGAATCTAAACCGCGCTGTGGATCAATGCACGGCACGTTTCGTTGGTCTTCCTAAGTCTTAGTCGAGTCCACTGCCATAAATTGGCGTTCAATTTTCTGCCAATCGTCCAGGCCGACGACGCGGTCGCGTTCTTTGAAGGTCGTGAGCGCGTCGTCGATCGATTCGGTCGTCCCGTCGCGTTTGAGCGTGGCGAGAGTCATGCGCATGGCATGAATCGCCGCGCGCTGCGTTTCCGACGGATAGATGGCGATCCGGTAGCCCATCTCCTGGAGGCGCTTCACCGGCAACATCGGCGTCTTGCCGCCTTTGAAAACATTCACCAGTAACGGCACATCGGGTATCCGGCGCGGGATCTCGGCGAGTTCTTCTTCCGACTGCGGCGCCTCAACGAAGATCGCATCGACGCCGAGCTTGGCGAATGCTCGAGCTCTCGCAATGGCGTCATCGAGGCCATGGACGCCGCGCGCGTCGGTGCGCGCGATGATGCAAAAATCGCTGTCGGCGCGCGCCCCAAGCGCTGCCTCCAATTTCTTTTCCATCTCGCCGAGAGAAATCACTTCCTTGCCGTCCAAGTGGCCGCAGCGTTTGGGCGTGATCTGATCTTCGATGTGAATCGCGGCGACGCCGATGCGCTCGAACTCGCGCACCGTGCGCACGAGATTTACGGCGTTGCCGTAGCCAGTGTCGGCATCGGCGATAATGGGAAGTTTGACCGCGGATACGACCTGGGCGGCGCGCTCGATCGTTTCCGACATGGTGACCAAGCCGAGGTCGGGTATACCCATGCTGCGGGCGACCGCGCCGCCGCTCAAATAGGCGGCTTCGAATCCCGCTTCCTCGACGAGCCGAGCCGAAAGCCCGTCGAAACACCCCGGCGCGACCAATAATTGGTCGCGCCGCAGCAGTTGCTTGAGCAGTTGCCGAGAGTTCATGTGTTACCTCAGATTAGTTTAAGTCAATCCTCGTCTCGCGTCTTGAGTGTCGGATTCGGATTCAACGCTGGGAGGTTGCTGAAAAACCCACTCGGAGTCCTTCGACGGGGCTCAGAGCCAGTCCTGA
>JBOHVN010000346.1:0-30049 GCA_050735675.1 Binatia bacterium | reverse complement strand
CGCTGCGGTCGAGAGTCGGCACGTTTTGCCGGGTGAGCGCCAATGCCACCGGACAAGCGCGACTTTCAATCGCGACCCGCCACGCCACCGCGGTTTCGTTGGCGTCACCGGGGCGAATAACGATCAGGCGCGGTATGGCACGCAATGCGGCCAATTGTTCCACCGGTTGATGGGTGGGCCCATCTTCGCCGACACCGATGCTGTCGTGAGTGAAAACGTAGATCACGCCCAGCTCCATCAGGGCCGCGAGTCGAATCGACGGACGCATATAATCGGAGAAGATGAGAAAGGTCGAGCCGAACGGGATAATGCCGCCGTGCGCCGCCATGCCGTTCAGCGCCGCGCCCATGCCGTGCTCGCGGACACCGAAATGGAGATTGCGCCCGGCGTAGTCCCACCCGCCGCCCGCTGCGCCCTGCCTATCGGTAAACGTTCTCTGCGGGCTTTCGAAGTCACCGAGCTTCGGCAGCACCGTGAACGTCGACGGATTCAGATCCGCCGAACCACCGATCAATGTCGGCACCTTCGCTGCGATGGCGTTGAGAACTTTCCCGGATGCGGCCCGGGTAGCGACGCCTTTGGCATCGGCGGGAAAATCGGGGATCGACTCATCCCAACCGGCGGGCAACGCGCCGCTGATGACTTGCTCGATCTCTCTGGCGAGCTCGGGGAATTTTTCGGCGTACGAGGAGAAGCGCTTTTGCCACTCGGCTTCGGCCTCCCGGCCCTTCCCAACCGCCGCGCGAAAATGCGCCAGCGCGTCATCCGGCACAAAAAAAGGCGGCTCGGGCGGCCAGCCGAGCTGTTGCTTGGCGCGTTTGACTTCCTCTGCCCCGAGCGGCGAACCGTGCGCTTCAAAAGTATCTTGCTTCCCGGGCGATCCGTAACCGATGTGAGTGCGCAGTAAGATCAACGAAGGCCGGGACCTCTCGTCGCGCGCCGCGCCGAGCGCGCGGTCGATCGCAGCCACGTCGTTGCCGTCCTCGACGGACTCCGTGTGCCAGCCGTAGGCCACGAACCGTTTCGCGCAATCTTCCGTAAAACTAAGATCGGTGGCGCCGGCGAGCGAAATTCGATTGCTGTCATACAAATAAATCAGTTTGGCCAATTTTAAATGGCCGGCGAGACTGGCCGCTTCCGCGGCCACGCCTTCCATCAAATCACCGTCACTGACGATTGCGTAGGTGAAGTGGTTGATGATCTCGAACCCCGGCCGGTTGTAGCGCGCCGCCAGATGAGCTTCGGCGATCGCCATGCCGACACCGTTGCCGAAGCCTTGGCCGAGCGGACCGGTGGTCGTTTCCACGCCGGGCGTCATCTCGCGTTCGGGATGGCCGGGGGTGCGGCTTCCCCACTGGCGAAATTGTTTGATCTGTTCGAGCGGGACGTCGTAGCCGGTAAGATAAAGCATGCTGTAAAGCAGCATCGATGCATGGCCCGCCGATAGGACGAAACGATCACGGTCCGGCCAGGAGGGATTGCTCGGATTATGTCTGAGGAAGCGTGTCCACAACACATACGCCGCAGGCGCGAGACCCATGGGCGCGCCCGGATGCCCCGAGTTCGCCTGTTGCACCGCGTCCATCGACAGGGCGCGGATCGAGTTAATGCATAACTGTTCCGTTGATTGACTCATAAAAAATGGTCTCCCCGGCAACCGCCACTTACACCGCGCGCCGCGGCGCGTCAGTTTCACATGATTAGTCTATCACTTCCTTCCGGCCAGAACACGGTCAAGATTGAACGCGGCGCTGATCAGCCCGAGATGCGTGAGGGCTTGCGGAAAGTTGCCCAACGCTTCGCCGCGATGACTGATCTCCTCCGCGTAAAGCCCCACATGGTTAGCATAACCAAGCTCCGTCGAATAATAAATTGTTTAATAAAAAGTTATCTGTCGCAACACTGCGGCGGTATTTTTCATCGATTCTCCGGAGGAGAGCACCAACTGCCGCAGTTGTGCCAGATCGGCGGGCGTGTCGACGTCGAACCACAGCGGCAGTTGCATCGCCTCGACGCGAAGCGACTTGATTTTCTCCAGAGTGTCGCTAAGAACCCGGCTATGGCTCCACGTCATGCCGGCAAAAATTTCTAATGCCAGCGAGTTCATGCCGGCGAGGTAATAGCCGCCGTCCCGGCTCGGTCCCAAAACCACACGCTGTGCCGGTGTATCCAGCCAAGCGAATGCCTGCTCCAAAACATTTAACGGAAAACCCGGCAGGTCGCCGCCGATGAGCACGATTCTGCGATAACCGCGCGCCCATAGGTCAGTGAACACGCCTTGCATGCGCGCGCCCAGATCAGCGCCGCGCTGCGCCAGGAGATGAAATCTTGCGCCGGCAAGATCACTCATCAAAGCGGCGGCATAATCCGGCGCAAAAAAAAGATAGCGCTCCGCGCCGCTCAGGTTCTGCACATGATCGAGCAAATCCGCCAGCAATGCGCCCGAGAGCTCCGCCGCCTGATCGTTGGTCAACGGCGGCACAAGGCGCGTTTTGACCATGCCGGGAATCGGCGCCTTGGCCATCACCGCCAGCGCGTTAGCGCGTGTCGGCATAAAATTGCTTCAAGCGCGCCGGCGGCACGCCGGCGAGATAGAGAAATTTGAGCGCCCACATGCGCAGAATCGTGCGCCACACTCCGTCGCTCTCCCAACGCCGCGCCGACGTCACCACCCGGCTGCGCAAACACGCAATGTCGCCGCGGCGCTTGAGCGTCCGGCACAAAGCGATGTCTTCCATCAAGGGAATCTCCGGGTAGCCGCCGATGCGCTCGAACACTTCGCGGCGCACGAAAATTGCCTGATCGCCGGTGCCGACCTTGGTGGCGCGCGAACGGCAATTGATCAGAGCGCCGACGATCTTCAGCATCCAGTGCCCGCCCTCCAACTCGACATCGAAGCGCCCGCCGACATAGCCGGACTTGTCGAGTGCCATCGTAATATCGTCAAAGGCGGATTGCGGCAAGCGTGTATCGGCGTGCAAGAACAGCAGAGCGTCGCCGCTCGCTTGGCGCGCGCCGTAATTCATCTGCGGCGCTCGGCCGCGCTCCGAGGTCAGAACCTTGACACTAAACGAACGGCAAATCTCGGCCGTGCGATCGCCGCTGCCACCGTCGACGATGATGATCTCATGCGGCGCGAGTTGAACGAGCGCGCGCAGTGTCGCCGCAATGGTTTTTTCTTCGTTAAGAACCGGCAGGATTACGGAAGTCTTCATTTTAGCAGTTGCACGCAATTGATATAGGGAGGGTTTGAAACCCCCTCCCCTAAGGCTCCGCGCCGTTCAGCCGCCAGTCATAATCATGAGCCAGGCCGCCGCTATATTTTTCCAGCGCGCCGGCCAACTTTGGATTGGCGTACCTCTGCCAATGCTCCATCAGATCCTCGGCGTCGCGGCCAAAATCCTCCTGAAACCAGACGTAAATGCTCGAAACCCGAAGCCGGCCGTTTTGAATCGAGACGCCGCGCGGGTGGTTGACGAATTCGCGCGCGGACTTCTCCAACAACGCTTCCGTGTTTTCACCGGTAAAGGCGAGCGGCTGCAAATTGGGGCAGCCCAGGCTGGCGCAGTTGACCGCGTAGTGCACCCGGCTGTCCTTCCAGATCGGCCTCAAAATGCGATGCTCGATATCGTCGAGCGAAAGTCTCTCGCCTTCGACGCCGAACAGCTTGGCGCCCCACGGGCCGCGCGTCAAGAATCCCGGCGAAATGTTGATGTCGCGAATCGATGCCACCGGGAAGCGCGCCAGGATCACGTCGACGGTCAGCGCGTTATAGACGTTGATCCAATAGGCTCTTTGCTCCGCCCGGTTATGACTGGAAACCGCTACGGCTTGCATCGACTGCAGGTAATTTTTTAGATTGCGCAGATCTTCCGGCTGCACGGCTTGATAGCGCACGCGATGGATGCCGGACGGATGCGGCGCAATGACAAACTGTTTGAGAAATCTGTCCCAAGTGCCATGGTCGATTTTATGCGTGCTGCCGGCGTCGTGCTTTTGCCAGCGCGCCCACAGCTCTGCTTTCGGCGCCGCCTGAACCGAAGCTTGCCCAAACAAGAGGGCAACGCTTGCAAGCGTTGCCCTCCATGCAATTCGCATCGCGGACTCCTGACTCCTCACCTTCACTCCTCACTTTCTTCAACGCCGCCACGCCAACCATTTGCTGAATAACTTTTTCACCGTCGGCGTCAGCTTCGTGCGCATGTAAGCGTCGCCGATTTTGCGCAGCACTTCGGCTTGCGTCGGATAAGAATGAATCGTCGAGGACAGTACCGCAACACTTTGCTTGGCGACCATCGCCAGGGTCAACTCGCCGAGCATTTCACCGGCGTGACGCGCCACGATCGTGCCGCCGAGGATCTGACCGCTTTTGGTATCATAGTGAACCCGGGCGAAACCCTCGTCTTCGCCGTCAAGAATCGCCCGGTCGACATGGCTCATGGATTCCGTAATCGTCACGACGTCGAATCCCGCCGCTTTGGCATCTTTCTCGTAATATCCGACATGAGCGATTTCCGGATCGGTATAGGTACACCAGGGAATGACTAAATCGGTCACCTTGCGCCGAGCCAAGAACAAAGCGTTGGCGATGACGATGCGGGCCATGGCATCGGCGGCGTGAGTGAACTTGAAGCGCGAGCAGATATCGCCGGCGGCAAATACCCGCGCGTTCGAAGTGCGCAACCGGGAATCGACTTCCACGCCCCTGGCCGTGTAGTCAACTCCGGCGGCATCCAGCCCGAGGCCTTCCAGATTTGGCGTGCGCCCGATAGACACTAGAATCGCATCGCAAGGCATTTCCATCGTCGACTCTCCGATCGTAACCGTGAGGGTCTTTTCCTGGTGGTTTCTCGCAGCGCGCTGAATTTTGCCTCCGGTGACGATACGCACGCCGTCCCGTTGGATTTGCCGGCGCACGATGGCTGCGGCGTCGCGGTCTTCTTTGGGCAATATCTCGACACCGTCAGTTAGCAAAGTAACTTGGCTGCCGAAACGCTGGAAACTTTGTCCCAGCTCGCAGCCGATTGGCCCCGCGCCGACGACGGTCAACCGCCGCGGCAATTCGGTCAATGTAAAGATCGTCTCGTTGGTGAAATAGCCGGCGTCCCGCAAACCGGGAATCGCCAATTCGCTGGCCCTCGCGCCGGTGGCGATGACCGCGCGGTCGAACTCGAGACGCTGGCCATCCACCTCAATCGCGCTGGCACCGGCAAAGCGACCGTTGCCAATGAAAACATCGACGCCGAGCTTGCTGAACCGCTCCACCGAGTCGTGGCCGCTGATCCCGGCGCGCAGCTTACGCATCCGTTCCATAGCTGTAGCAAACGCAACGGCCGGCGCACAGGTCATCTGAACGCCAAATTTTGTCCCATTGCGCGCGTCATGAGCCGCGCGCGCCGCGCGGATTACCCCTTTTGAAGGCACGCAACCGACGTTGAGGCAATCGCCACCCAAAAGGTTTCGTTCAACGAGCGCCACCTTGGCGCCCAGTCCGGCCGCCCCCGCGGCACTGACCAACCCAGCGGTACCGCCGCCGATCACGACCAGGTTGTACTTTCGCGCCGGCGTAGGGTTGGTCCAATGGGGGGGGTGACAGTTCTCTATGAGCCGCCGGTCATGCGCGTCATCGACGATCATCATTGTTTCGAACGATGGCGGCTGGTGATGCGGGTCGAGACGCGGCTTGCCGGTAACCGTACTGCCTCCCTCGCGTTGCTCGGCTTCGCGCAACGCCTTGCGCGCAATGCGAGTGACGACAACCACTACGGCAACGGTCGCCAGCAATCCGATGTATTTCAAAACTTGCTGATAGAATCCGGCCGAAGCATCCACCTGTCCAGCCAGCGCGTCGCGCGCCGCCGCGCCGATGTAAACAAAAAGAAACGTCGCCGGCAGCATGCCGATTAAATTAGCCAGTACGTAAGCGCCAGTTCGTACACCGGTCAGACCCAGAAAATAGTTGAGCAGAACGAAGGGGAAAACCGGGCTTAGCCGCGTCAGTAAAACCATCTTGAATCCCTGTTTGCCGATAGCCTGGTCCAGGGATCCAAACTTCGGATTGTTCTCCGCCCAGCGAGCGACTTTTTCGCGCAAAAAGGTGCGCGCCAGCAAAAAAGAACAGAGCGCGCCCAAATTAGCCCCGGCCAATACAACGAACAAACCGGTCTTTAGGCCAAATAGAGTCCCGGCACCCACCGTGATGGCGCTTCCCGGAATGAACAAGACCGTCGATACCATGTAGGCCAGGACCACGACTACCGGGCCAATGGCGCCGAGCGATTGCACGTAGTGTTGCAGCAACATGAACCAGTGCCGAACCGGAAGAGAGATAAAACCGATGCCAATGGCGATCAGCAGAACCACGATGAGAAGGATCTTGATTGCCTTCATGCCGATTCCTCAGATGTGTCCAGCTTCATTGACAGTAAGACGCGAGTTGACGCCGCTATGATGCCGGTCAGTCCTTCAAATCCGAACTACGGCAATCAGGCGGGCATTAACATCTCGCAACAGACAAAGAATCCCGCCGCCAGGAAAGCAGCAAGCGGCAGCGTTAGCACCCAGGCCAGAACAATCGTGCGTATGACGCTCCAGCGCGCCTGGCCGTTTGCCATGCCGATGCCGAATAGCGCGCCGCAGGATACATGCGTAGTCGAAACCGGCAGCCCCCATTTAGAAGCGAAGATTACCAGAAAACTCGTGATTAGGTTGGCCAAGAAGCCATGATCGGGTTCCATCCCCGTGATGCGCTTGCTGACCGTCTCGGCAACATTCTTGGCGTTGATCAAGCCGCCGAGCGCCATGACGATCGCGACCAGGCCGACCGACCAGGCCAGGTCGATTTCGCCGGCGACTAGAGCCAGCGCGACGATCTTCGGCGTGTCATTGAGACCGCGGGCGAAGCTGACAGTGCCGGCGCTTAAGAAGTGGCCATAATCGAGCAATTTTCTGCCGGTGATGCCGAGCACCGCGCCGGAGAGTTGCCGCGCACAAGCCGTTTCACTGTCGATAAGCACGCGCAGCCCCGGTACCGCTTGCGCCATGATAACTCCTTCGGGAGTAGCAGCAGTGGGAGCGGTTTCGCTGCCGATGCAAACGCAACTTTCTTTGGTAAGACCGGCAGAGCTAAGCGCACGGACCAGCAGCGGGTAAGCCAATAGGGCGCACATTATCGAGAGTAGCGGGCTCACCAGCAGCGGTAGAAAAAAACTCGTCAAGAGCGTCTGAAAGCCGAGCTGGAACCCTGCCGCGACCAAACCGCTGCCCAAGAACGCGCCGGTCAGACTGTGAGTCGTGGAAATCGGGATGCCGAGTTTCGTCGCCAGCAGCACGGTGGACGCGGCGCCCAAAATCACCGCCGCGAGGAACGGACGCGAGCCCATCAGAATCACCGGCACCAGGCCTCTTCCCTGGAAAGTTGAAATCAGCCCGGTAGCGAAAAAAAATGCCGTGACCGAGCCGGCCAGAGTCGTGAGAGTCGCCCACCCCAGCGCCTTGCGATAATCGGTTGCACCGCTGCCGAAGAGAGTGGCGACGCCTTTAAAGTTATCGTTGGCACCGTTGGCGTAAGCAACCAGTAAGGTTGCGCCGACGATAATGGCAGGCCAGTAAGACAATTTTTCTCCGTGAACTCAAGTTAAAGCACCGCCGCAGCTGCTGCCCGAGCCGGCGGTGCAGGCGTAGCAGTGGTTGTCGATGATGATTTTTCGCCGTGCCACCTGCTCAACCGTCAGCGACGCGATATCCAACCGGTTGCCGTCGTTGTCAGCGAGGGGCAGCTCCAGCATTTGATTAAAATCGCAATCGTACACCGAACCCTCCCAACCGACGCTGATGAGATTACGGCACATTACCTGGCCCAGTGTGGACGGGTTAAAGCTGCTCTCCAGAAGGTTCATATAGGAGTCGTACTCGCCGCGCAGCTTCAGATGGGTCGCGTAGCGCGTGATCGGCATGTTCGTGAGACAAAAGAGATGATTGAACACGATGCCGAACTGCTCGTTGAGGATTCGCTTGTAGTCCTGCTCCAGCCTTTCCTGCGGCGGCGGCAAGTGCGGACCGACTGGGTTGTAGACGAGATTCAAAACCAAGCCACTGTCCGGTTGACCGTAACCGATCTCGTTCAGTCGCTGCAGGGCGCGAATGCTCAAATCGAATGTGCCTTTGCCGCGCTGTTTGTCGACGTTCTCCTGCGAATAGCAGGGCAGGGAACAAACCAGCTCGATCTCATGCTGCTTGAAAAACTCCGGCAGGTACTCCTTGGCGGGCTCGAAGATGACCGTCAAATTGCAGCGGTCCATCACGTGGCGTCCGAGCCGGCGCGCCGACGCGACCAAGTGATCGAAGTCGGGATGCAACTCCGGCGCGCCGCCGGTGATATCCAAAGTCGGAATATCCGTGCGGCCAAGAAAGCCCAACACCGCTTCGACATTCTCCCGGCTCATCATCTCCTTGCGCGTCGGACCCGACTCGACGTGGCAGTGAATGCAGGCGAGATTGCAGTAGCGACCGAGGTTGACCTGGAGGATGTCGACCGCGCGTCGTTTGAAATCGTCGCCCGCTAGATGAAGTTTTTCAGCAAACGGTTGCATGAAAATCTAACGGGGACTGGCTACTTTTAGCTTTTCAGAAAAGTTGCCTGTCCCCTTTCCGATGTTTGTCCCCTTTCCGATGTTCGCATAATCACGGACAGCAACTGGAGCCCGGACCGCAAACACTGCCGGATAATTGAGTCGCCTTGAACCCCGCTCCCTTGGTCTCGCGCGGGTCGCGCTTGTGGTCGCGCGCGCAGTCGAATGCGCCGGCGTTTTCCATCGCGACTTCATCCCGCGGCGGCACCAGGATGAATTGACCGGCGTAGGGCGGTTGCGCGTAAAGCTTGAATGTTTTGTCGCACACCGCCGCGCGCGCGCCGCGCTCCAGCGTGTGGCCGTCGTCGTCGACCACTTGCTTCCACGGACCGCGGTAAATGACGGCCTGGTTGCGCTCGATGCACGGCCCTTCTTTGCCCTTATAGGCCGTCACTGTAATCGCGCGAAACTCGATGCCTTCGACGGTCTGATAAGCTTCGCCGCGCAGGTCTTCAATCTGGATGCCGTGGAACTTGGCCTCTTCGAAAGCGCGCAAGAATTCCTCTTCTTGGAACGCTCCCGAGACGCACGCGCTCCAAAGATCCGGGTCGTTGGCCAGGTGCTCTGGCACCGCCTCGTCGCTGACAATGTCGGAGATCACTGCGCGGCCGCCGCGCTTGAGCACGCGGTACATCTCGGCGAACAGCCGCCGCTTGTCTTCGGGACGCACCAGGTTGAGCACGCAGTTGGAAACGACTACGTCGATGGATTCGTCCGCCACCAGCGGCTGCTCGCTCCGGATCTTGTTTTGAAAATCTTCCAGCCGGGCCAAATCGCCGACGGAGCTTGCCGGATTTTTTCCTAGATACCGATCGATCAATTCCAGATTGGTTTTGAGGTCTTGAATCTTGCCGCGGCGGAATTCGACGTTATGATAACCCAGTTTTTCGCCGATCGAGCTTTGATACTTGCGCGCCAGCTCGAGCATCGGCGGATTGAAATCAACGCCGATGACTTTGCCGCGCGGCCCAGCGACTTGCGAAATGATGTAGCAGGCCTTGCCGCTGCCGGAGCCAAGATCGAGAACGGTTTCGCCTTCGCGAATGTAGCGCGACGGATCGCCGCAGCCGTAGTCTTTCTCGATGATTTCGTCCGGAATGACTTTCAGCAGAGCCCGGTCGTAGCTGACCGGAAGACAGAGACAGGGCTCCACTTCCCGGGCGGCCTCGCCGTAGCGTTGTAATACCGCGGCCTCATGATCGATGACATTTTCCTTAGCTTTGCCGCTGCCCACTGTTTCTCCCTCCATCACGCCTCCTGCGATCGACCTCGGTGCTCACAGACAACCATCTTCCCCACAAACACGCAATATATCGGCGCACCTCACGGGCCGACCGATTTAGATGTCGAGAAAACGACGGAAGATGCAAAAAAGTTCCGGAATTGCCGGCAGGAAATGGCGCTAAGCACCGGCCGGCTCATCGGCCTGCATCAGGTAAGCTTCGATAAACGGATCGATCTCGTCTGAGCACGCCCTTCGCCGCTCCAGCCTTACCCCTACATATGGCTGCGGCTGCCTCTTAAAGGTGTTCTCCCGTCACTTTGAGACGGCTATTTGAACAAAACCAGCAAGTGCCTTCCGTATGTTTTCCACAGCCGGGCACTGCGATACGTTATAGCGTTTTGCTAAGAATTCAGGATCGTTGTAGCCGAGCCATACCTGTCCGGATGCATCCTCCCAGACGAGTGCCTTGAGTGGAAGATCGATGCCAACTGTTTGGCTGCATTCCATGAATGGAGTGCCTCCCTGTGGATTACCAAAAATCAACAACTCAGTTGAGCGCAGCTTCTTCCCTACTTTCGCCGCTCCGGCGGCGTGATCGATGCGCGCAAATACCATCATGCCTTTCTGCTTAGCAACGGTTTCTAGGCGATCCATCGTGTCCTTCGAGCTATGCGGACTCTTGACAGTAATGAGCCCGTCCGCACCCCGCGCGTGAGTCGAAAAAATAAACACCAGTGCAACGACGACGGCTTGGACAATCTTTTTCATGGTTACCTCAGTCAAAATTCCCATCAACGGCCCGGGCGTTTTCACCCATAAAGAAAATCGTGATCCGATATGCCCGTGGCATCGGCCAGCCGGTCATTAAAATTGTAGAGACAGATGACATGAATGATATCCAGAATGTCGCGGTCATCAAATCCGCGCCTTCTGAGTTTATTAATGTCCTCCTCGCTCGCGGTAGAAGGCGCGACCGTCAGTTTCACTGCATAGTCTAACATCGCGCGTTCGCCCGGCGATAACTCCAAGCGGGTATAATCCTGCTTCACTCCTTCCACCAGTTGATCATCTCTGGACTCGGCACGGAGAGCCTCTCCGTGAGCGGTCATTCAATAGCTACATTTGTTGGTCGCCGATACCACGGTGGCGATCATCTCCCGCTGCCGCCGGGTGATTCGCGATTCTCCACGCATGATCCCGACATCGAGCTCGCGCCAGGCTGCGAGGTTGTCGGGATTGAGACTCTGCACCTGGCGGATCATGGAAACCTTGCCGCGCGCCGCCGAGGGTCCCGAACCGGATTCGTAGACCTCCTTGAGCTTGCCCGTGGCCTCGGCCGGCGGCACGATTTTGATATAGGGCATGGTTACTCCTTTTGACCGGCCGTGGCCCGACGCGCTTGCTTCTCGGACAAGATGTGTCTGACCGCTTCGACGATTTCATACCGATAGCTGGTTCGATCCGGATTGGCGCGCAGCATCTCGACGATCTTTTGGGCCTCGGGCCGCGAATAAAACAACCCTACGGTGCTGACGGCGCCATCGGGACCGATTTCGTTGACGTAAAGTTTTTCCATAAGAGTTTAATACGTCTTCGGTGTTTTGTAGCCCACGTGCTTGCGCTCTTTCATAAACGCTTTATAGGTCTCGGGATGGGACTTCACGATGTACGGACAGGCGTCGACGCAAAGATGACAGTACTCGTCGCGCAGGCGCGAGTAGGGATAGCATTTCTCCAAATCAATCAGCCAACGTTTAATGCCGTGCGTGAGGACATGATCCTGCGGTATCGCGTCGCCCGGGCAGTTGCGCTGGCAGACGTTGCAGTTCATGCAGAAATCCTGAACGCCGAATTCCCGGGGTTGGTCCTCCACCATCGGCAAATCCGTCGTCACGAAACCCGGACGAAAACTCGCGCCGTATTTTTCGTTGATCAAGCTGCCGTGGCGCCCGAGCTCGCCGAAACCGACCTGGTAGAAAATCGGAATCGCCTGCACCTCACTGGCGCCGTTATGGTGAGCGATCGCCGGATATCCCATCTCGCGCACGTACGCAGCTAGCGCCGTGGCGATCTCGGTGCACTTCGCGTATGTGCGCATCGCTTCTTCCTCTACTGCGTCGGCCCCCTCAGTGACCTTTTCATAATCCTCCGCCGCGCAGCACGCGATCACGAACTCATGAGGCACATCCGAGCCAAGATCGATCATATGCGGCTGCAAGCGGCAGACCCCGACCATGTTCGCGCCCAACTCCATTGCTTTCGCCTTGACCTGCGCGGCCATCGCCGCCGGATCGCTGACCGCTACCCGCTGCGAATTCACGGGACCATCACGATACGGCGCCAGCTTCACCCAACTGGCGCGATAGGCTTGGATGGTCGGCTTCACCGCCGCGTAATGGCGGGACTCGGTCGCCCCAGTGGCACGAACCATCTCGGCCAATACCGGGTCGGCCATGCCTTGCTCCCGTCTAGGAGTGATACCGCGCATAAAAAACTTCCTCCGTCTTCGTCGTTTCCGCTTACATTCTTAGGACTATGCTCAGTTCGGCAGCACATCGAATGCCGCCGCCATGCGAATCGCGTAATTGTGATACGCGATCGCCGTCGCGATCAGCAAAACCTCTTTGTCGCCGAGACCGGCCGCGCGCAGCGCGTCGACATCCCGCCGCCGCACCGAGGTTTCGTCCATCGTGCCTTTCTCCGCGTACTCCAGCACCGCCTTCTCCTCCTCGGTAAGACCGAGCGCGCGCCAATCGCGCGCCGCCTGGACGGCGAAAGATTGGTCCAACGGCCCTCGCAAATCGTCGGTAAAAACCTCGCAACGCAGGCAACCGGCAACCACAACACCGATCAAACTGTACAGGCGCGGCGTCAATTGTTCGACGAGCAGGCGGCGCATGGCCGTATCGGCTTCGAGCGCGCCGGGAGCCGGGCCGAGCAGATCTTCAAATTTTTTTCCTGTGACCATGCGCAAGCGGCTCGTTGGACATCCATGTAGAGCGAGGTCTTAAGCCGTTCGCGAGTCACACCGAAGGCTTGCAAAATTTCCTCGGGAAAGTCGAACTTCTCTTCCTCGACGCCGAGCAGATCGGCGATGCGGTCTACCCAGTTTCTATAGCCGGCCCAAACCGATGGAGAGAATTTGCTCGTTGCTAAACCCCGCCTCACGCAGCGCTTCGATATCCGCGTTAGTAATTTGGCTCGGCGCCAAGGTAAACTTTTCGGTGAACGCCAGCATCGCTTTCTCTTGATCGTCCAGATCGGCCTCGCGCCAGTTGGAAATCACCTTGGCGACCTCCTCTACCGCCATCTTGCCATCCACACGGAGAAACTCTCCGTGACCGATGCCTCAGAATCGGCAGCCGCTGAGTGCGCCACCTGCGTCGCAATGAGTTCTTCTTTCCGACGCCCCAGGCCGGAGGTACCGGGCTGGTAAATACCTTTGTCAAACCCGACCCGAGCTTCAAGTAACGGTGGACAGAGGCCAAAGATTCTCACGATGGGAGGAAGCTTGTTCCCTCTCCTCTGGCGTACCGATGGTCGAAGTCCGGCGAGCGTCCTCTCGTAAACAGCTTTCACTTCGCCTGTCGCCTCAGACTCGTGAATTACTTTGATGAAACTCATCGTTTTGTCCTTTAACGAATCTTCCAAGGATCAGACGGCAGCGCGACACCGCGCTCGTGCGCCAATTTACTCGCCCGCTCCGAACCCGCGCGAGCGCGCTGTATCTGCCAATCCGCGACCTCCAAGCCCAACCCATCCACTACCCGCACCCGAAAGTTGTATGCGCACACGTGAACGATATCGAGGATATCGCGATCGGTCCAGCCTGCGTCCTGGAGTTTTTGTACGTCTTCCTCACGCATGCTACTAGGCGTCAAGGTCAATTTCTCGGCATACTCCAGCATCGCATACTCAGCCGGCATTAACTCCATCTCGCGCCAATCCGATTTCACCTGCTCCACCGCCAGATCGTCGCCACCCTCTTGACGCAGAAACTCTGCGTGGGCGACGGTTCAGAATCGGCAGTTGAGCGCGGCGGAAGTTACCGTGGCGATCATTTCATGCTGCGCCGTGGTCAGACGAGACTCCCCGCGCATGATCTCCCACATCAGCTCAGCGGTATGCCACATCGCTTTGGGATTGAGACTGTGAAGCATCGGCGGGCTAATAGGCGGGCCACTGGCTGACGCATCGCGATCCCGATTGATCTTTTCACCCTGGCGCTGCTCACGGATCTTACGATAGACCTCTTTGAGCTCGCCTTCGGCCTCATGCTCGGGAATAATTTTGATCCATGGCATTGATTATTCCTCCTCTACAGCGTTCGTGTTATTTCGAAGGTTGCGTGGATGTTTTTAGCCGCACTTAAATAGAATCTTTGACATCGAAGTCTGCCGGAATACCGACACGGTTTCGCAGCAGCTCCACGAAGTGCAGCCAGATCCATTTATCACCTTCCGGAAGGATGCCGGAAAGTCCCAGTTTGATCACGCCATCGAAGAAATTTAGATCTTCCCGGGAGATATCGGTAGATTTTCCCAATCGAGAAAGGTCCAGCGTAATTTGCCCCAGTTTCTCCAATCGCAAGGCAACGAGAGTGGCCGCCTCCACGCTCGGTCCTACGGTCGTGATACCATGTCCTTTCATGAGACAGCAATTTTTTGTTCCCATCGCGGCGATGAGTTCCGACGCCAGCGCCGTGCTGTTGATTAGGACGGACCGCGCATAAATAGGCACGCCGCTTGCGGCGATCGCAAGAACTGCCGGATCGTAAGCACCGACAATCGGCCGAAATTTCAATTCTGCGATGCCGCAGATCAGTGTGGCGTAGGGATGGGCATGCACGATGGCGTTCACCTCCGGCCGAGCGTTGTAGATCTCGCCGTGAATCGGCACTTCGAGGGGCACCATGAAACCGTCCAGCATAGCGCCGCTTTTTTCCGTGAAGTTTATCCGGCGGATTTGCTGAACATCGGTGTAAATCAACCCGCGCTCGTTGCCGCCTCGGCAGCGAATGAACATTTCGCTCGTGTCGGGTATGCGCGCCGACACATGGCCCATGATGTCCGTCACGCACTCCTGCATCGCCAAAACGCGAATCGCGATGGCAACCTTTTGCCTTAAATCACTCAATAAATCCGCCATGACCAAGGGCAACAACCGATATTCGACGCAGATGAATAGACCTTCAACTTCAGGATGCTGCGGGGGTAATCGCGTCTTCCAAAAGCAGCAGCCCCATACCCGTAAGCATCGGCGCATAGTAATTTTTGTGCACGAGTTTGACCTCAGCTGACATCGCGCCACGCATGCCCAGCCACATGATCATTTCCACGGCTTCAGCGCCGCCACGGGCCATGTACTCATGATGGGAAATATCCACCAAGCTCTCCGGGTCGCGGACGATGCGATCCATAAACTCAAGGTCCCACTGCTCGTTGCGGAAACCGAACCGTTCTCCGTGCAATTGGTGCGATAAACCACCCGTGCCGATAACGGCAACCCGAACATCCTTTGGATAACTCTCCACCGCTTTGCGCAACGCTTTGCCGAGTTTCCAGAGACGCCGTGCAGTGGGCAACGGATGCTGAATTACGTTTACGAAAATGGGCAGTACCTTGATCGCCCAATGGGGCTTGTGCGACCACAAAAGCGGCAGCGGCGTGAGCAGGCCGTGATCGAGCGCCATTTCCTGGCAAACCGTCACATCGAACTCACTTTCGACGATGAGCGATTGGGCTACGTGCCATGAAAACTCCGGATCGCCGGGAACCGGACCGAGCGGACGTTTTCCCCAGCCTTCGTCAGCGATCGCAAACTCATTGCCTACGCCCATGGCAAAGGTGGGGTATTTGTCGAAAAAGAAATCCGTGCCGTGATCGTTGTAGATAAAAATAGCGAGATCAACGTGCGCCTGATTCAGCCATTGCATGACCGGCCGATAGCCGTCGAACAACGGCTTCCATTCGGGCGTGTCCTGTTTGCCCTGGTCGAACGCGGCGCCCACCGCTGGTACGTGCGAACTGCCGATACCCGCGACGATTTGAGCCATATCAGGTCGCTCCTTTCACTTTTCGGCTCTCCATGAATTGTTCCAAGCTTTCGCCGCGGAACGCCGCGCCGATGTGCTGAAGGCTGTCGCCCGTTACCGCGCCCATCTTGTACATGACATAGATATTAGCGCCGCCATCCCGCGCCAGGGCGAGCCAGTTTTTCTCCCGGATCATTTGCTTTTCCCAATCGGTGAGCTGGAAGCGATCCATAAGTCGTTCAGCGTCTTCTTTGAACGCGGCGCGGTTCTCCGGTTTGGTCAATGAGTGAAAAAACTTGTTGAGACGATACCCCTTGCTGGACATCTGACCGGTAAAAACGTAAGTGCCCAGAAGTTTCTCCGCGCTCCGATCAGTTTCGTTCATAGCTTCTCTCCCGATTTCTTTTACCACCGTTATCCAATTTTGTTCAACTCACCCCCTAGCGGGAACTAACAGAGATCAAGCCTATCCGACCGACCGCCGTCCCTGTCCGAAGAGGATCGACTTAGAAGCCTCGTTGACCGTCGGTTTGGTGTTGATCAACTCTGCGATGGCGTAGGCGCATTGCACCGCGGGACGTTGCTTGATAGTCGCGAACCAGCGGTTGAGATTGGGAAATTCGTCGAGGTTCTGCCCATGTCGTTCATGCGGCACGATCCAGGGATAGCAGGCCATGTCGGCGAGGAATAGTCGCCTGCGATGAAATCACGGCCGTCAAGGCGCTCGTCGAGCACGCCGTAGAGCCGCTCGGTTTCTTTGACATAACGATTGATCGCGTACGGTATTTTCTCCGGCGCGTAATTGTTGAAGTGGCCGTTTTGTCCCGCCATCGGACCGAGTCCGCCCATCTGCCAGAATAGCCACTGCATCACGTCGCTACGACGGCGCACGTCGGCCGGCAAAAACTTGTCGGTCTTCTCAGCGAGATATTGGAGGATCGCGCCAGACTCGAAAACGCTGAGGGGCTCCTTCCCATCTGCCGGCTCGTTATCCACGACCGCTGGGATGCGATTGTTCGGCGAGATCTTCAAGAACTCCGGCGCGAACTGCTCGCCCGTAGAAATATTGACCGGCTTGATCGAATACGGTAGACCGGCCTCTTCCAGGAAGATCGTGATCTTGTGCCCGTTCGGCGTAGTCCAATAATACAGATCGATCATTCCTTCTCCTCCAATCGGAACTCCTGAGTTCAACGTTCAATGTTCCGGGTTCAAGGTTTCTCAATCCTTTCTGACGTTGAACCTTGAACGATTTTCAATCCAACTCAGGCTCCGCAACTTGGCGCGCTCCGGGCAAACCCTCCAAAGGCGTCAAGCAAACGCTCACGCCATTCGCAAACCGGATCGCCGACCTCCACCAGAGCCACCGGCGAGACTGCACGCGCCCACTGGAAGGAGCCGAACACGATGTAGTCGGCGAAAGTCGGCTCCGCGCCGGCCAGATAGGGCTGGCGCTGAAGGGACGCGCGCATGGGCGATAACGCGTTACGCAGCAGCGAAACTCCTTCTTCGGGCGGCAAGGCGTACTGCTCAAGGGTTGCGCCGAAGCGGGCTTCCCGCGACTCGCGGAAGTAAGCCTTATCCTTGTCGTGTAGACAGGCAAACAGCTCCGGGAGAATAATTCTCAATATGTGGCGATTCAGGATCTGCTCGCACCAGAACTTGACGAACAGTGCCAATCCTTCGCCCGCCGGTCCGCCGAACAAGCTCGGCCTGTCCGGGTAGGCGCTTTCGAGATACCTTGCGATCTCCCAGCTATCGGAAACGGTTTTATCGCCGTCGACGAGCACCGGGACAGCTTTCTGTCCCGAGAACGCGATCCGGTCTTTTTCCACGAAACGCCACGGAACTGTTTCGGCGGCGAGCCCCTTGTGTGCCAATGCCATCTTGATGCGCCAGCAGTTGGGGCTGAAGCGCAAATCGTCCGCCGCGCCGGCGAGATCGTACAGTTTCATAGATCTAAGTGTCGCGGGTAAAAGTGACTACCTTTTTCCCGTTCAGGTGGACTTCGGTCGTTATCGGTATCGCCTTGGCCATTGTGTTTTCTACGAAACAGCGCTCGCTCGCCGCCTTCGCCAGCGTTTCGGCATCCGCCTCGGATAGCGACCCGGTCAGATCGACCTGGTAGATCATGTCGGTGAATACTCGCGCTTCGCGGTCGTTATACGCCCGCGCCAGCATCTTGATGCTTTCCACGGGCATCGGTTTCTCCTTCAAAACGTTGGCGTACTGCATCACCAGACACGACGCCGCGCCGGTGACGAAATAGCCGAGCGGCGTAGGACCCGAACCTTTGCCGCCGCGAATCTCTGGTTCGTCGATCATGCGTTGAAACGATTTATCCTCGGTCTTGAAAACCGCCTCGAACGTTTTGTGCTCCTGGCGCGTGATATCAACACGTACAGTGCCAATAGGACGTCCGGGCATTCCTCCCGGCAGCTCGCTCTTCCCTGCTGAATGCTCCGCCATAATGAGAACCTCCTGCATCAAAATTGTCGCGCCGCGGCGAGTTTACACAGCACGCTAACGACACAAACCAATTGACCTCCTACTACTAATCATATAAGCAGTCAACATGCGATTCGCCAAACGAAGAGTCAAACGACGCGAATATCGCTCGGCGGCGGCGCTGGGCGCATTCGAATACTGGCGGACTGTAACGTTTGATTCGCGTCTGAGTTCGAGGAACCCTTCGACCGGCTCAGGGTGAACGGTCAAGGCACAAGCCGTTCGTAGTGAAGCTCTCAAACCATGAACGGCGAACGGTACGGAGCCGTTACAGTTCACTCATGACTAAATTTTCCAGGAGGACACATGGCACGACAACTCAACGCTGGCGATCTCTTCCCTGACTACGAAGTGCAAGCCGTAGACGGACAAACACTTCGACTTCCCCGGGACCTCGCTGGCGATTATGCGGCGCTGATCTTCTATCGCGGCAGTTGGTGACCGTACTGTATGCGGCAGTTGGCCGACTACCAGTCGCATATCGAAGACTTCAAAAAGGAAAATGTCGAGGTGGTGGCTCTCCCCGTCGACCCTGTGGATAAAGCGAGAGAGACCGTCGAAATTGCAGATCACCTTTCCCGTGGCCTATGGGCTCGAAGCACCGAGAGACGCCGACAAGATCGGCGCCTTTTGGGAAGAGCGCAGAAAGATCATCCACGCGACGAATTTTATACTGGATTCGGATAAAAAAGTCTGCGACGCCTCTTACAGCATCGGCCCCATCGGGCGCATCGTTGCCGCCGACGCGTTGAGCCATATCCAAATTCTTCAGGAAGAGAAAGGCACAGGCAACATAGTTCCAGGCTCGGCCGCTGAATCGAGGGATTGCGTTGGGTTGTTTACGATCGAGAAGTAGTCGCTACAAGGATCCGTCAAATCGGCTGCTACGGCCAGATGCTAGGTAATCGACATGCGCCTCGCTAGAAGTTCTCCTTCCCCCGTGCCGCTCTACTTCAAAGTCATGACGGATATCCGCGACAGTATATTATCGGGCGAATGGCGCGCGGGATCCCAGCTGCCCGGCGAGCTAAATCTGGCGCGGCGCCTGAGCGTCAGCGTCATCACGGTTCGCCAAGCGCTCGCAGACTTGACCCGTGAAGGTTTGGTGCGCCGCGAGCGCGCCAGAGGAACTTTCGTCACCTGGAGCGGGCCGGTCAAGCGGCCGATCAATCTCGAGATCGACGCGGCAAATCTGGTGAGCATCAATCCGGAAGGAACGAGCTTCAAAGTGCTGCGGATCGACACCATGACGCCCGCGGCCGAGTTACGCCGAGATTTTAACTTAGATTCGAATGAAAAGATCACGAAGATCGCACGGGTCAGGATGGCGTACGGCCGTCCCCTGGCTTTTGTGAATTCCTACGTTCCCGCCCGCGTGCTCGATAAGGTTCCGAGAGACCGGCTGCTCAAACAGCCGCTCACCAACATCATCGAAGACCGTCTGGGTAACAAGATCGTCGGCCTTAAGCTGATCGTTAGCGCCAAACTCGCGGATCAGCAGGTTTCGGCGCACTTGGAAATCCCCACCGGCTCACCGGTGCTGTTTGTCGAGCGAAATTATTTGCACAAGAAAAAACTTCTTCTGCGCACGGCGGGTTTCTACCGCAGCGATCTGTTTGGTTACGAGATCAAGTTAAAGCGCGGCAGTGTCAAACTCACTTGATTAATTAAATGGACGCGACACGTCAATACCGACGAGCTTAAGCCGATCGCCTTAAAGTTCGGGGCCGGAAGACCAGAGTTCGATTGCGCCAGCGAACTACGTGCTAGAAGGCCCAGAACCATCCTGGAAAGCGACTTTAGAAGTTTGGATTGTCATCGGCCTGCATCAGGTAAGCTTCGATAAACGGATCGATGTCGCCGTCGAGCACCGCGTCGGCATTGCCGACCTCGACATCGGTGCGGTGGTCTTTGACCATTCGGTACGGAGCAAGCACGTAGGAGCGGATCTGGCTGCCGAAACCGATGTCCTTTTTCGTTTTGTGATAGGTCTGCATCTTCGCTTTTTGCTTTTCGACTTCGAGGTCGTAGAGCCGCGATTTCAATATCTTCATCGCCATGGCACGGTTTTTGTGTTGCGAGCGCTCGTTTTGGCAGGCGACAACGATGTTGGTGGGAAGATGGGTAAGCCGCACGGCGGAATCTGTTTTATTGACGTGCTGCCCGCCGGCGCCGCTGGAGCGATAGGTGTCCACCCGCAGGTCCGCTTCGTTGATTTCGACTTTGATATCGTCGTCCACTTCCGGGTAAACGAACACCGAAGCGAACGAAGTATGGCGCCGCGAGTTGGCATCGAAGGGAGAGATGCGCACCAGGCGGTGAATCCCGGCTTCAGCTTTGAGATACCCATACGCGTAGTCTCCCGCCACGTTGAAAGTAACGCTCTTCACGCCCGCTTCTTCGCCCGGCTGATAATCGAGAATTTCTTTCTTGTAGCCGCGCCGGTCGCACCAGCGGAGATACATGCGCAGCAGGATTTCGGCCCAGTCCTGGGCCTCCGTGCCGCCGGCGCCGGGATGAAGCGTGACGATCGCGTTACGGCGATCGTCCGGGCCGCCGAGTAGTTGCGTCAGTTCGGTCTGCGCCATCTCTTTGCCGACGGCCGCGACTTTCGCCGCGGCCTCGGACAGGGCATCGTCGCTTTTTTCGTCCTTGGCGACGTCGAGAAAGAAGCGCGCTTCTTCGAGGTCCGAGCGATGCTTGGCCCAGGCCTCAATGATAGCTTTGAGCGAAGACTGCTCTTTTAAAATGCCTTGGGCTTTTTCGCCGTCGTTCCAGAAATCGGGCTGAGTGGTGAGCTGGTTTAGTTCATTGACCCGCTTCTGCTTGCTGTCGACGTCAAAGACGCCTCCGCAAAAGCTCTAGTCGCTCCTCCAGGTGAGTCAGTTGCTCTGAAGTTTCTTCTAACATCTAGGCTCTTTCCGGCACTGAACGCGTGCTATCTGATATCGTTGCCATGATTATACCTTTATTAGGCCCTGCTCACAAAGCTGGCGAAAAATTTTATCCTCCAGCCGTTTCATCACGCGGGCGTCCTTTGCCGAACGCTCGTGATCGTAGCCGAGCAGATGAACGATGCCGTGAATCAAGAGAGTCGCCACCTCCTGATCCGGCGTACGGTCCTGTTCCTTGGCCTGCTCGCGGGCCTTCTCCACGGAAATGATCACGTCACCCAGCAAGCGCGTTGCCGCCGGCCCCGCTACTTCCATCGGAAAAGACAATACGTCGGTTGGATAATCCTTGCGACGGTACTTGGCGTTGAGTTTGCGCATCTCGGAGTTGCCAATCAATGCAAGACTCAACTCGGCTTCAGCTTGTCCAACTAAGCCCAGAATCGCGAGGGCGATTTTCTTGAGCCGCCCGGTGGAAGACTTTCGTCCGGCGCCTCGACGCGCGATCTCAACCGGCATGTTGGGATACTAGCGTTTCGCGGGGAAACTTTCGAGCCGGCGGTAAAACCAGTGTGCCGAGCGACGCGATCGAAGCTAGGCTGAAAACTGACGATTTTTGACCGCCTGCGACTGAACTTAATTGACTTGCTGAAATCGATTTGCTACTAAACTTAGAGCCGATTCCCAGGAGGAGAAGATGACGTATATCATAGCTGAGCCTTGCATCGACGTGAAGGACACTGCGTGTGTCGATGTCTGCCCGGTGGACTGCATTCATCCTACCAAGAACGAGACCGAAGAGTTTGAGAAGGAAAAAAAACTCTACATCGACCCTGAGGAATGCATCGACTGCGGGGCTTGTGAGCCGGTCTGCCCGGTGGAGGCGATCTTCGAAGAAGCGGCGGTTCCCGACAAGTGGAAGCAGTTCATCCAAATTGACGCCGACTGGTACAAAGCAAAAAAAGGCTAACCGCCGCCGCTATAGGCGAAGTAAAACAAGGGCTGAGGAAAAACCTCAGCCCTTTTTATTTGCCGTTTTGTCAGTTTTCTCTATGGCGCTGTCGCTCATTCTTCTTGACTCTGATCATTCTGTTACCGTTTGCAAACCTGACAAATGAATTCATCGGTGATATGGGTCTGGCGCGCAGGCAGCGAGTAACGTTTGAGAAGATCGTGTAACTGGGAAAGGAGACCTCGAAACGATGGCACAACCGGCAACGAGCAAGGGTGAGCGCTGGGACCTGGAGGCGGATGTGTTAGTGGTGGGGTCGGGAGCCGCGGGGCTCCCGGCTGCGATCAAGGCAGTCCAGGGCGGCGCATCAGTGATTGTCATCGAGGCGAATTACGATGTTGGCGGACACGCAATTGTAAGCGGCGGCCATATGGCTCTCGGTGGCGGGACAAGCGCGCAGAGGAAATACGGTATTGCGGATTCGCCGGACACCGTTTTCTCCGATCTCACCGACTGGTCCATTGTGCAACCCAACGGATCGCCTGACTACCGTTACAACGACCGGGCCGTGATGCGGGCGTTCGCCGATTATTGCGCGCCAACTTTTGAATTTCTGCTTGCCAACGGCGTCGAGTTCACCGACAAGGCGCCGGACAATCATGGCGCCTCGACAACGGGCAACTCCGCGCCCCGGGAGAATCATGCGTTCTGGACCAAAGGCGCGGGGCTGGAAAGTCCCAACGCCGCCGCCGGAACCGGTGTCATCCGACCGCTCGAGGCGAGCGCGCGCGCCAAGGGCGTGCGCTTTTTGCTGAACTACAAAATGACCAACTTGATTCGCGAGCCTGGCACAAACGGGCGCGTGATCGGGATCGCCGCAGAGCATACGCCGAGAATCATGCCGGGCGCAACCACACCGCTCAAGAGCTTTCGCTCCTACGGTAACATCGACAGTTCCCAGCCGGCGATGACGCTGCGCGCGGCCAAGGCGGTCATCATCGCCACCGGCGGTAGCACGAGCGATATCAATTTTCGCCGCATGTTCGATCCCCGATTGACCCCGGTGATCCAGGTCGGCGGCGAACCGTACAGTTATCAAGACGCCAGCGGCGAGCTCGCGGCGATGGCCATCGGCGCGTCGCTCTGGGGCCTGGCCAACCAAACGCTGGAAAACGGCGCGACCATGCGCACGCAACGGGCCATTGCCACCAAGTACAATTACGTGCCGTGGAAAATCGACAGCCCGATTTTTCCGCTGGTGCGCGCCACCGGACTTAGCGTGAAGGACTGGCAGGATTTGATCTTGGTTAATCAAGTCGGCAAGCGGTTTTACGACGAGACCAAAGGCGATGTGCCGCACGGCAATCTCGGCGGCCAACTGGCGCCGTGCACGCCCAACGACTATCGCAACGCCGAGAATGTCAAGTACAACCCAACCAAGCACAACCTTACGCACGCGGCGCTGGCGATGAATGAGTACTCGGAGCCGCCCGACTATTGCGCCGGGCCGGTTTGGGCGATCTTCGATGCGGACGCAGTGGAGCGGGAAGGATGGAAGGTGGTGCCGCCGTACGTCGATCCAGATGGTTATTTCTTCACGGCGAATACGCTGGCGGACCTGGCCGCGGCGATTAAAAATGAGTACCAGGCAAAGCCGATGAAGGGGGAAACATTGCAAGCGGCTGTGGAGCGTTACAACTCTATGGTCGATCGCGGCGAGGACATCGATTTCGGCAAGCCGGCGCCGAAATACAAGATCCGGACGCTGCCGTTCTATGCGGCCTGGGCGACGCCGGTGGTGCACGATACGCGCGCCGGGCTGAGGATCAATGCTAAGTGCCAGGTGCTCGACATGAAGGGCCAGGTGATTCCCGGTCTTTATTGCGCCGGCGAGTCAGCCGGCGGCTTCAACCAGCACGGCATGGGCCGCTGCGCCACGCAGGGCTACATCTCCGGCATCAACGCCGCGGCGGAACCGCGACACGACGGATAAAGCACCTGGATATAGACAGCCAAGGAGTCCATGTGAGCGAGCCGAGAGTTTACGTCGGTAAGATCGCGGGCATCTTCCGGAACGTTTAGACCGAGATTGGAGTTAGGAAAAACACGTTCCTCGATGCGCCAAAACTCGACGCCGTTCTTAGTCGAGACTAACCGCTCGGGCGCAAAGCGGCGCTCCTCTTCCGGCATAAAGTTCCAGGTTTGCGCCGTTTCGATGACATGCGCGTCGGCGTCGATGACACCCATAATGAATCGGCCTCCAGTTTTCGTCTCCTTCGTGGTCGATTTTGTCCCTTAAATCCTGCGACCCTGGCGCCTAAGCTGAACGTTGCTCAGAAGGCAGTTACATGGCTCTGCGGCTGATCTCCTTCATCAGTTTCTCCCAACGCAGAAGTTCTTTCTCGTATTTTTCGACGACTATCCCGTGATCCGGGCGCCAGCGCTTAAAGGGTAGTTTCTTTGACGCGCTGCCGTATTCAAATCTTTCCAGCACCGCCTGCCCTTCTGGACCGAGCAGATAATCCGCCAAGAGCAACGCCGAGTGGGGATGCGGCGGTTGGACGGAGATGGCGGCGCCGCCGACGTTCGTCGGCACGAGGTCCATCGGCACCCATTCCACCGGCGCGCCTTTGGCGATTGCATTCAAGGTATGGTTGCGAAAAATCGCCGGCGAGGCGAGCACCTCGCCCGAAGAAATCAAATCGAGAACCGCCGGCGGGATAATCGTGTGTAAAACGATCTCCTGGCCCTTGAGCTTTTTGACAAACTCCTGGCCCCTGGTTTTGATCATGGCGCCGATGACTTTGTAGGTCGGATCGCTGACCGACACGCCCATGCGGCCCTTGAGCGCGGGATGCAGCAGGTCCTTCATAATTTTTCGGCACGGCATTCTTGGGCAGAAGTTTCGTATTGTAAGCGAAGCCGATGTAGGACTCGCGCGCGATGCCCCAAAAATACAAACCTCGTTCGCCCTTTTCCTTGGCTTCCTCCGGGTAAGAAGCAAAATGCGGCGAGTGGTAAGGCCGCAAGAGGAAAGCTTCGCGCATGAACATCAGGTTTCCTTCGGTCGTCTCCACCGTGTCGGCGATGTAGCGCTTGGCCTTGGCTTCCTCCATCATGCGCACCGTCATGTCCGAGCCGGAAACGCGGTACGCTTCGACGCTGACGCCCGGGTACTTTGATTCAAAGGCTTTGGCCATCGCCTTGTAAGAAGCGCCCGCGAGCGACGTATACCAAGTTACTTTGCCTTCGGTCTTTGCGCCGGCGTAAAGTACCTGCTCGCGATCTTTGCCGCTGTAAGTGACCAGCTCGGCAATCGTCATCGGCTTGCGCGCTTGGGCAAATGTATGTGCTGGCAACAAGAGGACTATAGAAATGATGAATCCGAGAATTTTCATTTTTTTCTCACTTTGCAAATTCGTTGTCGCAACAGCGCTGTTTCCACATTCGCAGCAAACTGATCGCTAGAAACATTGCTTATTTTATTGGTCTAAATGTCCGCCATTTTCCGATACCACGCGGTTCGAAGTGCTGTCAACAAACGGCGGCTGCAAGCGAAGGAAATCACGGATAGATTATACATGTGCTCCTCAGCGGCGTGACCATGCAGTTCGATGGTAAAGGAATGTGCGTCTCGGGGTGTTAGCCTGACGGGTTGGCAGTCGCTGAGGCCACGCACTGGGCTCAAGGAGCTATGCGCGCCGATCTATCTCCTGCGACGGCCAGGGGAACTGCTCGCAATAAAACGATCCGCTTGAGAGATTTTGGCCGCGGAAGAGCGGGCACGTAATCAGCGTGCCCGCTCTTTTTTATTCATGTGAGCAAAAGCTCTACTCGTTACTTGGCCTCTTCGATGTACTTTCGAAGAAAAGTCACGACTTCGGGAGAAACCTGCGATGCTTGTTTGAACAGGCGCTCGCCCGCTTCGCCAACTTCAAAGCGCGGTTGAAAACGCATTGCGCTGACAGCATCGCCTAAAAAGTCCTGGTCCTTGGACAGAGCATCGAACGCCTTCCTCATTGTCAAAATGTGTTCTTGAGGCACCTTGGGCGGTAGCAAGAACATGCGCGTCATATTGGTGCTCGACATGTTTGCGGCTTTGAGCGCTTCGTATTTGATGCCGGACGGCAGTTTGCCGAACGCTTCTTTATAAAAATAGGTGAACGGCAGCAGCTCGGGAACGTCACGGCTGACGAGAACCTCGCCGCCGGTCGTCACCAAGTCGGTGTAGTAAAGCGGGATCACCATGCCCGTTTTCACCATTTGCGGCTCGACCTGCGTGCGGTAACCGGGCAGCGTTTCGTCGTGATACTGCGCTTCATTCCGCTGCACTGCGAGCCGAGCAGTGGAGCTATTATTGTAACCGGTTACGTAATCGTATTTTAGCCCGAGTAGATCGAATGAGAGCCTGAAACGCACGTCTTTCGAACTGCTCACGCCTAGCCCGGCGGCGCGGAACTTTTGCGCCTTCAAGAAGTCTGAGGGCTTCTTCATGCCTGGGGGGACGTCGGCGCGGATGTATGAAACCGTGACCCCGTGCACGCCGGTGATAAAACCGAATTTGCCGAGATCGACGCGTAAGGCCGGATCTTTGATCTGCTGCTGGAAGAGGCTGCCGGTAAAATATGCCGCCGTAAGCCCATCGGGCTTCGCCACTTCGCCGATATAGTTCGCCGCGGTAAGGCCGCCGCCGCCGCCCATGTTCTGCACGGTGACTGTCGGTCGGCCGGGAATGTGCTTTGGCAAGTGCCTGGCAAAGATCCTGGCTTCGATGTCTGTCGGCCCGCCGGGGCCGAAATTAATCACGACGTTGAGAGTCTTGCCCTGATAGAATGGGGCTTTTTCGGCCGCAAGGCCACGCGCCGAAAACGCGGCGAAAAAAAATAGACTTAACGTCAAGAAGCAAGGTCGCCGAATATTTCCTTTCATTACTTTCTCCTTTCAGGTTGATAAGCAACGGTTAGGAAGACAACGAAACGGCTAACCTTGATGGATGCGTGTGAACCTTGCCGCGTTGTCCTCTAGTGCGCCATACTCGCCGACTTCATACTCCAACTGCGCTCGTCTTGTCCACCTCCGGCCGCCGTCCTGACGCGTATTTTCGGAAAGAACGTGACGCAAGTCTCATGAAGATCCCTTACCGGTTTATAGCCAAGGATAGAGAATGGAGGATGGAAGATAGCAATCCTCTATCTTCGATCTTCCATCCTCGACCCTAACTTGCCCTTGGATACAGCGCATCCATCATCAAACGCTTATGATGGCCCGGCGTGCCGAGATACTGATAGAGCGTGTGCGCCAGCACACTGTGTGCCATCATCGGATGACTATAATCCGTTCCCGGTCCAGCCCAAACCATGTGCGCATAATTCGTCCCGTGATAATAGCCGTCGCTCGCCGTTGCCTTGGCTTCGTGGACCGCCGCGCGCGCCGGCATGCCGCTGTCGATGCGCCAGAGTGTTTCGTAGGTTGCCCAGCGCGCCATATCGAGATTGATCGAAATGTCGACGCAGTGATCCTGGACGCGCTGAAAGCGGCCGATCGGTTGCCCGAAGACCACGCGCGTGCGGGTGTATTCGCAAGTGATGTCGAATACTTCTTGTGTGGCGCCGACCTGATAGGCGGAAAGGATCGGCAGCGCTTTGTCTAGTGCCGCTTCGAGCGTCACCCAACTCGCGCCGCTCGATCCGAGAAAATCGTTTGGCGATACGGCTACATGGTCGAAGCGCACTTCAGCAACGGCGACGAAGAATCCGACGTGTGGCGCAATTGTGATTCCCGGACTTCTCGCGTCGACAATAAGAAACACTATCTTGCCTTCTTCCGTGCGGGCGGCACAAAGATAACTTGTCGCCGCTTCGGCATCGAAGACAAAACGTTTCGTGCCGTTCATTATGTAGCCGTCGGGGATTTTGGTTAAGCGGGTCTCGACCGCTTCGGCGCCCCAGTACGCGGCTTTATCGGTGATTGCAGGAATCACGATCGATGACCCGGCGCAAATGGGAGGCAGCAGGGCTTTTCTCTGCTCTTCGGTGCACGCTTCGAAAATCATCTGCGCGCTGAGCACGCCCGAAGTGAACAGCGGCCCGGGCACGGGTCCGTGGCCGAGCGCTTCGAAGACCACGCCGCAATCCATCTCCGACACGCCCGCGCCACCGTACTCTTCCGGCAACATCATGCCGAGCCAGCCGATTTCTGCGGCTTTTTTGACGAGCTGCGGCTGAAAGGTCTGCTTGCTCTTGTACCATTGTGTCATTTGATGCGCTGGGACTTCCGCCTTGACGAAATCCGCCGCCACTTTCTTAAATTCTTCCTGAGTCTCGGTTAACGATAAATCCATCTTCTTCTCCTTCCCTGGGCGTGAGGCGCGAGGCGTGAGCCGTAGGGACCGGTCCCTACAATTCATGCCTATTGCCTACTGCCTATCCGACTAATCTGTCTCCGGCGCTTTCTCCGTGGTCGGGCGGCCCAAGCCGAGGCGACGGGCGAGAATCAAACGATCGGTGTCCAAGGTGCCGCCGCCGTGCAGTTGGCCGGGGCCGGTGCGCACGGCGTACTCGAAATCCACCACCTCGTGCACCGATAAGTTCTGCTCCAGGGCGTCGGCGCCCATGATCGCTTGCAGGCGCTCGCCGTTGCGCAGGCGCAGCATGCGCTGGTAGTAGCGCTGCTGCGGTCCGCCGTAGGGATGCGGTTTCTTAGCAAAACGGCGCCAGTAGATGAGCTGATTGAAGCGCCGCAGAGTATTCAACTCGATGGTCATCTCGGCGATCAGGTCGCGCACGCGCGGATCTTCCATGATCGGCTTGCCGTCGATGTGCGTCTTGCGGCAGTACTCGACGACCCGCTCGATTAGCGGATCGGCCGCGATGCGGCCGTCGCCGCCATGTTCGAGCTCCATGTGCGTGCTCGCGACTTTCCAGCCGTTGTTCTCGCCGCCGATCAAGTATTTGGCCGGCACGCGCACGTTGTCGAAGAACACCGCGTTCTTGACGCCCATCATCAGATTCATGTGCTGGATCGTTACGCCGGGAAGATTCGCCGGGATATGCAACCAGCCGAGATTTTCATGACGCTTGCCCTGCGGATTGGTACAAACGAGCGTCCAGAGATAATCCGGCGGCAGATGGTGGCCGACCATGACTTTCTGGCCGTTGACGACGTAATGATCGCCGTCGCGAATCGCTTTGGTCTGACAATTGGCGATATCGCTGCCGCCATGGGGTTCGGTGAGCACCTGCCAGACGCAGATTTCTGCGCGGGTGACCGGCGGCAAGAATTCTGCTTTCTGTTCGTCGGTTCCCCAGCGGATCAGCACCGGCGCGACGATGCGCGCCAGCGTGTAAAAGACATGGGACAGATTGAGACCGTACTTGAAAAGTTCAGTCTCCAGCACCATCTGATGGTCGACGGCAAGCTCAGCCCCGCCGTACCGTTTGGGATAAAGGGGAAAAAGCCAGCCCTTGGCGCCTAATTTTTCCGCCAGGCCGCGGCGGAACTTGTATTCGTCCTCGTCCTCGCGCGTCGACCACGACGCCGACCAGCGCAAATGCTCGTGGCCTTTGAACTGCTCGGCCATCCAGGCCGCGACCTCTTTTCTAAATTCCACCACATGGGGCGGATCGGCGGATACATTGAAATCCATTGTTCACTCCTTTCAGACCGTCCCCAAACGACCACCTGCTTCGGTGCGCTCGATCGATTTCGCGTCAACGTACGACCAAGTACGCCTCCGGCTCATCGATCTTCGCGCGCCTCGCATCTGGACGTTTTTGAACGGTCTGCCAAACAAGTTCTGCACAACAAGAA
>JBOHVN010000345.1:0-39870 GCA_050735675.1 Binatia bacterium | reverse complement strand
ATCGTCGTTCTCGCGCTGGCGCTTTGGCAAAGCCGCAATTTCGGGTATCGCGCCGGTCTCTTTCCGTGGGTCATCGGCACACCGACACTGATCTTGGCATTCGCTCAGCTCACTAGAGACCTTTATGGAAAAAAGGGGGGAAGATCCGCTCTGCCCGGAGAGCCGGTCGAAGCTGAGGTCGAAATCGCACCGCAGATCGTTCTAAAAAGAACCCTCTCGATTATCTTATGGACCGTCAGCTTCTTCCTGGCGATCTGGCTCCTGGGATTTACCTACGCAGTGCCGCTAACGATCCTGCTCTATCTCAAGTTAGCCGGAGGAGAAAGCTGGACGATGACCGCCTTGGTGACGTTTTTCTCCTGGCTGTTTTTCTGGGCGCTATTTGAGAAGTCCTTGAACGTGCCGTTCCCGGAGGGATTGCTGTTTACGTTGATTAGAGGCGGGGAGTAAACTCGCAGACATTTCAGCGGAAAGGCTACGGCGTTCACAACGAGCTTCGTGGCCTTCACGTTTTGGCGGTAGATTAGCTTACAATAATAATCGCGGTCATTGTTTTCCATTCTGAAGTCCACGCCAAACTTTCTCCGGCGTGAGCGGCAAATCATACAAGCGCAGCCCGGTTGCGCGGTAGAGCGCGTTGGCGATCGCCGAGGCAACCGGCAACAAGCCGCCTTCCCCGGTCCCCTTGGCGCCGAACGGCCCGGGGCCGTTGTGATCTTCGACCAGGATGGATGCGAATTCTTTCGGCACATGGGCAAAAGTCGGCACCCGATAGTCGATCAAATTAGGGTTCAAAAGCTGGCCGTCCTTGTAAACCATCTCTTCGAGCAGGCTGTGACCGATGGCGTTCATCACACCGCCCTCGTCCTGCCCTTCGCAAAGGACCGGATGGATCGCCTTGCCGACATCGGCGAGCGAGACGTATTTTAATAACTTGATCTCGCCGGTATCGCGGTTGACTTCAACCTCGGCCGCGCCCCAGCTGATTTCCCAAAAAGTCGTCGGTGAACCGAGAGCCGCCTTGTTGCTTTTGATGTCTTGATAGGCGCCGCGACCGATCATTTCGCCGGCCTTGGAGAGAAAGACTTTCTCCATGAGCGCCTCGAACGAGAGGCTTTGCCCTTTGGGGCCATGCACCTTGCCGCCGCTCAACGTGAGATGTTCCGGCTTGGCTTTGAGAATTTTAGCCGCCTGGCGCAGCAGTTGCTTTTTCAAATCCTGCGCCGCGCGCTGCACCGACAGCCCCATCACGACGGTCGAACTGCTGGCGTTGGTATTGACGTCGTAAGGCGTCACGTCGGTGTCGAGCTGTGCCACAGTCACGGCATCGAACGGCAAACCCAACTCTTCGGCCACCACCTGGCTGAGCGCCGTGCGCGCGCCCTGCCCTACCTCGACCGTCCCCGTGAGCAGAACCACGCTGCCGTCGGCATTCATTTTCACCGCCGCTGAGGAAACTTTGTAGGTGCCGCCGCCGTCTTTCATGCAGACCGCGAGTCCCTGCCCGCGATCGGGCCTTTTCTTGCCATTCCAACCGATGCCTTTGGCGGCGCGCAAAAGCCCGGCCTTGAGGTCGCAATCCACCGGGGTATCGCCGGGCGTATAGAGCTCGCCCTTCTTAAGCAGATTCTTGAGGCGGAATTCCAATGGATCGAGGCCAAGCTCTTCGGCGATGATATCCATTTGCGATTCGTAGGCCCAGGTGACCTGCAAGGTGCCAAAGCCGCGATAGGCGCCCGCCGGCACGGTGTTGGTGTAGACGGTGTAGGCGTCGGTCTTCATGTGCGGTAATCGATACGGACCGAAACAGCGGTAACCGGCCTTTTGCGTCACGCGCGGGCCGGCGTCGGCATAGGCGCCGGTTTCCATGTGAATCAGACACTGCCGGGCGATCAGTTTGCCGTCTTTGCTGACGCCGGTTTTGATCTTCACCCGCGCCGGGTGACGCGTCACGGTGCGAAAGCTTTCTTCGACGCTATGGGCCAGCCGCACCGGCCGCTTGGCTTTCCACGACAACGCCGCCGCCAGCGGCTCGGTCTTGACCGCGAGCTTGCCGCCGTAGCCGCCGCCGACGTAGGGCACGATGACGCGGACCTTGTTGAGCGGCATGTGAAAAATATCGGCGAGATGCTCGCGCAGGGTAAACGGCTCCTGGGTGCCGGCCCACAACGTCATGCGCTCGCCTTCCACGTCGGCCACGGTCGCATGGGGCTCCATGGAAAAATGCTGCACGCGCGGAAATGTGAAAGTGTGCTCGAAAACGTGGTCGGATTTCGCGAACCCTGCTTCGACCTCGCCCTTGGCGTAGCTGAAGCGGTAACAAAGATTGCTGCCGGAAAATTCGCTGGGCGCTTCGTAGTGCTGCCCCATCAGCTCGCCGCCGCTAGCGGAGACATCGTGCACCAGCGGCGCGTCCGGCGCCAGGGCCTCGTCGAGACTCGTCACGACGGGCAATTCTTCGTAATCAACCTCGATCACTGCCAGGGCTTCTTCCGCCGTTGCTTCGTCGACCGCCGCCACCGCCGCCACCGGATCGCCGGCGTAGCGCACCTTGTTGACCGCGACGATGGTCTGATCTTTATAGGCGGCGCCGAACATTTCCAGCCGGCGCTGGTCGTCGCGCGTGATCACCGCGATGACGCCCGGCAGCGCTTCGGCCTTGCTGGCGTCGACGCGCGCCAACCGCGCGTGCGCATAGGGACTGCGCAAAATCTTGCCGTGGGCCATTCCCGGCAGCTTGACATCGACCGTATAAATCGCTTTGCCGGTAACTTTTTCTGCGCCGTCGCAGCGCGGTTCCGGTTGCCCGACAACTCGATAGGCTTGTGCCCTTTTCATCCGTTAACCTCGATGTCCATAATTTTTCTTGATCCACTCGAGCGCTTGTTCTCGAGTCGTGATCTCGCCGCCGAGCTGCTGATCCTCGACTTGATGCAAAATTTCCGAGAACAACGGCCCCGGCGTATATCCCAGATCGATCAGATCGCCGCCGCGCACCAGCGCCGCCGGACGAATCTCTTCTTCATCGAGCGCGGCGCGGTGCTCCTGGCAAAATTGGTAGTAGCGCAGATCGCCGTTCGAAGACAGGGCGTCGATGCGCGTTAGCTCGAGCAGCTCGTCGATCCCGTCTTCGCGCAGGAAACGCTTGAGCGTGCTCAAACGCATTTGCGGCGCTTGCACGTGGCGCAGGTGATTGCGCACCAAGTAACTGACCCGCTCCCAGACCGACCGGCCGCGTTTAAATCGCTTGAGAATATCTTCGGCCATGGCCGCGCCCTTCTCAGCGTGGCCGTAGAATGTGACCCGCTCGCCATCCTGCCTGAAGCAAAGCGGCTTGGCGACATCGTGCAGTAAACAACCGTAGGCCAGCGTCTCGGACGGCGCTTCCAGGTGGTTTAAGAGCAGCATCGTATGAGTGAAGACGTCGCCTTCGGGATGGTAATCCGGGCTCTGCCAGGTGCCTTTAAGCGCATCGATCTCCGGCAGCAAGACCTTCAGCAAGCCGCTCTCATCCATGAGCATAAAGCCGCGGTGCGCGCCGCCTTCAGTTAAAATCCGGGTGATTTCATCGCCTATGCGCTCCCAGGCGATGTCGGTAATCGTCGGCGCCAAGCGCTCGATAGCCGCGAAAGTCGCGTCTTCGATCGTGAAATCCATGCTTGCGGCAAAGCGCACGGCACGGATCATGCGCAAGCGATCTTCTTCGAATCGCCGCTCCGCGTCGCCAATGGCTCGAATCCGCCGCTGCTTAAGATCCTGGCGTCCCTCGACTAAATCAATAACCCGATCGGTGACCGGATCATAAATCATGCCGTTGATCGTGAAGTCCCGGCGGCTGACGTCTTCTTCCAAGCTGCCGTAGCGCACATGGCTCGGCCGCCGGCCGTCCAGATAGGGCCCATCATGCCGAAAGCTCGCGACCTCGAAACGCTGGCCGTCGATCAGTACCAGGATCACGCCGAACTGCGCGCCGACGGGAATCGTTTCGCCGAACAGTCGTTGGACGTCTTCGGGGTGGGCGCTGGTCGTGATGTCGTAATCCTGCGGCGCTTTGTCGAGCAGCATATCGCGCACGCATCCCCCGGCAAAATAGGCCTCATAGCCCTCCTGCCGGAGACTCTGAACGATGAAAACAGCTCTCTCACGCGCCGTCATGGCGTGTTCATGTTTCGCTTGATTTTTAATTGGCAACGAAAAAAAACAGCAGAGCCGCAGGTTCAAATCGGGTAGGTCGTGCTCGCCGCAGAAATCAGCTCCCGCACTTTCGCTTGCAGTTCCTGGAAAGTGAAAGGTTTGACAATGTAGCCGTCGCATCCAGCTTCGATGCAGCTCTTGAGATCGGAGTCGCGAAATAGCGCGGTTGCGGCCAATATCGGGATATCCTTGGTCTCGGCATTGGCGCGCATCTCGCGCGCCGCTTCCCAGCCGTCCATCCCTGGCATCATAATGTCCATGATGATCAGTTGCGGTTTCTCGCTCAGCGCCTTTTCGACTCCCTCATTGCCGCGCTTGGCCGTGATCGGCACGAACCCCATGAGCTCGATCTGCCAAGTCAAAAGCTCGCGCATGTCGCCGTGGTCTTCGATAATCAGGATTTTGTTCACGGATCCAAACCGGGTTGCTTTCTAAGGTAAATCGGCAACGTGAAACCGCTCTAAACTATGCCGTAGCGGGTCGGCGACTGTCAAGCTGTTCCCGGAGAGACTCGCGCGACCGGGTGCGCGGCGTTACGGGCTGCTCGTTTGCCACCGTTACTGCTTTTCGCCGACCTTCTTGAGATTTCCAACGACCACGGTGATTAATTTTTCCGGATGCAAGTATTGCTTGGCAGCGCGCTGCACATCCTCGCGCGTGACTTTACCGATAAGATCCGCGTAGCGTTCGGGATAATCGAGACCGAGCTGGTAGTACTCGACTTGGGCAAGAAAGCTCGCCACTTTGCGATTGGTGTCGAGGCGTAGCGGGAAGCTGCCGATCAGATAGTCTTTGGCGTCGCTCAGCTCTTGTTCGCTCACCGGCTGCTCGCGTATCCGCCGAATTTCCTCTTTGGCGATGCGAATTGCCTCCAAGGCAGTCTCGTTCTTGGTCTGCATGACGAACTGAAACGTGCCGTGACTCTTTTCGGCGCTGAAGTAACAGTAAACGGCATAAGCCAGGCCGCGCTCATTGCGGATCGAATCCATCGCCCGCGAAGAGAAACCGCCCCCGCCCAAGATGTAATTCATCACCTGGATCGCGTAATAATCCGGGTTGCTGCGCACCACGCCTTCGTGGCCAAGCACGATATTCGCCTGAGTGAGATCCTTATTGACGCGCACCAACTGTGGCGCGCCGATGACTGCGGGCACCAACGGTTTACCGCTCGTCGCCCCCTTGCTCCAGCCTTTCATCGCCTGGTTAAGAGCTTTGACTATTTCTTGCTCCGCGACGTCGCCGACGACAGAGATGATCGCGCGATTGGGCCGGTAGTGCTGCGCGAAAAATTCCTGCAGGCTCTTCCGTTCCAGGCTCTGCACCGATGCCTCGGTTCCTTCCACGGGCCGCCCGTAAGGGCTCTTACGAAACAGGGCGGCGGCGAATTTAGTTTCAGCCACGGCGCCAGGGTCTTCTTCGCGCGCCCGGATCGATGCGATGACGGCTTGTTTTTGACGGTCGATTTCCGCCTGGGGAAAAGTCGACTGGGTTAGAATTTCCGCCAGCAGTTCGAGCCCGGTGGCAAGGTCCTTTTTGAGCAGCGTCATGCTCACGCTGGCGACATCCTTGCCGCTGCCGGTCGTCAAACTGGCGCCGATAAAATCGAGCGTTTCACTGATCTGCGTCGCGCTGCGCCGCCGCGTGCCGTAAGTGAGCAGCTTCGCCGTCAAATTCGCCAAACCTGCGTGGTTCGCCGGCTCGAAGCGCGATCCCGCCTCGATCAGCAGCTCGATCGACACCATCGGCAGCGCGCGCTGCTGCGACGTCAACAGCACTAGACCGTTATCGAGCGCCGTGCGCTGGGGAACCATGTTTGCCATCGCCGGAAAAACCAAGACTGTCGCGAACAAGACGGCGAGCGCGCACCATCGCAACTGCTTCATTGGGATTTTTCTTTGGTCGGGATCAGCGTGCCTACCGTGCGCCGGTCCGGGTTGAGATACTCACGCGCCACCCGTCGGATGTCTTCGCGGGTCACTTTTCTGATGCCGTCGAGATATTCGTCCATCTGCCGCCAGCCGCCGACCGCTTCATAATAGCCAATCTTCATCGCCTGGCCGAATATTGAATCTTGCGCGAAAATAAATGCCGCTTCGATCTGGTTCTTGGCTTTCTGCAATTCGCGCTCGCTGATTAATTCTGATTTGGCTTTTTCCAGCAAGCGATCGATCTCCCGCTCCACGGCGGGCGGCTCGATACCGGGAAGCAGCTGCGCATAAATCGACACACCCATGGGATCGATCGAAACGCCGCTGTAGTCGGCGTCGACGCCGCGCACCAGGCGCTTTTGATAAACCAGATCGTGATAGAGCCGCGAGCTTCGGCCGCCGGCCAAGACCACCGAGAGGAGATCGAGCGCGAAGCTATCCGGGCTCTTCAGATTTGGCGCGTGGTAGAACGAAAGAACGAACGGCAGCTCAGCCTCCTTTTTGAGAATCACCGAGCGCTCGCCGCGCTGCTCCGGCTCTTCGGTGCTCACCTGGGGCGGCTCCGGGCCGCGGGGAATCTTGCCGAAGGCCGCTTTGATCTTCGGCAGAATTTCCGCCGTTGAAAAATCGCCGATGACGACCACGAAAGCGTTGTTCGGCACGTAGTAGAGCTTGTAGAAATCCACCAGATCCTGGCGCGTCAGGTTTTCTATATCTTGCATCCAGCCGACGACGGGCCGGCGGTAAGGATGAATGGTAAAGGCGACCGCGCTCGCGACTTCGCCCAATGCCGCAGCGGGATTGTCCTCGGTGCGCAGGCGGCGCTCCTCTTGAATAACCTTTTTTTCCGCCTCGAAGTACGTCTCGCTTAACAAGGCGTTGGCCATGCGGTCCGCCTCGAGCTCGATCTCGATGCCGATTTTGTCGCGGCTCATGGTCGCGAAGTAAACGGTCACGTCCGATGAAGTAAACGCGTTCGATCGCCCGCCGTTTTTGGCGATAATTCGGGAATACTCTTCCGGCCCCGTGGTCGGCGTGCCCTTAAACATCATGTGCTCGAGAAAATGAGCGAGGCCGCTCTTGCCATCCTTTTCATTGCGCGCGCCTACCCGGTACCAGACTTGAAACGTCACGGCCGGGCTCTTGTGGTCTTCGAGCAATAAGACTTTGAGGCCGTTAGCGAGCACGAGCTCTTGGACCTGAGCAGCGTCGACGGGGCTTAAAGCGCTAAGCATGGAGATCATCACAGCGACGAGACCAAAGCCAAATTGCGGCATGATAGTAAAGTTAAAGGATGCACCCTTAAAGTCAAGGTAAGCTGCTTTTGCCGGCAAATCGTTGACAACAGCTAATTCCCATTCATGCCAACTCTCACACGTCGTCACTCCCGCTTGGCACCGGCCGCCGTGCGAGGAAAATCAACAGCGCCGACACCATGTAAGTAACGATAAAAATCCTAAAAATGGCTCGGTAATCGCCGCTGTAATCGAAGGCAATGCCGGCAAACAAAGCGCCGAGCCCGAGCCCGCCTTTATGAAACGGATCGAGGATGCTGCTGATCGCACCGAAAGAACGACGGCCGAAATAGCGCGCGATAAGCACCTGCATGAGCACCGCCGCACCGCGGGCGTTAACGCCAAAGAGCAATGCGAACAAGTATGCCGTTAGCGCGGAGCGGACTTGCATGAGCAGCGCCACCGAAGCAGCCGCGACTAGCATCGTCGCGACGTTTAAGCGCCGCGGATGAAAACGTTCGGCGAGGGCGCCCCAGATACCATTGCCGAATGCCCCGGACAACGCCATCACGCTCACCACGCTGGCGGCGAGCGTGGGGGCAATGGCGCCGTCGGTCATGTATGCGGCCATGTGAAATGCCACGCCGCCGGTGCCGATGGCCGACAGAAAAGCGCCGGCAACGAGCAACCACAGCGTGGCGGTGCGAGCCGCATCGGCGCGTCGCCAACTGTATTCGGCATCGCTCGAGCGGCCGACCGTCACGTTGTCGTCCGACTGGGGCAGCGGCGGAGCTTGTGCAACTCCGTCAGGAAGCAAACCCAAGTCTTCGGGCCGGCGCCGAAGAAAAATCAGGCCTGGAATGACGACGAGCACCCAGAGAGTGATACCGAGGGCAAGAAACGCACTGCGCCAGCCGTAATTCGTAACGAAGAACTGATAGACGAGCGACAGCGCAGCCGAGCCGAGCGGCGTCGCCATCGCAACCAAGCCCATCACCCGCGGCCGTTTGATGTAGAACCAGTTCGCAACGGCCGTAAACGCGATCATGCCGCATAGCAAGAACTCAGTGAGCGCTCGGGCGGGAACGAAGGTCGCGTAAAACTGCCAAGGCTCGGTGCTGAGACTCACGCCGATCGACAGCGATCCCACCAGCGCTCCGCCCGCCGGCAGCAGCAAGCGCGGCCCCCAGCGGTCGGCGAGCGGGCCAAAGAGCGGCGAGAGAACACCGCCGAAGAGCGCACCCATGGTAATCGCCGCGGCCGTGAGCGAGCGGGTCCAACCCAAGTCATCGCTGATCGGCTTTAGCACCACGGCCATCGTGATGTTACTCACACCCGCGGCGAGCACGCCCGCCAGCACGACGATGACGACAATGACCCAGCCGTAGAAAAACGGCAGCGTCACCCGCGGCGGTCCTCAATCGTGAGACCCAAACTAGACATGCAATTTTGCTTTTCGATACAGATTTGAATCGCAGATAGCGGTTCTGTTGGGTTAAGATCCTCACTTCGTTCGAGATGACAAATCGCTTGTTAGTTGTCATTTCGAGCGGAGCGAGAAATCTCTCTCGATCTTCTCAGATCCATGCCGGAGCCCAAGTGCACCATTACCGAATCGTATAACGGCTCACGGCCCGGCTTGCAACGACATGGCGCGCAAATCGCACACGAGATTTCGCGCTGCCGGTCGATTGACTCCCCCGCCGCACCGCCATACTATGACCGAAAATCGGGAGGAACTTCATGGCTGACGTCACCGACATGCGAGGATACATCGAGTTGCTCGAAGAAATGGGCGAACTGCGCCGGATTGAAGGCGCCGACTTAAAAACAGAAGTGGGGGCGCTGACGGAACTGGCCGCCGACAAGGAAGGGCCCGCGCTGCTGTTCAACAATTTCAAAGATTATCCCGCGGGCTTTCGACTTATCTCCAACGTATTTCGCACTTGTAAACGCACGGGCCCGGCGATGGGCATCGATGAAGAGAACGGCATTGACTATCTCTACGCCTGGCGGAAAAAACTCGCGGCCTATAAGCCTGTGCCCGTCAATCAATTGGAAGGCGGACCTGTGCTCGAGAATCAGATGGTCGGGAACGACGTCGACCTTTACAAGTTTCCCACACCCAACTGGCACGACTTGGACGGCGGACCCTATATCGGCACCGGCTGCGGCGTCATTACTAGAGACCTGGAAACCGGCAATATCAATATTGGCACCTACCGCGTCATGGTGCAGGACAAAAATCATGTCTCGGTAAAGATGAATATGGGCAAGCATGGCCGGCTCGCCTTCGAACGCGCCCGCGACGCCGGTAAGCCGCTGCCGGTGGCGATTAGCTTGTGCCAAGGCCCGGCGATTTTTCTTGCCGCACAAATGCCTTTGCCACCGGACGTCAACGAATTCGAGTTTGCCGGCTATCTGCAAGGATCGCCCGTGCCGGTGGTGCGTGGCGCAGCCACCGGTCTACCGATTCCCGCGAACGCGGAGATCGTTCTCGAAGGCGATATTCTGCCGATGAAAGACGAGGAGATGCCAAAAGAAGGTCCCTTCGGCGAATGGCCTGGTTATTTCACTGAAGCGAACATCGGCGAGACGCCGGTCATGGAAGTAAAGCGCGTCTATTACCGCAACAATCCGATCCTGCTGGGCGCGCCGCCGCTGAAACCGCCTTCGAGTTATTTGCCGATTCCGCTCGGCGCCGCCACGCTTTGGGAACAGCTCGAGAAGGCCGGCATCCCCGAAGTCAAAGGCGTGTGGGGCTTCGTTTACGGCGGCCAGCCGGGACCGTTTACCGTTGTCTCAATCAAGCAGCGTTACGCAGGTCATTCGAAGCAAGCTCTACTCGTCGCCGCCGGCGCGCGCGCCGGCGCCTACGGCGGTAAATTCGTTGTCGTTGTCGACGATGACATCGACATCACCAACCCGGCCGATGTGATCTGGGCAATTGCTACCCGGTGTCACGTGCGCGAGGACCTCGACGTCGTAAAAGGCGTGTGGGCCTCCGTTTGCGAGCCTGCGTTGCCGCCCGAAGAGCGTTCGCCACGCGGCTATACTACCGATCGTGTATTGATCGACGCCTGCCGGCCATTTAAATGGATCGATCAGTTCCCGGCGGTCAATGCTTTTAGCAAAGAATACAAGGACGAGATTGGCAATAAATTCAAGATATAATCGGCATGGGTACGCGCTCAGCCATTGCTATAGTTTTGCCCGCATCGACGTCAAACCCATAATGACCCGGTCTTAGCACGGCCGGAACTGAGGTGATCCAATGGGCACAATTGAAGCTTTAAGTTTGGCCATGGGCACGGCGTGGACGTCGGGTATCAACCTTTACGCCACCGTGGCGGCGTTGGGGATTGCCAATCGCATGGAGATGATCCACCTGCCGCAGAATCTCGAAGTGCTGTCTCATCCCGGCGTGATCGCCATCGCTTGCGTCATGTATCTGATTGAATTTTTCGCCGACAAAGTTCCGTATGTCGACACCGGCTGGGATGCGCTCCATACTTTCATCCGAGTTCCGGCTGGAGCGATCTTGGCAGCGCAATCGTTGGGCGATATGAACCCGGCGTTGGAATTGATGGCGCTGCTCGCCGGCGGCTCCGTTGCACTTGTCGCGCATGGCACCAAAGCTACGGCGCGCTTGGCGATCAACGCAAGCCCCGAACCGTTTAGCAACTGGTTTGCCAGCGTCGTGGAAGATGTCGCGGTTTTCGGCAGTATCTGGCTCATGTTTAACCACCCGATCATCATGTTGGCGTTGGTCCTCACTTTCCTCGCGCTCGTCGTGTGGCTGGTGCCGAAGTTCTACCGTCTCGCCAAGCGTGGTTTTCAAGCATTGCGCGATAAGATGCGCGGCGTCAAACCCGACCAAACCGCGCCGCCCGGCTCGACACCGCAACCCACCTGACACTCGGACTAACTGTCAACCCATGGAACATCAACCGACCAAGCATTCGGATGTCGAGTTGCCCGCGACACCGCTGACTCTCGACGGTTCTTTTTTGTTGCATCAAATGTTTCGTGTGCGCTGGCCGGCATGGCGCGGGCTTGGCTCGCCCGAGCAGAAGCACATTCTCACTAGCGCCCGTGAATTGTTTGCTGCCATGGCGCAGAACCCCCAGCAAGCGACCGGCCTTTTTTCCTTGCTCGGCCACAAAGGTGATTTGATGCTGGTCCATTTTCGCAAGTCTTTGGACGATCTCAATCACGCCGAACTAACTCTCGCGCGCTCCGAGTTAAACGAATATCTCGAACCGACCTCCTCCTATCTGTCGGTGGTGGAATTGGGGCTTTATGAAGCTTCGGTCAAGGCCTACGCCGAGTGGACGGACAAGGGACTGCGGCCCGGCACAGCTGAGTGGAACCGGGAAGCCGAGGCCGAGCTGGCCAAGCAACGCGAGGCAACCGCGCCGCGTTTGTGGCCGGAAATACCCCAACGGCGCTATCTTTGTTTTTATCCGATGAGCAAATTTCGCGGCGAAGCAAAAAATTGGTATGGCGAGCCCCTACGCGAGCGCCAACGCATGATGCGCGAGCACGGGATGATCGGCCGCCACTACGCCGGCCGTGTGACTCAGGTTATTTCAGGCTCCATCGGCTTCGATGATTGGGAATGGGGCGTTGATCTTTTCGCCGACGATCCGTTGGTGTTTAAAAAACTCGTTTATGAGATGCGCTTCGACGAGGCCAGCGCCGTCTACGGATTGTTCGGCGCTTTTTTTGTTGGACTTAGGTTTCCACCCACGCAGCTCGATACATTTTTCGACGGCAAGACGCCCAGCCTCATGTAACATTCGACAAAGCTGAGTTAATAATAATTCCACGGCCCGAGCACACCGGTCTGGAGGAACAATGCGTTTAAAAGACAAAGTTGCAGTCATCACCGGCGCCGCACACGGCATCGGCAAAGCTTATGCGCGCCGCTTTGCCGAAGAAGGCGCGCGGGTGGTTATCGCCGATATCGACGCGGCAGGGGGAGAAGCAACCGCCAAAGCCATTACCGACAGTGGCGGCTCGGCGTGGTCGCGCACGACCGATGTGCGCAGTTTCGCGAACATTCAGGGTCTCATGCAGGAAACGGTTAAAAGATTCGGCCGCATCGATGTGCTCCTCAACAACGCCGCGATTTACATCACGCAGAAACTCTGGAAAGGGCCGGTGGAAGAATTGGCGCTCGAGGAATGGGATCGCGTCATTGAAGTCAATCTAAAAGGCGTGTTCCTTTGCAGTAAAGCCGCGATCCCGATCATGAAACAGCAAAAGAGCGGCAAGATCATCAACATCGCTTCCGGGACTTTTTTTAGCGGCTCCGGCAACATGCCGCACTACACTACGGCGAAAGGCGGCGTCGTCGCGCTCACTCGCGTCATGGCCCGACAGTTGGGCGAGTGGGGTATCAATGTAAACTGCATGACACCAGGCTCGACCCTGAGCGAAGAAGCAGTTTCCGACGAAGTGCTCAAGCGGCGCCAGGGCAGCATGGACAAGCGCGCCTTCCGCCGCATCGAAACACCAGCCGACATCGTCGGCACCGCAGTGTTTCTCGCCAGCTCCGACAGCGACTTTATCACTGGCCAGCTACTAGTCGTCGAGGGCGGCGGAATCATGCACTGAACCCAATGCCGCTGTCACGGATACACCGCCTCTTTGATCGCCCGACCTCGTGACTTGACCCTTTAGATCATACGACTCATTGTAGGCACGCGGCTTCGCCAATAACTGTGGGTGATGGAAAGCATTACCGCGCGACTCTACCGTGACAAACGTGACGCGGCGATCATGAAACAGTCGGCGTCACGCCGTAAACATGGCCGCAGGCGCTGCAGAAAACAATGTTGAAGGGGGCGAGAATGAACTGCTTGCCGCGTGCCGAAGACGAACCCGCCTTGCGCGAAATGATATGGTCGGTGCCCACCACCGAGCAGGACGGACATTTCGGCTCCGGTTCTGTTTTGTGTTTAAAATCCTGGGTGAAACGAAAACCGTTGCTCGGGTCAGACTCGAAGCGTGGCGACTCCTCTTCGGCGGGCTCCTCCTGGGTGGAGCTCTCGGCATGAGCGGGGCGCGTTACCTGATCGTAGTTTGCGCGTCGACTGGCGTTCGAAAGGACCTCGTATGCGTCCAACACCTGCCTAAATTTTCCTGCTGCTTCAACGTCGCCGGGATTACGGTCGGGATGGTAGCGAAACACCGCCTTGCGATAAGCCCGTTTGATTTCTTCCTGGCTAGCGCCGCGTTTTATTCCTAAGACAGAATAGTAGTCGAAAGTCGCGTCCAATTTTCGAGACTCTGAGCGCGTATGGAACCACGCTTACCAAGGGAATCCTTTTGACCCGGATTGTCGCCTTGTTATCCGCGCCGATAAAAGCGCCGTCCTCCGGTACCGGTCATTCTGCCTCTTTGCTTGTACATCTGCACACACATGTCGTATATCGCCGAGCCGGCTCGGTCGTCCATCACGTGCTCGCCGTCGCGCGTCAGATACTCGACTTTAATGAGTGAGTCTTTTGACGTGCCGTCGTTGTTGGTCATGCGCACAAGAAGCGATTCACTTTTATCCAGGTAGCCGCCTATCGTCCGAAAGATCTGAGCTTGGTTGAGAAATTCCGCGGCCGACGGTGTCCCGCCCCGTCTGTTTTCACCGATTCGATCAAGCTCTCCAATATCCTTAAAGGTGTATTTGATCGAAACCGGTGTCGGCGAAGGCGGCTCCTGATAGCCGCATTCGACGATGTATTCAATACCTTTCAGTCGAATATCGAACGATTTCAATCCCCTTCGATCGAGATCCTGGCCGATGCAGCGGAGCGCCGTGGTATAGTTCACCCGGGCCATTGTAGAGAACTCTCGCATCTAGATTTCAAAACACTTTAGCGAATTTTATAACGTTAATGGTACGGTCAGTAGCTCAAAAAATCAACTTAAAAATGAGTGTGCGACCCGCCGCTTGACGGTTAGTGGCCGCGCTGTGACCGATCGGTCGCTTTGAGGGGATTTAAGAAACCATTCGGATTATTCCGGAATGCCAGGCAACGGGTCCATGACGCCGATCATGCTGTCGCGCGTCACCAACTTGGCGAGATCCGCCTCGCTCCAACCTTCGGTGCCGTGGGGCCGGAGCGGCAAGACGATATACCGGATATCTGCGGTGCTGTCGTGAACCCGCACTTGGATGTCATCCGGCAGCTCCAAACCGAACTCTTGCATGACGCTGCGCGGATCGGCGACCGAGCGCTGGCGATAATTGAAGCTCTTGTACCAGTCCGGCGGACGACCCAAGATCGGTCGCGGATAACATGAGCACAGGGTGCACACGACCATGTGTCGAACTTTTTCTGTATTCTCAAGGACGACAAATTCGTTAATCGCGGTCGCATCGATTCCCATCTCAGTGCAAGCCGCTTTGGGATCGGCGATGAAGCGTTGTTTAAAGGCCGGGTCTATCCAAGCCCGCGCGACCAGCTTAGCTCCATTCGCCGGAGATCTCGCCTCCTGGTATTCGATTTGGCACTGGATGTCTTTTTCGGTGATCACGCCTTTCTCGAGCAGAAGGTCGCGAATCGCGTAAACTCTTTTGGCGTAATAGCTCAATTCGTGCTTGGGATGTTCATGTCCGTGGTCTTCGCTCATAACCAACTCCCTTAAGCCGTGGGCTCTAACCAATGGTCGTAAATGTCGACCAGAACTTTGTCGCTTGTGCCGGCCGATTTTCCGAATACGTCGCGGTGGTTGAAAGCGACCAGATAAAGCGTCTTTTTGGGCAGGCCGTCGCGACCAAACGCGAGCGACTCGGGATTAAGAAAATCGCCGTAAACGCGTTCGATCCAACCGGTTTTGCCGCGAATATACCAAGGCGTGCGCAGGTGCCCGGGCCGGTCCTCGAACTTGACCTTAACGCGGTCACCCGGTTTGAATTTGCCGATCGCCTGGTTCACGGTTCGCCCCACTTAGAATCAAATTCCGCCAGCTTGCGATCGATCTCTTCTTTGTTAAGAATTTTCTTTTCGATAAGAATCGCTTCGATGCTGGCGATCCAACGCTCATAGTAAGTCATATCGCGATAGGCGGAGGAGTCCATTTCTTCCCGGGCGCGGCGCATCTCGTCGGTCCGCTTGATTCCTTTGGCTCCCAACGCTTGATTGACCGCATCCGCGAGAATTTCCCAGTCAGAGAGTTCGTGCTGGCTTTGATCGATCGACCCGGCACCCGGGAGACCGCCGACATCGTGGTGTCCACGCGGCATAACTATACCTCCCTAATCTCAACTCTTAAGACGGTTGGCTAGCGCGCTATGCTCTTCCCTCATGCCCGCCGGCAAATGGTCGCCGAAGGTGTCGAAGAAATCGCTTTGGCTCTTGAGATTATTTTTCCAGGCTTGGCGGTCGACGCTGACGAGTTGATCGACATCGGCCTTGGCCATTTCCAGTCCTTCACCGGTCAAGCTCGCTGCCTTGGGTACGTAGCCGATCGGCGTCTCATCAGCCTGGCCGCCACCTTTTGAGCGCTCAATGACCCAGCGAAGTACGCGCAGGTTTTCGCCGAATCCGGGCCAGAGGAAACGGCCGCGTTCGTTGCGCTGGAACCAGTTGACACGAAAAATTTTCGGCGGGTCGGTCACTTGTTTGGCCATGGCGAGCCAATGGCCCCAGTAATCGCCCATGTTGTAGCCGCAGAACGGCAGCATCGCCATCGGATCGCGCCGCACCACTCCCACCGTACCGGTAGCCGCGGCAGTGGTCTCGGACGCCAAGGTTGCGCCCAGGAACGTGCCATGCTGCCAGTTAAACGATTGATAGACGAGCGGAACTAATTTTTGCCGGCGCGCGCCGAAAAGAATCGCGCTGATCGGCACGCCCTCGGGCTTTTCCCACTCCGGTGAATAAGTCGGGCTTTGTTTAATCGAGACCGTAAAGCGAGCATTGGGGTGTGCCGCAGGGTGGCCGCCTTCCGGATCCCATGGCTTGCCGCGCCAGTCCTGCGCATTGTCAGGCACGGGATCATCGTGACCTTCCCACCAGACTGTGCCATCGTCGCGCAACGCTACGTTTGTGAATATCGTGTGCCTCTTCACTGTCGCCACGCCGTTGGGGTTGGTGTTCGAACCGGTTCCCGGGGCCACGCCGAAAAAGCCCGCTTCCGGGTTAACGGCCCAGAGGCGGCCGTCGGCGCCGACGCGCAGCCACGAGATATCATCGCCGACGGTGTGGATCTTCCAGCCCTTCATGCTCGGCGGCGGGACTAACATGGCCATATTGGTCTTGCCGCACGCGCTCGGAAAGGCGCCGCAGATATAGGTAACTTCGCCATCCGGGTTTTCCACACCGACGATTAGCATGTGCTCGGCAAGCCAGCCTTCCTTTTGGCCGAGCTTGCTCGCGATACGTAGCGCTAGACACTTTTTCGCAAGCAAAGCATTGCCGCCGTAACCCGAGCCGACGCTCCAGATCGTGTTGTCTTGGGGATAATGACAAATGAAACGGCGCTCGATGTCGAGGTCGGCTTTGGAGTGAAGGCAGCGGGTAAAGTCGTCGGAGTTGTCAAGGTGATCGAGAGCAATTTTGCCCATGCGCGTCATCAAGCGCATACTGAGCACGACATAAACGCTGTCCGTGACTTGGACGCCGACCTTGCTGAAGCGCGAGCCCTTGGGCCCCATGAGAAACGGAATCACGTACAGCGTCCGCCCGCGCATCGAGCCGGCATAGATTTGCGCAAGCTTGTCGTAACACTCAGCCGGCGCCATCCAGTTATTATTGGGGCCCGCTTCCTCCTGCTGATCGGTGCAAACGAAAGTGAGGTTTTCGGTCCGCGCCACGTCGTTGAGCGCGCTACGATGCAGATAGCAACCCGGCAGTTCCTTCTGATTGAGCGGCAGAAGATCGCCGGTCTGGACCGCGATCTTAGTTAAAAGGTCCTTCTCCTCGGCGGAGCCGTCGCACCAGAAAACATTGTCAGGCTGGCACATGGCGGCCACTTCTTTGACCCATTTTTGAATATGTGGATTCGCGGGTATCGTAGCTGTGGACTGGCTCATGAATTACCGATACTTCCTTTCCTAGCTTTTTGAACCTCAAATTGCCGTCTGCCCGACAACGACGATCGTCGAGTTGCTGAAGGGCTCGGCCTCTCAGCGATCCCATCTCAGCGTGCGACCGCACACGTCAACTTTTAACGTATCCGATGACTCGCGGCGATGTCAATGCTGGGCGTGGAACACCCGATAGAGGCGCCAGCAGCCCTGCGGCGACTCCTGTGTCCACTTGGCGAGCGCCGCCAGCTCTCCGCGCGGATCGAGGATGCTGACCAAATTTTCGCAGTCTCGAGGCTGGCCAATTTGCGCCAATAGTTCCTGCTGGCCTAAACGCAGGCGAGACAACAATCGGCTTTGCCATGTGACGGCGGGCAAGTGAATCAGTGCGTCTCGCAGCGACAGCAACGGTATGGCTCCGTCAGCGCAGCGGTTATCGAGATCTTCCAGACCGATCGCTTTTTCGACGCTGAGATGATCGCACGCGGTACGGCGGAGTTTTTTTAAATGAGCGCCGCAACCGAGATCCTTCCCCATATCGGACGCCAAGGTCCGGACGTAGGTTCCGCGCGAGCACGTCGTTTCGAATTCGAGCTCGGTATCGCCCATTCTTGTTATGTGGAGAAGGTCGATGCGGATCCGGCGTGGCTCCCGGGGAACCTCTTTGCCCTGGCGCGCCAGACGGTATAAACGAATCCCGTTGCGCTTTAACGCCGAAAACATCGGCGGCACCTGTTGCAACTCGCCGGTAAATTTTTGCTCCAAGCTGCGCAACTCCGTTTCGCCGAGCGGCGGCACCGGCCGTTCCGTCAGCACTTTTCCGGTTGCATCCTGTGTATCGGTTTCGATCCCCAGGGCGATCACGCCGCGATAGCTTTTCACGCCGCCGAGAAAAACGTCGGCGATCTTGGTTCCCTCGTTGACGCCGATCAAAAGCAGCCCCGAGGCGAATGGGTCGAGCGTGCCGAGATGACCGGCTTTTTTCGCCTGCAAAAGTCTTTTGACCTGGTGTACGACCTGGGCCGAAGACGGACCCTCAGGTTTGTCGACGAGCAAAATCCCGCTTCGCGTCATGATCATGAAAAAATCGGGACGTTGTGGGGATAATCGCAGATCCGACCGGAGATCGGATCTATTCCTTGACTTTATTGAGCAGGGCGTCGATGCGCCGGGCTTCGTCTTCGCTATCGTCGTAAACGAAATCGATCGCCGGCACAAAACGCAAATCCAGTTTTTTACCGACCTTGGAACGAATGAATCCGCTGGCGCTCTTAAGCCCGGCCGTGACTTCATTCTTGTCGCCGGCGTCACCGAGCAGATTGAAATAGACCTTCGCCTGTCTGAGATCCTTGCTCATTTTGACGGCGGTTAAGTTCAGCCATTGAAGGCGCGGATCGTGGATCTCGCGGCGCAACAGCTCGGCGATCACTTCGAGCAGCAGGTCACCGACGCGCTCTGATCGTTGATACTCCATGATATTGACAAACGCTCTCGCTCGCCGACGCAGAACAGCCGAGGGCTGCGCCCTTCAGCAATGAAAACACTCCACCTCCGCATCGCCAAGTTGGGCCAAACCCTGCGCTTCGACAAAATCAACGATCTTTCGCAACGTCGCTTCTACCACCGGTTGATTCGTTCCCGCCGCGACGAATCCCAAAACCGCGCTTTGCCACAGCTCTTGATCTCCGCACTCGGTGACCGAGACATTGAATTGATTGCTAATCCGCGTCTGAAGGCTTTTTAACACTCGGCGCTTGCCTTTCAGTGAATGGTTTTCCGGAATCAGCAATTGAAGCTTGAGGATTCCCACGACCATGGGAACGGACAAATCGCCATCCGCGGCCGGCGGATTAGGCGCCGCTCAGCCGCTGCGCTTCGCGTCCGGCCGGCGCCGGATTAATTCGACGCACTACCGGAATACGCTCGTAAGCCTCGATGACATCGCCCTGCTTGATGTCCTGAAATCCTTCGAGCGAAAGTCCGCATTCGTAGCCGGCGCCAACTTCACGCACGTCGTCCTTGAAGCGCTTGAGACTGGCCAGCTTGCCCTCGAACACGACCACTTGGTCGCGCAACAAGCGCACCTGGTTGGCGCGGGTGATTTTCCCTTCGTTGACGTAGCAACCGGCGATCGTGCCGACGCCGGCGATGTTGAAGGTCTGGCGAATCTCCACGCGTGCTTGAGTCTGCTCGCGAAAGGTCGGCTCCAACATGCCTTCCATGGCGGCGCGCACATCGGCTACAGCCTCATAGATGATCGTGTAGAGCCGCACGTCGACGCCCTCTCGGGCCGCCAAGGCCGCGCCTTTCGACTCCGGGCGGACATTAAAACCGATGACAATCGCATTCGACGCTGCCGCCAGCAAGATATCGCTTTCGGTAATGCCGCCGACCGACCCGTGAATGACCTTGAGCTTGACTTCATCCGTCGACATCCGGTTAAGCGCCTCGGTCAACGCCTCCACGGAGCCTTGCACGTCGGCTTTGAGCACGACGCGAAGTTCTTTCACGTCGCCGGTCTTGATTTGATCGTAAAGCTCTTCCAACGACACCTTGCTCGATTTAACCAGCTCGGTTTCTCTCTGTTTGCTCTGGCGATAGTCCGCCACTTGGCGCGCTTTCGCTTCGTCGGCGACCGCGACGAACGGATCGCCCGCCTGCGGCACGCCTTGAAGGCCGAGAATCTCCACCGGAAACGACGGCGGCGCCACTTCGACTTTGCGGCCGCGGTCATCGATCATCGCGCGCACTTTGCCGTGGTAGACGCCGCAGACAAAGGCGTCGCCGACGCGCAGCGTGCCTTCCTGCACCAATACGGTTGCCACCGGGCCACGACCGCGATCCAACTTCGCTTCGACGATGGTTCCGCGTGCGAGTTTTTCCGGATTGGCCTTGAGCTCTAAAATGTCGGCTTGCAACAGCAACATTTCCAACAGATGCGGCACGCCCTCGTGGGTCTTCGCCGACACCGGCGCAAACACGCTGTCGCCGCCCCAATCCTCGGCAACCAAGCCGTACTCGGAGAGCCCTCGCTTCACCTTTTCCATGTTGGCGTCCGGCCGGTCGATTTTATTGACCGCGACGATGATCGGTACTTCGGCCGCACGGGCGTGGTTAATCGCTTCCACGGTCTGTGGCATCACGCCGTCGTCCGCGGCGACGACCAGTACGACGATGTCGGTCACTTTAGCGCCGCGCGCGCGCATCGCGGTGAACGCCTCGTGGCCTGGCGTATCGAGAAAGGTTACGCTCCGCCCGTCGACTTGGACATGGTAAGCGCCGATATGCTGCGTGATTCCGCCGTGCTCTTGCGCTGTCACGTTGGTGCTGCGAATCGCGTCCAACAGCGAAGTCTTGCCGTGGTCGACGTGGCCCATGATCGTCACCACCGGCGAGCGCGGCAACAAGGCCGTCTCCTGCTCTTCGACTTGATGTTCGAGCTCCAGCGCGCTGTCGACGTCGAAGGCGACGTTTTCTACCTGGTGATCGAACTCGGAGGCAATCAAAGTCGCGGTGTCGGCGTCGAGCACCTGATTGATCGTCGCCATCATCCCCATGGCCATCAACTTCTTGATGACCTCACCGGCTTTCACGCCCATTTCGCGCGACAGATCGCCCACGGTAATCACCTCGGAAATCCGGACGACGCGTTTGCTCGCCCTGGGGATGGTGATTTCAGTTCTTCGAACCTCTTTACCGGGCAGGACTCGTTTCTTTCGAGGAATGCGCCCGCCACGCAGCTCTTTTTCTCTGGTTTCGAGCACGTCTTGTTTCTTAACGACGCGCTTCTTATGCCGCCCGGTTTTCGGTTTATCATCGCCAACCGGCGCGGCTGCGCCGTCGCCCGGGCGCGCCCGATCGATATCTCCGGTTCGAGCGCCAGGCGCTGCGGCAGCCGGTACGGGCTTGCGCATGACCGGGGTCGGCGCCGGTTCGACACGCATCGTTTGCTTCAAATCGATGCGGCCGAGAATTCGCGCCCCGCGCGGCGCTTCTTGCGATGTGTCGGCGGTTTTTGCCGTGGCGTGACTGTCAGGCTCCTGCTCTGTCGGGCTTGGCGCAAAATCCGTCCCTGCCCGCTCGGCGTCCTGGGGCGCAGCTTCGCCTTTCACGGGGGACTCCGGCGGCTCGATCGGTTCCGGAGGTGCTTTGATCTCCGGTGCAAATTCCACAGGGAACTCCTCGGCGGGAGCCACAGGAGCAACCGTTTCGAAAACCGGATGGGATGATTCCGTCCCGGGCGCTTTGGCGACATCGGCAGCGGCGGCCGGCGTTTCCATCGTCGCCACCTCGGTGCGGCTGGTACGGCGTCGTATCACATTGGCGCGTACACGCCGCTCGACGACCGTTTCGCGCGATTCTGCCCCGCCATCCCCTACTTCTTCGCTTTTGACCACCCGATCGGCCACTACTTTTTCTTCGCCGACGTGGACTTGAGGCCTTTCTTGAGCAGCTAAAGCCGCGCGCACTCGCACGACCTCGTCGTCTTCGAGCGCGCTCTGTGCTTTGCGCCCCCTCATCCCCAGCTTATCCAGCTGGACGATAAGATCTTTCGTTTCGATTCCTAATTCTTTGGCTAATAGATGGACTCTGGTCTTACCCATCTCTGCTTACTCCCAGTCTCGATCCACAAGTTTATTCACTAACTGTTCCTTCGTTGCCCGCGTGATCTCTACGTGAAATGTCCGGTACTGACCTTTTCGTCCCAAGAACGCGCGCCAACAGTCCAGGCTCCGGTGTAGATAACCGCCGCGGCCCGTTTTCCCATCGACCATCAAGCCGCCCTTCTCCGTCAGAGCGAGGCGGATCAACTGATTTTGATCGTCCCGCTTGCCGCATCCCATGCAAGTTCGTTGGGGACGATAGCCTTTTTTAGACACGTCTACTCGGGTGGCGATTCTTGCTCCGACGGCGCTTCCGATGCTGCCGCAGCCGCGGCCGCCGCCGCACTTGCCGCTTCTTCGGCTTCTCGAGCTCGCTTCTCCGTTACGTACTGCTTGGCGGAATTATGCAAAGCCTCGGCCTTCTCCTTGCTGATGCCCTCGACGTCGAGAATTTCCTCCAGATCGCTATCCGCTACATCTTCCGCCGATTTGAATCCCGACTGATAAAGTAGCTCCGTGGCAAAATCCCCGATACCCGGAATCGAGCTAATGGATTGGCGCGCCCGGCGAGTTTCTTCGTCCGCCTCGGCCTCGCTGCGCACGTCGATGCGCCAACCGGTGAGACGGGAAGCCAACCGAACGTTCTGGCCCTTCTTGCCGATCGCCAGCGAAAGCTGATCGTCGGGCACGATGACTTCCATGGTGTGATCGTCGTCGTCGATGATAATTTTCGAAACCTTGGCCGGCGCAAGCGCCCGGCAAACATATTCCGCCTGGTCCGAAATCCAGTGTACAATATCGATTTTCTCGCCGCGCAGTTCTTGCACAACGGATTGCACCCGAGTGCCCTTCATACCGACGCAGGCGCCCACCGGATCAACATCGGGGTCGTTGGAGACGACGGCGATTTTCGCCCGTCCGCCCGGCTCGCGCGCCGCCCCTTTGACTTCGACGATGCCCTCGTAAATCTCCGGAACTTCCTGAGCGAAGAGTTGGATCAGCATGCCTGGATGGGTGCGCGACAAGACGATTTGCGGCCCGCGGCTGGTGATTTCGACGCTGACAATAAAGGCGCGGATGCGGTCGCCCTGGCGGTAACGTTCTCGCGGCACTTGTTCCTTTTCCGGCAAAATAGCATCGGTGCGGCCGAGGTTGACGATGATGTTACGCTTTTCAAAGCGCTGCACGATACCGTTAACTAGTTGGCCCTCGCGCCCCTTAAATTCGTTGAAAATGATCTCGCGCTCGGCGTCGCGCAATCGTTGCACGATATTTTGTTTGGCTGCCTGCGCCGCAATCCGGCCGAACAGGCTCGAGTCGAGCTTACAAAGCAATTCATCACCAACCTGGGCGTCGGGGTCGAGCGTGTCCCTCGCTTCGTCCAAGGTAATTTCCGTGGCTTCGTCTTGAACCGCATCGACCACGGTCTTCGCTTCGAACAACTCAACCTCGCCGATCTCCGGGTTGAACTGCGCCTCGATCTTGCGCTGGTGGCCGAATTTCTTCTTGGCCGCCGAGATCATGGCGTTCTCCAAGGCGCTGATGAGAATCGTTTTATCGATTCCCTTTTCCTTGCTGACCTGTTCGATGACTCTATTTAGATCCTGCTGCATATTCGGCACTCCAGTCGTGCTCGTAATTCGACTTTTCAATCATTGGGAACGGAATTTCCACGCGCGTACCATCTTGCTTCAACGCAATCCTATCGTTCATGACATCCAGCAGCGGGCCCAAAAACGACCTGCGGCCCTGCACCAAATCTCGTGTGCGCACGCGCACCGTCTTACCGATGAACCGCTTGAAATGCTCCGGCAGCTTGAGCGGCCGGTTAATGCCGGGCGAGGAAACCTCCAACGTATAAGCGCCGTCTACGACATCGTGTTCGTCCAGGAGCGCGCTCAACTCCCGGCTCACCCCGCTGAGATCCTCCATGTTCGGGCCGCCGTCTTTATCCAAATACAAGCGCAACACTCGGCCGCTGCGGGTGCCCTCGCGCCGGAGCTCGATGTCGATAATCTCCATTCTCTGCGTTTCCGCCAAAGGCGCGGCGAGTTGCCAAATGCGGGCGACGGTCGCATCCATGCTTGCGGCCCTAGAAACAAAAAAAGCGGGCACGGCCCACTTTGAGTGCTGACTCCTAAAGTGTAAGAAAATTAATACCATAGAGAACCTCGCCAATGCAAGGCCCGGGCAAATGCGCGCCGTTGCGCGCCGGACGTTATTTGCTATCATTCGACTCTCAATTGCAGCCTTGCCAATGAAAGCCTCGACTCCCGCGAAACGGCGAGCGCCCACGCAAATATCGTGGGAACAAATACTCGCCAATCTTGACGACGGCGTTGTCGCGCTCGATGCCGACGGCAAAGTAATTTTTTTCAACGAAGCCTCCGAAGTCTTAACCGACATCTCATCGGCGGCGGCGGCGGGACAGCCGCTCGAACAGATTTTCAAGCGCGAGCCCTGGCTAGTCGACCTCGTCAAGCGAACTCATCCGCCGCGGCAAAAGCGCGCTGGCGGCGAGGGCGATTTTATCAGCCGCTGGGGCAGAAAAATTCCCGTCGGCGTCACCGTCTCGCCGCTGCAAGACCGCCACGGTCAGTTCGTCGGCACGATCCTGCTGCTGCGAGACATCAAACGCCGCAAGGAGCTAGAAGAAGATCTCAAGCGCGCCGACCGCATGGTTTTGATGGGCACGCTCGGCGCGGGCTTGGCCCACGAGATACGCAACCCGCTCGGTGGCATCAAAGGCGCGGCGCAATTGCTAAGCCGCTCCGCCGACGGCAACCCTTCGGTGCGCGAGTTCACCGATATCATGATTCGCGAGGTGGACCGGGTAAATCAACTGATCGAGCAACTCCTCGACCTATCGCGCCCGGCGCAGCTCAAGCTCGCCCCCGTGAACATTCACGAAGTGCTCGAAGATGTGTTGCTGCTCGAGTGTCAAACCATCGGCGACAAAGATCTTCACATACGAAAGTGGTTCGATCCGAGCCTTCCGCCGATCCGCGGCGACCGCGCCCAACTCACGCAAGTATTTCTCAATCTCGTCAAGAACGCCTTTCAAGCCATGGACTCCGGTACGCTCGCCGTGACCACGCGGGTGGAAACCGATTATCACATCCGCGAGCACGGCACGGCACCGAACCGTTTCATCTGGGTCGACCTTGCCGATCAGGGCCGGGGCATCCGGGAAGCCGATCTGCCGCATATTTTCTCGCCATTTTTCACGACCAAAAACAACGGTACCGGACTCGGACTGGCCACCTGCTATCGCATCATCAAAGAGCATGGCGGCACGATTCGAGTCGAAAGCGCAGAGGGGAAAGGAAGCACCTTTAGAGTGTCATTGGTGGTGGCCGACTAGGATGGATCAAGGAAAAATTCTCATTACCGAAGACGAAGAATCGCTGCGCTTTGTTTTACAGAAGGCTTTGGAAACCGAAGGCTACTGGGTTCAGATCGCGGCGAACGGCGCGAGCGCGCGGCGGCTGATCAACGAGAGCCACTTCGATGTTTCGCTGATGGACATCAAGCTTCCCGACGCCGACGGATTGGATCTGCTCAAAGAGCTCAAGGAAAACGGCGTCGACACCGCGATGATTCTCATGACCGCGCAAAACACCATGCGCAACGCCATCGGCGCCATGAAAAACGGCGCCTTTGACTACATCACCAAGCCTTTCGATCTCGACGAAGTTCTCGTGCTGGTCAAGCGCGCCATGGATAGCCGCAAGCTCAGCCGCGACTTTCGCGAGCTTAAAGAGGAAGTCAAAAAGCGCTTCGAGCCCGGTGTCAACATCATCGGCACCAGCTCGAGCATGCAGGCCGTGTACAAGATCATCGGCCAGGTCGTCGACACATCGGCGACCATCCTGATCCTGGGCGAAAGCGGCACGGGCAAGGAGTTGGTCGCCAAGACGATTCACTACAACTCGCCGCGCTGGAACCAACCTTTCGTGGCAATCAATTGCGCCGCCATCCCGCGCGACTTGTTGGAAAGCGAGCTTTTCGGTCATGAGAAGGGCGCCTTCACTGGCGCCTTGGATCGGCGCCTGGGCAAATTCGAGCTGGCCGAAGGCGGCACGCTGTTTCTCGACGAAGTCGGCGACATCCCGCTGGACTTGCAAACCAAGCTGCTGCGCGTACTGCAGGATCACGAATACAGCCGGGTCGGCGGTCGCGAAACACTGAAAGCTGACGTGCGTATCCTGGCCGCCACCCATCAAGATTTGGAAAAAGCCGTTAGAGAAACCCGCTTTCGCGAAGACCTCTATTTTCGCCTCAAAGTAATCCCGATTTTTCTCCCGCCGCTGCGCGAACGGCGCGGCGATATTCCGATGCTGATCGGTTACTTCATCGACAAGATCAACCGCGAGATGGGCTTGCAGATCTCCGGCGTTTCGCCGGAGGCGCAAAAACTTCTCGAAGAGCATTCGTGGCCTGGCAACGTGCGCGAACTGGAGAACACTTTGATCCGCGCCGCGGTCCTGTCCTCCGGCCCGATCTTGTTTCCCAAAGATTTCACCTTGCAGAGCAAACCGGCCGCCACGACGCTTGAAGTCGACCAGCTTTCCCTGGAAGAAATCATCCGCCACAAGCTCGTGGATTATTTTCGCCGCACCCAAGGAGTCGATGTCGATAATCTTTATTCGCTGGTCATCGAGAGGGTCGAGCGCCCGCTGATCGAGCTCACGCTCAAAAAAACCAAAGGCAATCAAATCCGCGCTGCCCAGATACTCGGCATCAATCGCAACACCTTACGCAAAAAAATCACCGATCTGCGCATCGAGCTCAAAAAAGAACCGTCCTGAGAAGTCATGGCGCCGCTCGGCATTCCGCGTCTCTACGCCATCCTCGATCCTGAGGAGATCGCCGGCCGCGATGCCGGCAAAGTTCTTCATGATCTGTTGGAAGGTGGCGCCAAGTTCCTCCAACTCCGGGTCAAATCGCTCGCGGCCAGCGATTTTTTCGAGCTGGCGCGACATGCTCGAACGGAAACCCGCTCCCGCGGCTGCAAGCTCATCGTTAACGATCGCGTCGATATCGCGCTAGCCTGCGACGCCGACGGCGTGCATCTCGGCCAGGATGACTTGCCGCTTGCCGTCGGACGAAGACTGGTCGGCGACAAGATCATCGGCATCTCGACCCATGATCTTGATCAAGCCACGGAAGCGGAAAAAAACGGCGCCGACTACATCGGCTTCGGTCCGATGTTCGGCACGTCGACCAAAGACACCGGTTACGCCGCGCGCGGCGTTGAAATGCTCCGGCAAATTCGCGCTGGAGTAAACTTGCCCATCGTCGCCATCGGCGGCATCACGGAAAATAATGTGGTGCAAGTTTGGCAAGCAGGAGCGACCTCGGCGGCAATCGTCAGCGACATCCTTCGCGCCGAGGATATCCCCGCCAAGGTCGCACGCATTTTACGCCAAGAGCCTTCCAGTTAGTGTGCTGGTCCGAAGGTTAAAAAGTACAAATAACGATAGCTACTGGAGTTACGCTCAAATTCCCCTCTGTCCCCGGGAATTGTCTTCGAAATGTTCAACCCCTCTTTGGAAAAGAGCCGGTAAGGGGAGATTTGCGGATGCAGTGGCGTGGCATTACGCACCGAACGGGGACACGAACGTAATAAAGACTTTTTACCAATGCGAGAACAGATGAACAGCTTCGGCTTTTCCCATCCACCTGAAAATCGTTACTTCGAAGACTATGTTCCCGGGGCGGTGCACGAATTCGGCTCCATTTCGGTCCATGAAGATGAAGTTCTCGAATTCGGCAAGCGCTTTGTGCCGCTGTCGTACCACGTCGACAAAGAAGCGGCCAAAAGCAGCATTTACGGCGGCGTGATCGCCAGCGGCTGGCACACCGCCGCGCTCATGATGCGCATCTACACCGAAAACTATTTGTCCCAGGTTGCCAATCTGGGGTCCCCAGGCGGCGACGAACTGCGCTGGGGCAAGCCCGTCTTCCCCGGTGATGAATTGTCCGTGCGCGCCACGGTGCTCGACGCGCGCCGCTCGGAATCCCGCCCGGACCGCGGCATCGTCCGGACATTTATTGAGGTGCTGAATCAGAAAAAAGAAATCGTGATGAGCATGAAGATGGTTAATTTCGTCAGGTGCCGAGAGAGCGCCGGGGTGAAATAGGTCCTTGACGTCCCTATCGCAGTGAGCGACTCGACACAGAAACGAGACGGAGCGCGTATCTCAGGTCGCGGTAAGAAAGGGTTTCGAGGTCGGTACGGGCGTCAGTCAGAGCTATCGCCGGATTGACGGACGCCTTAATAGAGCGATAATTGACGTTCAGGAAGTGTCGCGGGGAGTTCGAGGGTTTAACCCACCGCGGGGTGCCTCAGCCGCGATAATCGAGCACGGCGCCACGGCTGCGTGGCGCGCATTATGAAACATTTGCACTACAGGTTGTGAAAATCTAGATTGCTCAACGCCAAGGTTCGAAAACTTTCCCCGATTCTTGCGTTCGCTCTCCTTCTCGCCGGCTGCTCCAGGGAAGGCGACGCGCCGCAAAAGGACTCCGGGAGCGCTGCCGCGAGTTTCGTCAACAAGGTGTGGCAGGTGAGCAGTTCATCGGGTGTCGCGGCGGGCACGCTTTATGTATTCCTATCGGAGGGAACGCTGCTGATCACGTCACCGAATAGTAAGCCTGCGCTTGGAACATGGAAGTACGGAGGTGGCGCGTTGACTCTGGTCGAGGAGGGTATCGCCTACAAGACCGACATACTTCGATTGACTGCCAGCGAGTTCCAGATCAGAAGCAACAATCGCGGGCAGCCGGTGGAGACAACGCTTGTTCCGGCCGAGTCGCACCCCGTGTCGAAGTAGATCTTTGTCGCGTGGCTGAGGCCAAACAATATGCGGCGGGCATGTCATCGATCACGCGCTGCGGTGGCGTTGATGCGGGCGTTCGGTCGCGGCTATTCGCGCGAGAACTCAAATAGAGAGGAAAATCACATGATGACATCGCAAAGCCGCAAGTCATCTTATTTATCCACGCTGTTTTTCCCGATGTATCTGTTCGTCTTCGTTTTCGGCGCACCGGGCCTGGCTCACGCCGCTGCGGTAAAAACCGCCGTTAACGAGGACATCAGGGCATTTTTTAAAGGCAAACATAAAGCCGTGCTTACCTTTGTCGGATATTCGGGTGCCGGATACGAAAATGAAGCTTCGCTGCGCAAACGCGCGGAGGTGATTCTCAGCGAATTTGACCCCGCCAAAACGATCGTGAATATCGGCGCCACGCCGGAAGGCATAGGTGCGATCTATGAAATAGCCAAACGGAAGGGGTTTTTGACAACGGGGATCGTGTCGTCTCAGGCAGAACAGTATAACGTTAAGCTTTCGCCATATGTTGATCAGGTTTTTTATGTGGAAGACCCGAGTTGGGGCGGATTCGCAGCCGGAACCAAGGAACTATCGCCGACATCCAAAGCCATTATCGAGAACAGCGACATCGTCATCGGAATCGGCGGTGGGGAAGTCGCTCGGGATGAGCTCATCGTGGCAAAGCGGCTAGGAAAGAAAATTAGCTTCATTCCGGCCGACATGAATCACCAACAGGCCCGAGATAGCGCGCGAAAGAAGAAGCTCCCGGATCCCTCTGATTTTCGCGGCGCCGCACACGCGGTGTTCGGAAAAGAAAGAGAGGGTTTCCCCGCTCAGTAGATCGTTGGGTCCGAGGATCGAATATAGAGCAACTTATAATCTGACGCCGAGGACCGTATACCGTCGGGCTCGGGTGATCGTGTCGATCAAGCGAAGTGCTTTGAAAATCTGTCTCCCCCGGGAAATGCGGGCTTTGGCAAGTCAAATCGCATGGCGGTTCACGTGTGAGAAGTGTATTGAAATATCGTCCGACCTTTAGGCTGTTTTTACTCTTGTTCGAGCGCCAAAACTCACGTCAGACAACCCGACTCGGCGGGAACAGTTTGACTAAGCTTCGTCCGCCTCGTCATAACTATAATCATCCCGTTCCGTATAGTTCTCGAAGCGCGTGTATTCGCCGAGGAAGGTCAGGTTGATCGTGTCGATGGGACCGTTACGTTGTTTGGCGACGATGACTTCGGCCAAGCCTTTTTTGCTCTCGTCCTTGCTGTAAACTTCATCGCGGTAGATGAACATAATCACGTCCGCATCCTGTTCGATGGCGCCGGATTCGCGCAGGTCCGACATTTGCGGGCGTCGATCGCCGCGGTCTTCGACGCGCCGATTGAGCTGGGAGAGAGCGATCACGGGGACGTTGAGCTCCTTGGCGAGCGCCTTTAGGGAGCGGGAGATTTCCGAGATTTCTTGTTCGCGGTTGCTGGCGTTGCCCATGCCGCGCATGAGTTGAAGATAATCGACGACGACGAGGCCGACCTTTTTGGAGCGGTCGCGCAGCAACCGGCGCGCCTTAGCGCGCAGCTCAAGCACCGAAATCGCCGGCGTGTCGTCGATATAAATCGGCGCCTCGTGCAACTTGCCCGCCGCTCGTGCGAGTTGCGGAAAGTCGCGTTCGCCGAGGTAGCCGGAGCGGACTTTGGAGCTGTTCACCCGCGCCTCAGAACACAGCATGCGCAAAACCAACTGCTCCTTGGCCATTTCCAATGAAAAAATCGCCGCGCCGATGCCGGAGTATGCGGCATTGGCGGCGATGTTGAGCGCGAACGCCGTTTTGCCCATGCCCGGCCGTCCGGCAACGATAATGAGATCAGCGGGCTGAAGGCCGGCGGTGAGCTTGTCCAAATCTTCGTAACCTGTCGGCACGCCGGTGACCATCTCTTTTCGCTGGTAAAGCTTGTCGATGGTCTTGAGCGTGTCGGTAATCATGTCGCCGACCGCGACGAAAGATGCTTTGATCTTTTTTTCGGAGATCTCAAAAATGACTTTTTCAGCGGTGTCGAGAAATTCCTCAACGTTGCCCTGCTCTTCATAACCTCGCGTTGCGATTTCGGTCGCGGTGCTGATCAGGCTGCGCAGGATCGCCTTCTCGCGCACGATGCGGGCGTAGTATGCAATGTTTGCGGCGGTCGGCACGAAATCCGCCAACGCCGCCAGATACGCCGTCCCGCCGACGGCTTCCAGATTGTTCTTGCTTTTTAGAAATTCGCTCAGCGTGATCAAGTCCACCGGCTCGCTGCGATCGGTGATTTCGATCATCGCGCGAAAAATTTTGCGGTGAGATTCGCGGTAAAAATCCTCGGGACGTAACAACTCCAAAACTTGGTTGATCACCTCGTTGTCGAGCAAAATGCCGCCCAGAACCGAAGACTCCGCTTCGAGATTCTGCGGTGGAACTTTGCGCAGGTTGTCGTCTAGGGCCGCCATCGGGGTGCTTGTGGTTTCCTGAATGATGCGTTGAAGAAATGATTCATGATCGCGTCAACGATGATGGGAGAGAGAATGTAGCCGAACGAAATCAAAATGCAAGAAAAATTTTTGCGGCGCGAGAATAATTTTCTCGGGTTCACAATCAAGTGTCATGATCAACTGCAACTTTACAAGTTCACCCGCGATCTTACGATGCTCGCTCACAGCTTGTGCACAGGAATATGCACAGCAGGCATCCTACAAGACTTCGCACGATCTCTGATCGCGCCGGCGCCTGCACGAGACGCTGACACTCTTGGTAAGACCCAAACCGCCCGGACCAATCACGACGCGGGCGAGCAGAAAACCGACGGTCGCCGGAACGCGCATTTTTTGAACCAGGTAGGCAATCGATATCGTCACCGCGAGCACGATCAGCAATTCTTCGAGTAAGTGAATTTCTGGCATAAGCTGTTTAGCGAGTTGCGTGAGTCACGGGGCGAGCCCAAGAGAGGCAAAGATTTTACGGCTGGCGGTATTCGACCTTGACGGTCGTGTGGATTCCGCCGCGCACGTTGAAGTCGCCGACCACGGTCAGCTTTTTCGGCCGGCATGCCTCAACGAAATCGTCGAGGATTTGATTGATAACGGCCTCGTGGAATGCCCCTTCATTGCGATAGGACCAGAGATAGAGCTTCAACGATTTAAGCTCGACACAGAGCTTGTCCGGGACGTAATTGATCCGAATCGTCGCGAAATCAGGCTGGCCGGTGCGCGGGCACACGCAGGTGAACTCCGGACATTCCATGTCGATCTCGTAGTCGCGCTCCGGACGAGGATTGGCAAAAGTTTCCAGTTGTTGGCTCGACTTAGTCGCCATGCAGCGATCTTAGCGCGCCGCAAATGCATTTCCAAATCGCTAAGTTACCTTGACTTGCCCCAGGGGCGATGATAACGCAAAGAAAATCGTCGGCGAGAAAGCTGGTTTTTTAGGAGGATTTTGTGAGCAAGCCCAAGGAACCCAAGGCCGGTGAAAGGCTGAGCGAGCAAGAAGCCAAAGCCTACGTCGATTATCTCTACGCCACGCTTTACAAATATGCGCACGACAAAATTTACCAAGGCGCGTTCATGACCCAACTGCGCGACGGCAAGCTGTCGATGCCGGTGATACGCCAGTTTTTTAAAAATTGGGGCCATTTTTCTCTGGAAGTAAACGCGCTCAACGCCGTCTCCTATTACACGCATCTGCCTTTCTTCGTGCGCAATTTCGACCTGCTCGGCCCCTTTTGCGCCAAGATCGCCGACGAGCTTATCTCGCCGCGCGCCCCGGGTCACGTTCTAGTCTTGCTGCAAACCGCCGAGAAGATGGGCCTCAACAAAAAAGAAGTGTTGGAAGATCCCTATTTGCCCGCCGCGCGCGCGATCAATGATTTCTGTCATAAAATTTTTATCGACGGCTCTATCGTTGAACTGTGGGGACTGCATGTGTTCGAGGAATCCCTGTCTATGTGGTCCGGTCAATGGTTCACCGCCCTCACCACGCATTACGGCTTTACCAAGCAGGATGCGGTCTATTTTTCCACTCACGAAGAAGCCGATATGGACACGCATAAGCTCGGCGGGGACGGCGAGGAGGCGATGGGCCACGGCGCGTTCAATCGAACAGTTCTCACCCGCGCGCTCCAGGAGAGCGTCGAGTTCCGCACCGGCTATTCAATAGAGTATTGCGCGCTGACGATGGTCGATCTGCACGCCCAGATGAAACAAGCGGCGCTGGATTATCCTTACAATCCCTAAAGAGAAAAAAATCAATCATGCCGGAACGCGCGCGGCGATGTGCTCCGCGCCGGCGTACACGTTACAACTTGCCGCAAAGTCCGCAACTCGACGAGGCGTGAACGCGGAGTGTCAACCGAGCACGATCGAAACGCAGCCCACGCTGAAGCTTAATTGCAATCACGTTGGCCGCGATGCCCGTCCAAGGCTCCTGGCGCGCCCGCGTACCGACGCCAGAAAGGGCCGCCATGACAGTTCGCATTGCCCAGTTCGTGCACGCCTCCAACGATGTGGTGGACGAAGTCTTCTTGCGCGATTTCCCCGAGATCGAGGCGGCCAAGGCCGACAGCCTCGAATCCCTGGTCATTGCGCTCGACGGCGCGGAAATCCTCCATGTCTACAATTCCGCCTTTACCCCCGAATTCGCACGCCTAGTGCGCGAAAAGGGTCGGGCCCCTCAAGTGGATCCAGTTCACCACCGTAGGCATCGATATCGCGCTGAAGGCGGGGCTGCCCGCGGGTGTCTGGGTCACGAATTCCGGCGACGTCAGCCAGCGGGTGCTGGCCGGCCACGCCATGGCCCTGATGCTGGGCGTCATGCGCAGCTTTCACCGCTTCGAGTCCATGCGCGCGCAACGTCATTGGTCGAGGCACGCGATGTCCGACCACATGATCGCGCCCGAGGGAGCGCGCATGGTGATCCTCGGCATGGGCCGCATCGGCGAGCCCGCTCTGGGATCTCCCCAACGTGCTGATGACGCCCCATGTTGGCGGCCAGGGCGGGCGGGAATTGTGGCGGCGGATGAGCGACCTTGTGCGCGACAACACGCGCCGCTATCTTTCGGGCGCGCCCCTCAAACACGTAGTCAGAACTCCCGATGGGACGCTCCAAGGTTTTGGAAACCCGCAGGGAAGCATGTCATGAAAACCGAACCGGACCAGCATCGTCGATTCGCCCACCGGCATCATGGAACTGTAAGACGCAACGAACAAAGAAAACCACTTGAACCACTTAGCAGAACCCATTGGGTTCCCCATCGCTCAATAGCCTGGTCCGACCCGGATCGTTGATAGGGCCGGGCGTGAGCCCCGAGTCTACGGTCAGGGGATTGATATACTTACAAAAACTAAGGGGCCACCCACGCGAGTGTACAAGGCGTGAACGCTCGTCTACGATGAAGGCTATGCTAGATAACTTCCTGCAGATTCTTCCAGGGGTAATTTTCGACGCCGCCGAGAAATTGGGCGGGCGTTGCACTGGCCGTTTCTACGCGCTCAACGCGCTGGAAAACCGAGTATACGACATCGAGATGGAAGACGGCCCGCGCGTCGTCATCAAATTTTACCGCCCCGGACGCTGGAGCCGCGCGACGATTCAGACCGAGCACGACTTTCTGAAGGCTCTCGAAAAAAACGAAATTCCCGTCGTATGCCCGCTCGCGGACAACAAGGGACAAAGTATTTTCGAAATAAACGAAGTGATGTTCACGATCTTCCCAAAGAGTCCGGGGCGACTCGAGCCGGAACTGAATACGGAACAGCTCACGCGCCTGGGAAGGTTCCTGGCTCGACTTCATAACGTCGGGGCGGCGGTAAAAGGCGCCCCCCGTTTACGGCTTGATCCTCAAACTTATGGGCGAGACCGTTTGAAGTTTTTAAAAGACGGACATTTCGTTCCGATGCAGCTCGCAAGTCGCTTCGAAACGATCGTAACAACGATTTGCGACGCAATTACTTCTCGTTTTGAGGGCGTCGAGTATATTCTGCTCCACGGGGATTGCCACTCCGGAAATATTTTGTGGAATCGAGACGCTCCGTACTTCGTCGATTTCGACGACATGCTCTACGCGCCTCCCGTTCAAGACATTTGGATGCTCACGGGCGGAGACGACGACTACGGGAAAGAGCGAAGGCAGATCCTACTCGAGGCGTACGAAGAGTTCAGAACTTTCGATGTGACGACACTGAAACTCATCGAGCCGTTGCGCGCGCTTCGCATGATTCACTTTTCCGCGTGGATCGCGCGCCGCTGGGAAGACAGCGCTTTCAAATTGGCGTTTCCTGCCTTCGGTACCGAGCGCTATTGGGAGGAGCAAATCGAAGGGCTCGCCCTACAATTAGAAAAAGTGCAATATCCCACGACCGATCTCTACCGTTGAACAGTGGCCAAGTCTTAAACACAGTGTTTTCGTCGAACACTCTTAGCTTTTTCCGGATGTCTCTCACAATGTTTCGCTCCACTATAGTGTAACTCAACTAGCGAGAATGAAAAGGGGACATTCTCCTTTTCTCTCACGTGACGAGCATAGACCCAGACAGATGGCAGTATGCCAAGAAAACTCCGGATCAGGTCAATCAAAGTAGCTCCGCGGACTTGAGAAATCGAAACGTCATTTCCCTGCTTGATAAAGTCCAGTCTTGTTGAGCCCTACGCAGCATGATTATAGCGCCAGCCTTACCTACGACTTTCTCAACGAAATCACTCTGCATCAGCGCAACTGCCCTCCCGGCATATGCGGAAACGCGCTCATCTCATGAGGCCAAGTCGTAGGATAAGACTTGCAGACATAACTCGGATTGACCTGATCGATGCGCGTCACACCCAAGAGCGCCATGTCGATGATTAATTCATCTTCGAGGATTTCCAGCACGCGCACCAAGCCGTCCTTGCCGCCCGCTCCTAAACCCCAGCCTTGGAGCTTGCCGATGGTTACGGCCCGGCAGCCGAGCGCTAGCGCTTTGATCACGTCCGTGCCGCGGGTGACACCCCCGTCGAGTACGATGTCCGCTTTGCCCTTGGCGACTTCGACGATTTCAGGCAGCACATCGATGGTGCCGCGGCCGTGATCAAGCTGGCGGCCGCCGTGGTTAGAAACGTAGATCACGTCGACGCCGTGGTCGAGGGCGATCTTGGCATCTTCGGCGGTGGCAACGCCTTTGAGAATAAACGGCAAGCCGGCGTGTTTCTTGATCGCCGCCATCAACTCCCACGTCAACATGCCTTGGTAATGGCGCGAGGTCTCGGTGCGTTTATTGGGCGGCAGATAGCGGTTCATCATCTGGCGCTCGCGCCGGCTGTAGTGCGCTGTATCGACGGTCAAACAGAGTCCGATGTAGCCTGCTTTCAAGACGCGATCGACGATCTCCTTGCACCAATCCAGACCGCCGCGAATATACAATTGGAAAATCTTCGGATGATCCGTGCTCGCGGCGATTTCCTCCAGGCTCGGCTGCGTCACCGAGCTGATGAAGTTCATGGTGCCGAATTCCTTGGCCGCTTTAGCGACGGCGACGCCGCCCTCGGGAGTAATCGTCTGCAGCGAGCCGATGGGCGCCATCATCACCGGGATTCTTAGTTTCTGGCCGAGAAACGTCGTCGCGGTGTCGATCTTTGAAACGTCGACGCACACGCGCGGTCGCAGGGCCAGATAATCGAAACCCAGGCGATTGCGCCGCAGGGTGGTTTCCGACTCCGCGCCGCCGCTCAGGTAATCCCAGATGTCCTGAGTCAGATTTTTCCGCGCCGCCTGGATGATTTCCTGGTTGGTGACAAATTCAAGGCTCATGAAACCTTCTCCTTCTGGTCGTGAATGATCATTCGATTTTTAACTGCACGGCACACTACCGAAGAGCGTGGCAAACTGTCAAACAAACCAAAAACGTAATGATTCCATTGTAGGGGCAACCCCCTGTGGATGCCCGTTTGGAGAGGGCAGACACGCAGGGTCTGCCCCTGCGAGCCATCGTTAACGTCAAACCGAACCACTGCTAAAAAAAGGGAGGCTCGCCGCCTCCCTTTCCACGTTGAACTTTTGAACGCTTGAACCTTGAACGATTCTTACCTATCTCGTCACCGCCCCTTCCGACGCTGAGGACACGAGCTTGGCATATTTCGCCATGACGCCGGTTTTGTAACGCGGTAGCGGCGGCGCCCACTCGCTGAGTCGCGCTTTCAGTTCTTGCTCGGAAATATCGACATCGAGCCGTCGCGTCTTGATATCGAAGATAATCGTATCGCCGTCGCGCAGCGCGGCGATCGGTCCGCCGTCGGCGGCTTCGGGCGCCACATGTCCGGCCATGAGCCCGTGCGTCGCGCCGGAGAACCGCCCGTCGGTCATGAGCGCGACCGAATCGCCCAAACCGGCGCCAACCAGCGCGGCGGTCACGCCGAGCATCTCGCGCATGCCCGGCCCGCCCTTCGGTCCTTCGTAGCGAATCACGACCACGTCGTTGTCTTTGATCTTGCCCTGCTGCACCGCCTGGAACGCATCTTCCTCGCGGTTGAAGATCCGCGCAGGCCCCTTATGAATCATGCGCTCATGCCCCGCGACTTTCACGACGCACCCTTCGGGCGCCAGGTTGCCTTTGAGAATCACCAGGCCGCCCGTCGACTTCAGCGGCTGCGACATCAGCCGCACCACTTCCTGCCCGGCGGTTTCTTTGGTCATCTGGGCCGCCTCGGCGATCGTCTTGCCCGTAACAGTGATGGTGTCGCCGTGAATCAGTCCGGCGTCGATCAAGCGTTTGGCGACCAACGGAATGCCGCCCGCTTTGTAAAGGTCGTTGGCCACAAATCGGCCCCCCGGCTTGAGATCGGCGATCAGCGGCGTGCGGTCGCTGATTCGATCGAAATCATCGATAGTCAATTCCACACCCGCTTCGCGAGCGATGGCAAGGAGGTGCAACACCGCGTTGGTCGATCCACCGGTAGCGGCGACCGAAGCAATCGCATTCTCGATCGCTTTGCGCGTAAGAATTTGCGACGGCCGTAGATCACGATCGAGCAAATCCATCACCAGCTTACCGGCGTTGAATGCCGCCTGGTCTTTTTCCGTGACCGTGGCGGGAATGCCGTTGCTGCCCATCGGCGAGATGCCGAGAAACTCCATCACCGTCGACATGGTGTTGGCGGTAAACTGCCCGCCGCACGCGCCCGCGCCGGGACACGCGGCGTTTTCCACCGCGAGAAATTGCTCGGCGTCGATCCGTTTGCTGGCGTAGGCACCGACCGCTTCGAACACATCTTGAATCGTAAGATCCTTATCGCCCAAATGGCCGGGCGCGATCGAACCGCCATAGAGAGCTAAACCGGGAATATCGAGGCGCGCCAGCGCCATCACCACGCCAGGGTTGGTCTTGTCGCAGCCCGATAGGCAAACCAACCCGTCGAAATGATTGCCGCGCGCAACCAACTCGATCGAATCGGCGATCACTTCGCGGCTGATCAGCGAGCATTTCATGCCTTCAGCGCCCATGCTGATGCCGTCGGAGATCGAAACCGTGTTGAATTCCATCGGCGTGCCGCCGGCGGCACGGATGCCTTCCTTTACCTTCGCCGCTAACCGGCGCAAGTGGTAATTGCACGGCCCGATTTCGATCCATGTGTTGGCTACGCCGACGATGGGACGGCGCAAGTCCTCATCGGTAAAACCCACTGCTTTGAACATCGCCCGCGTCGGCGCCCGGTCCGGTCCATCGGTGATCACGCCGCTGCGCGGCTTCAAATTCTCTGCCATGATTCGCTCCTGACTCTCATTGGAAATGGGACTTCAATTAACTATGGCCCATGCACTTTTGCAAGACGGCGCTCCCCGTCAATGAAGTGAAACAGCGAGCTAGACCTCGAGACCGTGATTGCCGGATCTCTTGAAGGTGCCCGTCTCAAACCCTATCGTGAAAGGATGCAAACTAGCACGTTCTCGCGCTCGATCCGCTCTGCACTACTGATTTTGACCGCTGCGATTTCAGTCGCGGAGCCCCTTGAGATCTCCAAAGAACAAGCTGATCGACTGGAGCGGAAGATTGACGAAATTGCCAAAAACGCTTCCGCCAATCCGGTCAGGTCAAAGAGGACCCCGATGTCCGAGCTGGAAATTAATTCCTACCTGAACTTTAATCTGAAGGGAAAAATTCCCCGCGGGTTAACAAATCCGCATATTTCACTGCGCGGAAACGGCAACGTCGGCAGCCGCGTTTTCGTCGATATCGATGAATTCAAACGCCACCGCGGCTCAGGCGGCATCATGGATCCGCTCAATTATATTTCCGGGCGAGTGCCGCTGACCGCCCGCGGCGTGCTCCGCACTACGGATGGGAAAGGCCAGTTTGAGCTTATCTCTGCCGAAATCCATCGGGTTCCCGTGCCCAAACCCCTTTTGCAAGAGCTCGTGTCGTTCTTCTCGCGCACGCAAGAAAATCCACGAGGAATCAACATCGACGAGCCCTTCAACCTGCCGGCAAAAATCCGCGAAGTCATCGTCAATCAGGGCGAAGCCATTGTGGTGCAGTAAAGATTTCGTAAAAAATTTGCTCGGCAGACGAGGAGAGCGTCAATGGCAGGGATTGAATATCGATTCGGCAATGACTTAGACCTCGATCAAGTGATCGAGCTTTACAACGCATCCACCCTCGGTGAACGGCGGCCGGTCGAGACTTTCGGATGGCGGCAATCTGCGCTAAGATTCGGAAAAGCTTCGAGCCGCTCTTGCTGGCATTCACTACATCGCCCCAGTGCGGCAGAGCCGCAACCGAATAAGAAGAATTAACCACAGAGATCACAAGGGTCACAAGGTAGGGGCGCGATTGATCGCGCCCTCGGAAAAAGGACCCAGAAGGAAGTTTATCGCAGAGAACGCAAAGTACGCAAAAAAATAACTGGGAATATCTCCCGCCAAGACGCAAAGGTAAAAAACAATTTCCGAACTTGGCGTCTTGGCGCCTTTGCGGGAGGATTATCCGAGTTCGAAAGGGTTCCAATCCGTGAGATTTGCGCAAGCTGCGCAAGTTCTCAACTGT
>JBOHVN010000344.1:0-14742 GCA_050735675.1 Binatia bacterium | reverse complement strand
ATTTTCCCGCCGAGGAAAGCATCGAGCCCGGGTTGCAAAAAATATTTGAGACCCACACGCGCACGTACCTCGTCGAGCTTTCCGCTTTTCCAGAAACATTTCCGCAGTCCTAACGCTCTAGCAGTTTGCTGAAAAACTCTTAGATCAGGCTGCTCAAAAAGATCTCAGAGGCGAGTGAGCGAGCACAAAATGGAGTATTGGAATATTGGAGATTGGGGCTTGAACCCATCACTCCACCACTCCGTCACTCCATTACTCCAAACCCGATGAGGCGATTGAGCGCACCCTTCGACAATGCTCAGGGCGATCGGCCTATGAGTCTTTTTCAGCAGCCTGATAGTTTGCTTTGAGGCATCAAGCCGCGTCGATCCCTGTGCAGTTCGATCTAGCATCATTATTGACAATTTAGTAAGACCGAAGCGGGCGGCTCACCTTCGTTCAGTTTTCACTAACTAACGGAAGCTTGGCGTCCCTGTAGTAAGCAAATTTTTAGAATTGACGTGCGACACGTGACGAGAGGTATCATTCTTCTGCTGGCCAGCGGCGGCGGTGTTGGTTGTTCGCCGTACTTCCCCGGCACGCTAGGAACGCTGATCGCAATCCCGCTCTCACTTGGTCTTAATCGGCTGGCAGCCACCGATGCATCAACGGCAGGCGTCGCACTAGTGGGGTTGATACTCATCGCGATCGGTTTAGCCGACCAAGCGGCCCGGATTTTGGGGAAGAAGGACCCGCCAATCGTCGTTATCGACGAAATCGCCGGCTTCGCTCTTGCCAACTTTATGACCGAAGGCATCGCGGGTTTAATCCTCGCCTTTGTCTTGTTTCGTTTTTTTGATATTGCAAAAGTATTTCCGGCCGCGCCCCTCGAAGCTCTTCCCGGCGGCGCTGGCATCGTTTTGGACGATATCATGGCTGGCTTATACACGTTTTTGGTACTGCGGCTGCTCTCGTCCACGAGCTTGATATGATTCAGAACGCCGTGATTCTAAGCACCGGCGACGAGCTCACCACCGGCAAAGTCGTTGACACCAACTCGGCGGTGATCGCCGAGCAACTGTTCTCCCTCGGCATCAAGGTCGCCGCCGTTCTCAAAGTCGGCGACGACCCGGACAAGCTGCTCTGGGCCTTTGCCCGGGCCCGCGAGCTCGGCGATCTGATCATCGGCAGCGGCGGGCTTGGACCGACGGCGGATGATTTGACCACGGAAATGGTGGCTCAATTCATCGGCCGTCAGCTGATAAGAGATGAACAGGTCGCCGGCAGCCTAAAAAAACGCTTTGAGGCTCGTGGCATCCCCTGGACCGTCAACAACCTCAAGCAAGCGCTCTTTCCGGAAGGCGCAGCGATCATCCCAAATCCGGTCGGCACGGCGCCGGGATTTCACGTAACTCTAGGGGAGAATAAACCGCTCTTCTGGCTTTCCGGCGTGCCGCAGGAGATGAAAGCGATGCTCGAAGCCACGGTCCTGCCGTGGGTCGCCGCGCAGCGCGGGACAAACAGCGAGATTTACACTTGCACGTTTAAGATCTACGGGCTCACCGAATCGAAATTGGATAGCCTCGTCAAACCGCTTGCTCTACCTGCCGAGGCCAGGCTCTCGTTTCGCGCCCATTTTCCCGATTTGACGTTGCGCCTGACGGTGAACGGCAGCAAAGCGCGCGAGCGAGGATTTATTGCTTCCTGCGAACAGATTCGCCGCATTCTTGGCGGGCATATTTACGCCGAGGGCGATGTCACGATGGAAGAGCGTGTCGGCCAGTTGCTGTTAGAAAAGCAGCAAACCCTGGCCCTCGCCGAATCGTGCACGGGGGGCCTGATTAGCCGGCGCATCACGCGCATCGCCGGCAGCTCGGCCTATTATTATGGCGGCGCCGTAACCTACGCGAACGAGGCAAAAATGAATTTTCTCGGCGTAACACCGGTAACCTTGGAAAAACACGGCGCGGTGAGCGAGCAAACCGCGCTGGAGATGGCTCGCGGGATACGAGAGCGGACCGGCGCGAGCATCGGCCTGAGCGTCACCGGCATTGCCGGACCTTCCGGCGGAAGCCCGGAAAAGCCGGTTGGAACGGTTTGGATGAGCATCGCGCGAGAAGGCAGGCACGAGGCGCGCCAATTGCACTTCCACGGCGGCCGCGACCGGATCATTCTGGGCGCCTCTCAGGCCGCGCTCAACTGGTTGCGAACGGCTCTCTCGACTTAGCAGCTCCGGCCGTGATCCGCGCCTTCATTGCAGTAACACTCGATTCCAAAGTCATCGACAAGATAGCCGATGCTAGTACCCAGCTTAGGCCGGAAATCACCGGCGTGCGCTGGGTAACGCCGGCTAATTTTCACTTGACGCTTAAATTTCTTGGGAGCATAGACGACGCGACGATTGAGCCGATCGGCGCCACCCTTCGCGAGCAACTTCGCCTCTTTCCGCGCTTCACCATTAATGCTAAAGGACTAGGAGTATTTCCTGGCCCCAAACGACCGCGTGTGTTATGGGTCGGCTTGACCGGCGACCGTTTAGTCTCGTTAGCTTCGCGAGTGGAATCCGCGCTCCAGCCGCTGGGCTTTACGCCGGAGAGTAGGAGATTCACGCCGCATTTGACGATCGGGCGCTGGCGCGACGCGGATCGAGCGCCAAAATCGTTGGGCCGGCAATTGGAAATTTGGCAAGCCCGCGACTTCGGCGCATCAAATGTGCAAAGCGTGAAGCTAATTCAGAGCGTGCTCACACCTGAAGGGGCAACCTATAGAAACTTGATTACGGTTCCGCTCAGCGCAGGATAATCAGTTCGATGAACCTAAGCGGCGAAGGAGAGAATAGATGGATGTAAATCGCGAAAAAGCACTCGACCTGGCGGTTAGCCAAATCGAGCGGCAGTTCGGCAAAGGCGCCATCATGAAACTGGGCGAAGCCGGCGTGCCCAAGGATCTGCCGGTGATTTCGACCGGCTCGCTCGGTCTCGATATCGCGCTCGGTATTGGCGGCGTACCGCGTGGCCGCGTGCTTGAAATCTATGGACCTGAATCGTCCGGTAAAACTACACTCGCTCTTCACATCCTCGCCGAAGCGCAAAAGCGCGGCGGCATGGGCGCGTTTATCGACGCAGAACATGCGCTCGATTTGAGCTATGCCAAAAAACTCGGTGTCAACACGGATGATCTACTGATTTCGCAACCGGATCATGGCGAGCAGGCGTTGGAAATCGCCGAGACCTTGGTGCGCAGCGGCGCCATTGATGTGCTCGTCGTTGATTCAGTCGCCGCGCTCGTGCCCAAGGCGGAGATCGAGGGCGAGATGGGCGATTCCCATATGGGCCTGCAAGCGCGGCTCATGTCGCAGGCTTTGCGAAAATTGACCGGCACCATTTCGCGTTCCCAGACAGTGGTGATCTTCATCAACCAGATTCGCATGAAGATCGGCGTGATGTTCGGCAACCCGGAAACCACCACCGGCGGCAACGCGCTGAAATTTTACGCCTCGGTGCGCATGGACATCCGGCGCATCGGCGCGCTTAAAGACGGCGACAACGTAATCGGCGGCCGAACCCGAGTGAAGGTCGTAAAAAACAAGGTGGCGCCACCGTTTAAGGAAGCCGAGTTCGATATTCTTTACGGCGTGGGAATTTCCCGCGACGGCGAGATCGTCGACCTCGGCAGCGAAAGCGGCATCGTCGAAAAAAGCGGCGCCTGGTATTCCTACGCCAACGAACGGATCGGCCAAGGACGGGAAGCGGCCAAGCAGTTCCTCAGGGACCACCCGGAAACTGCCAACGACATCATGGTTAAGGTCATGGAAAAAACCGGCATCAAACGGACCCTGCCCGAGTCCGCTCCTGCTGCGAGCCCGGCGCCGGCAGCCGACAAAAGAGAAAAAGCTAAGGGAAGATAGCTTCGAAGCTTATTCTGGCTCAAAAAAAAGATAGCACCGCCTTCGACCCGCCCGGCTCAGAAGCGGAAGCGCTGCGAGCGGCGCTGCGCTATTTGGCTTACCGATCCCGCAGCGAAGCCGAAGTCCGACAGTATCTGCGTCGACGGGGTTACGCGCCCGCCGCTGCCGAAACTGTGATCGAAAAACTTTGGTCCTTACATTATTTGGATGAGGAATCATTGGCGCGGAGTTGGGCGCTAACGCGGGCCCAGAGCCGCGGTTTTGGCCCGAAGAGAATCGAACAGGAGCTAAGAAACAAAGGGATCGGCCAACTGTTGATTCGGGAGGCTCTGCGCGAGACCTTCGAACAAGTCGATGAAGCCGAGCGAGCCAAACGGCTGTTGGCCAAACATTTCAAAGGCAACGATTTTACCGAGCCTAAGACGTTGCGCCGCGCGGCGGCTTTTTTACAGCGCCGGGGCTATAGCAGCAATGTAATTTTTAATTTGCTACGATATTCCATAGAAGATCACTGACAGAGCTTATGATCACGGGAAATCAGATTCGTAAGGCTTTTTTGGAATTCTTCGCCAAACAGGGCCATACCGCCGTGCGCAGCTCCTCGCTGGTGCCGGACCAGGACCCCACCCTGCTTTTTACCAACGCCGGGATGGTCCAGTTTAAGAACGTTTTTCTCGGCCAAGAACGGCTGCCCTACACACGCGCCGCCAGCGCGCAAAAGTGTCTGCGCATCAGCGGCAAACACAACGATCTCGAAGCCGTCGGCCGCGACACTTATCACCACACTTTTTTTGAGATGCTCGGCAACTGGTCCTTCGGCGACTACTACAAAGCTGAAGCGATCGAATGGGCGTGGCAACTGTTGACCCAAGAATGGGGCCTTCCCAAGGACAGGCTTTACGCAACCGTTTATCTCGACGATGACGAAGCGGAGAAACTCTGGCATAAAATCAGCGGCCTGCCGCCCGAACGGGTAAGCCGTTTCAGCGCCAAGGAAAATTTTTGGGAGATGGGCGAGACCGGTCCCTGCGGCCCTTGCAGCGAAATTCATCTCGATCGCGGGCCGGCGGCGTGTGATAAGCAAGACATTCCGGGGCACGAATGCCGAGTCAACGGCGACTGCGCCCGCTATATCGAGCTGTGGAACCTGGTTTTCATACAATACAACCGCAAAGAGAATCGCGAGCTGGAAGAGTTGCCGTCAAAGCACGTCGACACCGGGATGGGCCTCGAGCGGATTACTGCCGTCCTGCAGAACGTGTTGTCCAATTACGCCATCGACTACATGCGCGCGCTGACGGCAACGACTGAGCAACTCACCGGCAAGAAATACGGGGTCGATCCGACGGCGGATATCTCGTTTCGCGTGATCGACGATCACGCCCGCGCGGTTAGCTTTTTGATCGCCGACGGCGTGATGCCGAGCAACGAGGGGCGCGGCTATGTCTTGCGCCGGTTGCTGCGGCGCGCTGCACGCCATGGACGATTGATCGGACTCGATGAGCCGTTCTTGCATGAAGTCGCCAAAACTGTCGCGGCTGTAATGGGCGATGCCTATCCCGAATTGCGCGTCGAAGAACAGCGCATCCGAGAAGTCATGCGCACGGAGGAGGAGCGCTTCGGCGAGACTTTGGAGAAGGGTCTGGCGCTGCTCGAAGACGCAACCGCAAGACTTAGGGCGGAGAAACAGCAGGTTTTGTCCGGCGAGGTCGCCTTTCGTCTCTACGACACCTTTGGTTTTCCGCTCGATCTCACCGAAGATATTTTGCGCGGCGAATCCATGTCCGTCGACCAGGCTGGGTTCGAGAAGCTCATGCAGGAGCAGCGCACGCGCGGACGGGAAGCGCGCGAGACCACCAGCATGGAATCCAAGATTCAGCTTGACCGCGAAGTCTGTTTTATCGGCTATGATCGCCTGGAAAGCGAATCCTCAGTCTTGGCGATTTACGGACACGGCGGCGGCAAACCGGAAGCCGTGGAAGGCGAGGAGATCGACCTGCTCACCGCCGAGACGCCTTTTTACGGTGAATCGGGCGGCCAGATCGGTGATCGCGGTACGATCACGACTGGGCGCGGCGACCTCATCGAAGTTATCGATACCTACCATCCCACGCCGCAACTCACCGCTCATCGTTCAAGAGTCAAAAAAGGACGTGTTCAACTCGGCGACAAGGTCCAATTGGCCGTCGATCCCAAGCATCGTCAAAAGACCAAGCTCAATCACTCGGCGACGCATATTCTGCATTCAGTATTGCGCCGCGAGTTGGGGCAGCATGTCCGCCAGGCGGGTTCGTTGGTTACGCCGGAACGGCTGCGCTTTGATTTCAATCACACCGGAGCCATCGCCGACGAGCATCTCGCGCTAATCGAGACGAGCGTCAACCAGCATATTCGCGGGAACGCCGGCGTTTCGATTCGGGAAGTGAGCTACGACGAGGCGATCCGCCACGGTGCCCTGGCCTTTTTCGGCGACAAGTACGGCGACCGTGTGCGCGTCGTCAAAATCGGCGACTTTTCCACCGAGCTCTGCGGCGGCACCCACGTTGGCGCGTCCGGCGAGATCGGCATATTCAAGCTTCATTCGGAAGGCGGCGTCGCCGCCGGCGTGCGGCGCGTGGAGGCCTTTACCGGACAGGGCGCGCTGGATTTGATTCACAACTACGAACAGCGGCTCAAAGAAATCGGCAATCTAGTGCGCGGGAGCGCCGATGACGCGGTGGAAAAAGTTCAAAAACTTTTGGATCGCCAGAAGGAGCTCGAGCGGGAGATCGAGAAACTGCGCGGCCAGTTTGAGAAAGATCAGATTCCTGAACTGCTGTCGAAGCAAAGTTCCGTAAACGGCACCAAGTTTTTGATCAGCCAGGTGGACGGCGCGGACGCCAAACAGCTCCGTGACATCGCCGACCAGCTTAAAGAAAGGCTCGGCACAGCGGTGATTGTGTTGGCAAGCGCGGGGCAAGCCAACGTCAATCTAGTTGCCTCGGTCGGCAAGGAGCTGACCAAGCAGTACCACGCGGGAAATATCATCAAAGAGCTTGCCGGCATGGTTGGAGGCGGCGGTGGCGGACGGCCCGACTTCGCCCAAGCAGGCGGCAAGGAACCCGGAAGGATCGACGCCGCGCTAAAACGAGCTGAAGAGCTGATTCGCCAGGGAAAATGAATCTAGAGTTTAAAACCGATCTCCGACCGCTTTCATTGAATGTGCCCCTCGTTTCTCTAACTCGGAATGTCAGTGGCGGTTCTTGAGAGTCTTGGAGTGCTGACGATTCGCGCTAAAAAAATAACCGAGAAGACCGCCGGGTTCTGCGACATCATCGATATCACCGCCAAAGTCCGCCAGCATCTCGAAAAACAAAAGATTAAGAATGGCCTTGCCACTCTGTTCGTGTCCGGTTCGACCGCGGCTCTTACCACGATCGAGCACGAGCCGGGGCTGATCCAGGACCTAAAGGAGTTTGTCGAGAAGATCATTCCCTCCGACCGCCGCTATCATCACGACGATCGCTGGGGTGACGATAACGGTTTTTCCCACTTGCGCGCTTCCCTATTCGGGCCATCCCTGGCCATTCCGATTGAACAGGGTCAGCTCTGTCTCGGCACCTGGCAGCAAATCGTTCTGCTCGACTTTGACAATCGCGCGCGCACGCGTGAAATCACCGTTCAACTCATGGGAGAATGCGAGTGAAAGACGAAAAAAAACAGAGCGCTGGCGTGGTCACCGAGGTGGGCGTTAATTTTCTCGAGTTCCACGATCCCCGTCTCTTCCGCGACCTGTTGGGACAACACGACCAGCATGTAAAAATTCTCCAGCACACGCTGCAAGTGAAGATACGTGTGCGCGGCTCGGGGTTGGAGATCGAAGGCGATCCGCTGCAAGTGGAGCTCGCCAGCCAAATTCTACGCCAGCTCTACGGTCTCTTGGAAAAAGGCTACCCGGTTTATGCCAGCGATGTCGATTACGCGATGCGCATTCTCAGCGGCGACTCGCGCGCCCGCCTGCAGGACATTTTTCTCGACACGATTTATATTTCGGCGCACAAGCGGACGATCACGCCGAAGAGCATCGCGCAAAAAGCCTACATCGACGCCATTCGCCGTCATGACATCGTCTTCGGCATCGGCCCGGCGGGCACCGGCAAAACCTATCTGGCGATGGCGATGGCGGTCGCCGAGCTGATGAAGAATAATTACGTGCGCATCATCCTGACCCGGCCCGCAGTTGAAGCCGGAGAGAAACTTGGTTTCTTGCCGGGCGATCTCGCGGAGAAGGTCAATCCGTATTTGCGCCCGCTTTACGACGCGCTCCACGACATGGTCGACTTCGACCGCGCACGCAAGATGGTCGAGCGCGGCACCATCGAAGTGGCGCCGCTGGCGTTCATGCGCGGCAGAACGTTGAACGATTCATTCGTGATTCTCGACGAAGCGCAAAACACGACGCCGGAACAGATGAAAATGTTTTTGACGCGGCTGGGCTACGGCTCAAAGGCCGTGATCACCGGCGACGCTACACAGATCGATTTGCCCGCCGGGAAGCTTTCCGGCTTGAAAGAGGCTTCGCGCATTCTCAGGGGAGTCCACGGCATTCGATTCGTGACGTTTACGGAAAAGGACGTCGCTCGCCACCACCTGGTGCAGGAGATCATCGCCGCCTACGAGCGCGACGACAATCAGTCGAGCGCGGGCGATCTGCCGGAAAAAGTCTAAGAGACTGCAGGCTGCTCAAAAAGTCTCAGAGGCGAGGCGCGCGAAAAATCGACGAGCGGAGGCGTACTCTAGCCAGTACGTTGTAGCGAGGCGATTGAGCGCAACGAAGCATATGAGTCTTTTTCAGCAGCCTGCTACGTAAGCGCCTCCAGCGTAACCTTGGCCACAACCGTCTTCCCGTCACGCAGCATCGAAACAGTGACGGCATCGCCGATCTTGTATTTTTCCAGCAGCAGAAATAGATCGTTGGGGGTCGTAACTTTCTTGCCATCGATCGCAACGATGATGTCGCCCAGTCGCAACCGTCCTTCGGCGTCGCGCCGAGTCGGTTGAATTCCGGCTTTGGACGCCGCGCTACCCCTGGCAACGTCGACGACCAGCACGCCGGACACGCCGAGTCGCTGCGCGATCTGCTCGTCGGCGATCTGAACGCCCAATCCGGGCCTGGTGACTTTTCCGCTGCGAATCAATTCCGGCACAATTCGATTAACCGTATCCACCGGTATTGCGAAACCGATACCGGCCGATGCCCCCGACGGGCTGTAAATCGCCGTATTGACGCCGATCAAGCGACCTGCGCTATCGAGCAACGGGCCGCCCGAGTTGCCCGGGTTGATCGCGGCGTCGGACTGAATCACGGCTTGAATCGGCCGGCGCGTAACCGATTCGATCTCGCGATTGAGCGCGCTGATCACGCCGGTGGTCAATGTTTGGTCCAGACCGAAGGGATTGCCGATCGCGAAGACGCTCTGTCCCACTTGCAAGTCTTTCGAGGTTCCAATCGGAATCGGTTGTAGCCTGTTCGCCGGCGCGTCGATGCGCAGCACCGCGAGGTCCTTGTCGGGCGCGACTCCGACCACCCGCGCTTTCCAATTCGATTGATCAGCCAAAGTTACTTGGGCCGCATCCGCGTTCTGAATCACATGAAAATTGGTAATGACGTTGCCCCGCGTGTCCCACACGAATCCGGACCCCGTCCCTTGCGGAATCTGGTAGAGATTCAACGTAAAAAGATCCCTCTGCACACCGATGGCCGTAATGTTCACCACCGCAGGCGACGCTTGGCGGAATAACGCGATGGTTGATTTTTCGTCGCCGGAAAGCTCGCCGCGCGGGTTTACCGCCCGCGGCGCCGCGCGAGGATCATTGAGCGCCGCGCTGCCAACCCACGAATCCTTAAGAAATACCACCGCAAGCGCGGCGAGCACCGCAACCACTGTCAAGTAAGTCCAAAAAGAACGACGGCCGGTCGTGAAATCTCTTTCCGACATGAGCTTAACCTTTCACTGTGGCGATCGAAGCTCGTCCGCCAAAATAATCGACATACGCCGCTTACTGCCGAGACCAGCCCGTTGTTCATATCATGACTCGAAGGCAAAATCCTCAATTGCCTCGGCTTCGTCGATCCGTCGCTTTTTTGCGAGAGGTGAATTTCCCGGCAGGTCAATCGACGTTTCGCGACGAGACCGGATAGAATTGCAGCCGCCGTCGTCGTGCGGATTTGATCAGATTTTCCTGCTCGAGGGCACGGATAATTCTACGGAGACATCGCAGGTCTCGACTATGTCCCCAGACGAAAATGCTTTTTATTCATGGCTCGGTCTCGCTTCACAGCGTCACATCCTTACGAATATCTTCGCCGTAGGCTGCTTCGAGCTTCTCGATGGCTTCCTTTTCCACTCCATTCTGCGGTACTCGCACCATCAATCGCAGGTATAAGTCTCCAGCGGAGTTCTGCCCGCGCGCTTGGACACCTTTCCCTTTGACGCGCAGAAGCTGGCCGCTTTGCGCCGCCGCGGGAATTTTCACCTGCACCGTTCCGGTTGGAGTGGGAACCTTAATCGAGGCGCCGCGCACCGCTTCACCGATCGTGATCGGCAACTCCATCGTCAGGTCATTGCCGGAACGGCTGAAGAGCCGGTGAGGGCGGACTTGGGGAATGATATAAAGATCGCCCGCCGGTCCGCCGCGAACGCCGCTCGCCCCTTTACCCGGAACACGTATCCGTTTGCCGGTCTCAGCGCCGGGCGGAATATTGACGCGCACGTTGTCGCCGCGCGCCACGCGCCCGGAACCGCGACAATTTGCGCATGGATTGCCGATTAGCTTTCCGCTGCCCTGGCATGTTGGACAAGTTTGGCGCAAGTTCATGCCGCCGCGGCGCGTTTCTTTCCATCCGCTGCCGCGGCACTCAGGGCATTGCTTGGATTCGCCGGCAGTTTTGGAACCGGTGCCGTTGCAGGCATGGCATGACATGGGTCGCTGGATTGTAAAACTCGTCTGGAAGCCGCGCACGGCGTCGAGGAAACCAATTTCCAACTGTGTTTCGATATCTTCGCCACGCCGCGCCCTCTGCTCCGCGCCGCCCCTGCCGCGCAACAAATCGCCGAGACCGCCGAAACCGAATAAGTCCTCGTACTGTCCATGGGAAAAATTGAACCCGCCGGTTTGCGCCGACTGCTCTTGCCATCTTTGGTAAGCTCTCGCTTTTTCCGGATTGAATCCCGCACTGAGACCTTCTTCACCGAACTCGTCGTAGCGCTTGCGCTTCTCCGCGTCGCCGAGAACTTCGTGCGCCACCGAAATCTCTTTGAATCTTTCCTCGGCAACTTTGTTGCCCGGGTTGATGTCAGGATGATTTTTGCGCGCGAGCTTACGGTAAGCTTTGCGGACTTCATCAGCGCTGGCGGAACGGTCGATACCGAGGATTTTATAGTAGTCTCTTTTTTCCATTTTGCCGTGGTGACGTCGTCGTTTCCGCGCGCTTTTGATCAACCGCTGGCGCCAGCGAGCCGTCGGTTCCGAGCCTCCTGAAAATCGGCAATTTTCTTCAGCTATAACAATTTGGGACTGCCTAGCGAGGTTGTCAACCGCGGCCGGCAACTTGACAACCGGCAACGGCGTACTTAGCACAGACTCCTACCTCATTCGGGCGGAGCTTCCGGGAATGAAAAAAGAAGATTTTAACCTGGAAGTCAGAGACGGAACGCTGACGCTGAGCGGCGAAAGAAAGTTCGAGGAACCGGCCAACGGCGTCGAGTATCACCGAGTCGAGCGGGTCGCTGGTAAATTCGCCCCGTTCATTCTCGCTGCCGCACACGGTCAAGAGCGACGAGATCAAAGCGAGCTATCGCGACGGCATCCTCGAAGTCCACGTCCCAAAAGCCGACGAGGCAAAACCGAAGCAAATTGCCATCAACGTTCATTAACGGCCATTAGACGCAAATTACGCGGCAAGGGGAAGCCCAGCGGCTTCCCCTTGCTTTTTTGGCGCGCCATCAAAAGAACCTTGTTGAACTCGAATTCCTAATGGCGGGTGACTCTGCCACCGCTGCAACCTGCAGAACCTTAGCGATAACGATTTTGCAAAAACTAGAGAGCTCGCGATGAGTTTTGCGCGCGCGCGCCCGGGTGAAATCGCGCCTACGTGCCGCCCTGCGCCATGTCGGCGACGATCGCGCGCGCGGCGTCGATCGGATCGCCCGCTTCGATGATCGGCCGACCGACGACGATGTAATCGACGCCCGCGCGCACCGCACCAGCCGGCGCCATGACGCGCTGCTGATCGTTGCGCCCGGCCTCGACCGGACGGATGCCCGGCGTGACGATGACGAAACTGCGGCCGCAGGCGGCGCGAATGTCGGCAACTTCATGCGGCGACGCGACCACGCCGTCCATGCCAGCTTCCTTGGTCAAGAGCGCGAGCCGCACGACCTGGTCAGCGACTTTATGTTCGACGCCGACGAGCTGCAGGTCGTCCTGATTCAAGCTCGTCAACACGGTGACCGCGAGCATGATCGGCCGGCGCAGTTTTTCCTGGCGGCAGACGCGCTCGACTTCTTTGACGGTCGTGCGCATCATCTCCAAACTGCCGGAAGCGTGAACGTTGAACATTTTGACGCCCAGCCGCGTCGCTTCGATGGCGGCCTTGGCGACGGTGTTGGGAATGTCGTGAAATTTGAGATCAAGAAAGATCTCGCCGCCGAGCTGCTGGATTAACTGTACGGCTTGCGGCCCGGCGTGGGTGAAAAGTTGCTTGCCGACCTTGAACATGCCGACTTCGCCGGCGAGCAGTTGCACGAGCCCCTTGGCCTGATCCAGCGTGTCGACGTCGAGGGCAACGATCAATCGCTCGCGCATGGAACCGCGTTTACGCACCAGCTCGAGTTTTGAAGCCATGTTTATGCCTGGAGTGCTTCGTTAAGAATTGTTTGGAGCCGCTCGGCACCGTCCGCAATCGGAATCTCATCGCTTTTGCCGTCGCGCCGCCAGCGCAATTCCAGGTAACCCTTTTCCAATCCTTTGGCGCCGATCGTCACGCGCAGGGGAATGCCGATCAGATCGGCATCTTTGAATTTGACGCCCGGGCGTTCGTCGCGATCGTCGAGCAGCACTTCCACGCCGAGCGCTTGCAGCTCTTGATAGAGCTTATCGGTCGCCTCGCGAATCGCTTGGCCTTTGTAATTGATCGGCAGCAGCAGAATCTGGAACGGCGCGATGGACAACGGCCAGATGATCCCGTTGGCGTCGTGGTTCTGCTCGATCGCCGCGGCGACCATGCGGCTGATACCGATGCCGTAACAGCCCATCTCGATGAGCCGCTCGCGCCCTTCGGCGTCGAGGTAGGTGGCGCCCATCGCTTCGCTATATTTGGTGCCGAGATAAAACACCTGGCCCACTTCGATGCCGCGGTGGGTTTCCAGAGAGCCCGCAGCGCAACGCGGGCAGGGATCGCCCGCGACCGCGAGGCGCAGATCGGCAAAAGCCGCCGGCGTGAAGTCGCGCTCCTGATCGACTTGAACGCAATGAGCGTCGGTCTCGTTGGCGCCGGTCACCGCGCCGCGCATGCCATTTATGCCGAGATCGGCGACCATACGCAGCCTCAAGCCGATCGGCCCCAAAAAACCAGGCGCAACCCCCGCAACCGCGGCCACCGCCGCCTCATCCGCCAGCGTCAAATCGTTGGATTTCAAAACCGCGCGCAGCTTGAGCTCATTGATCTCGTGGTCGCCGCGCACCAATGCGGCAACCAACTCATCGCCGTCGGTCCGGTAAACCAGCGTCTTGATAAACCTGTCTGCGGGCAGCTTGAGAAACTCGGCGACCTCGGCGACGGTCTTTTTCCCCGGAGTCGAGATCTTTTCCAGCGGCGGCGGCTCTTCGGCAATATCGCGCCCATCGGGCGGCCGTGCTTTCACCTCGGCCTTCTCGATATTCGCGGCATAGTCGCAGCGGTTGCAGCTGACGATGGCATCTTCGCCGGACTCGGCGAGCACTTGGAATTCATGGGACACGCTGCCGCCGATGGCGCCGGTGGCGGCTTCCACCGGCCGAAAACTCAACCCGCAGCGAGTGAAGATCCGCTTGTAGGTTTGAACCATGTTGTCATATTCGCGCCGGCAGTCCTCCACGTCGCCGTGGAAACTGTAAGCATCCTTCATGATAAACTCGCGACCGCGCATCAAGCCGAAGCGCGGCCGGACCTCGTCGCGAAACTTGGTCTGGATCTGATAGAGATTAAACGGCAGCTCGCGATATGAGCGAACCGAACGGCGCACCAGGTCGGTGATAATTTCCTCATGCGTCGGACCGAGGCAGAAGTCGCGTTCGTGGCGGTCTTTGAAACGCAGCAGCTCCTTGCCGTACATCTCCCAGCGCCCGCTCTCCTGCCACAGCTCGGCGGGCGAGCAGATCGGCAGCAAAAGCTCCTGAGCTCCCGCCCGGTCCATTTCCTGGCGCACGATCTGTTCGACCTTGCGGATGACTTTGAGTGCCAGCGGAAAATAATCGTAAATGCCACGGCTGATCTGGCGAATGAATCCCGCGCGCACGAGCAGCTTGTGGCTTATGACTTCGGCGTCGGCCGGATCCTCCTTGAGGGTGGGCAAGAGGGTTTTACTCCAACGCATAACTTTAACGGACTATCCTTCAACCGAACAAGGGCGGGATAAAAATCCCGCCCTTACAAAATTTGTGCTCTTTGTGGTTAGTAATCTTTCCCGTATTACCTTGCGCCCTTTGCATTACTATAGTTGGAAATTTGCGCGGGCCCCGCGAATTTCCAGGGCGCCAAAGCTACGATGTCGATTCTACGGACAATTCAATCTTACCACGAAGGTCACGAAGAGCACGAAGTTTCGGAGTTAAAA
>JBOHVN010000343.1:0-11400 GCA_050735675.1 Binatia bacterium | reverse complement strand
CAAACGCATCGACACTTCCAAAGCCGAGAAACTTGCCGGCGTGGTCGCGGTGGTTACCGGTGAAGACGCCAAGGTTTGGTCTGAGCCCATGCACGGCTTTCCGATCGGTTGGGCCGGCCATTGCCTCGCGCATGATAAAGTCAGGTTTGTCGGCGATCCCATCGCCGCGGTCGCGGCCACGAGCCGTTACATCGCCGAGGACGCCCTTGAATTGATCGAGGTCGACTATGAAATTCTCGCGCCGGTCATAGATGCCGAGAAAGCGCTCGACCCGGAAAGCCCGGTCATTTGGCAACACCAGGGCACCAACCTGATCTACCACCGGCTCTTTACCTTTGGCGCGGTCGACGAGGCTTTTGCCAAAGCGGATGTCGTCGTCAAAGACGATTTTCGTTGGCTCAGGGCCAGCGGCAATCCGATCGAGACCTGCAACTGCATCGTGCAGTGGCGTCCCGATCATTCCCTCAATGCCTGGGGCGGTTTCCAAGGCACCGGCTTTTACGTTGCGTCGGTGGCGCGCGGCCTGCGGGTGCCGGCGCACAAAATTCGCATTACGCCGTTGCCGCACGGGGGATCTTTCGGCACCAAGATTTTTCCGCATGCTATCGTCCGCATCGCCCTGCTTTCGCGCAAAGCCGGAGGGCGCCACGTCAAATGGATCGAGGATCGCCTCGAGCACCTCTTGAGCAGCTATACGCACGGGCCGGATCGCATCTACTCAGCGGAAATGGCGCTGACGCGCGACGGCGAGATTACCGGCTTTCGCGTCAAAGTGCTCGACGACCTCGGCGCCCATGCAGTCTCGGTGGCGATCGGCAAAGCGCTAAAACCTTTGTCGGCGTTCACCGGGCCTTACCGCATGCGCAACGTGCAGTATGATCTCACGGTGGTGGCGACCAACAAATGTCCACAGGGTTCCTACCGCGGCTGGGGCGTGCCAGCTCACAATCTGGCAATGGAACACTGCGTCGATCTGGCGGCGCGCGAACTGGGCCTCGACCCGGTTGAGATTCGCCGGCGTAATCTACTTCGTCCCGAGCAGTTTCCGTACGAAGCGCCCAATGGCGCGCGTTATGACAGCGGCGACTACGAGCGCACGCTGGACATGGCGCTGGAGATGGCTGGTTATCAGGCGCTGCGCCAACAACAAGACCGCGCGCGGGCCGCGGGCCGGCTGGTGGGTATTGGCGTATACACCGGGGTTGAGCTCAGCGCCGTAGCGATGAGCATGTTTACCTTGCTTGGTCCCGACTCGCCGTTCGGCACTTCGATGCCGGAGAGCGCGCGCGTGCGTATCGATGCCACCGGTAAGATCATCGGCGAAGTCACCTTTCCTTGGGAAGGGCAGGGACAACACACGTTCGCGACCAATTTCTTGGCGGATTACTTCGGCGTTAAACGGGAAGACGTGGAAGTGCTGGCGGTGGACAGCCTCTCCGCCGGTCCCGGCACAGGGCCTATAGGCAGCCGCCAGGCCGTGATGCTCTCGGGCGCGCTGCTTGGCGCCGCCGACCGGATCACGGAGAAGCTCCGCAAGGTGGCTGGGGTCGTCCTTGAAGCCCATGCGGACGATGTCGAGCTTTTCAATGGCCAACTGAGAGTCAAGGGTTCCCCGGAAAAATCCCTGCCGCTTCAGAGAATCGTAACAGTGATGCTCACCCGCTCAGATCTCTTACCCGAAGGCGTCGACGGCAACCCCGAAGCCGCCTATACCTACAATGCGCCGGAGCGCAAATTGCCCGACGCGGAGGGACGCGGGAGCTTCGATCTTACGGCGGCCAACAACGCGCATGTCGTGATGGTGGAAGTGGATCGCGAGACTGGCCAGGTTCAAGTGCTCAAATACGTCATAGCCGATGACTGCGGCGTCAGATTGAATCCGGCGGTGGTCGAAGGCATGATCCAGGGCGCCGTGGCGCAAGGGGTGGGGCAGACTGTTCTCGAAGAGCATGTTTATGACGAAAATGGTCAGTACCTCACTTCGACGTTTATGGATTACTTGATGCCGACGATCTGGGAAGTGCCGATGACCGAAAGGATGTATACCGAAACTCCGTCGCCGCTCGCGCCGATGGGAGTCAAAGGCGCGGGAGAGAGCGCGGTGCTGGCGACTCCAGCCGTCATGTTAAGCGCCATCAATGACGCACTCTTCCCCCTCGGGATTCAATGCACCACCATACCGGCATCGCCCTTACGACTCTGGCAGTTGATACAAACCGCACGATGAAAAAAATGACAACGCTAAACAATTCGACATCTCGTGCCGAGGAGGAGAGTGCATGAAGGTTTTCACGTTCGATTTTGTACCCTACGGTAAAGATCTCACGGGCCGGCTAAAATATCCCGTTGGCAGAGAAAATTATGAGTCCGAGGTTGCCGCCAAGACCTATGAGAACCATGTGGAACAGTTCCAGCTCATGGAAGAGGTCGGCTTTGACGGTGTTTGTCTCAACGAACATCACGGCAGCCCCTACAGCCTGGACAACTCACCCAACCTTTTTTTGGCATACGTTGCAGCCAAGACGAAACGCATCAAGCTCGCCATCGCGGGGAATCTGCTGCCGCTACACGGCCATCCATTGCGCGTGGCCGAAGAATTGGCCATGCTCGACAACCTCACTCGCGGCCGCATTATTGCCGGCTTTGTCCGCGGCATTCCGCGCGAGTATCTGGCGCTCAGTGTCCCCCTGAGAGAAGGCCGGCCGCGATTTGAAGAGGCCCTCGATGTCATCATCAAGGCCTGGACTAATGACCTGCTCAACCATGACGGCGAGTATTACCATTATAAAGACGTAGACATGTGGCCGCGGCCGTACCAGGATCCACACCCGCCAATTTGGGTCGGGGCCATCGGTCCGGAGCCCACGCGCAACGTGGCCAAGCGCCGGGGCGTGACGCTCTGCTCTACTTTTCAACCAACCGCGTCCATCAAGAAACAGCTCCAGTTATTCCGTGATGCCTGCGCCGAGTTTGGCCGGCCCTGTACGCCGAACGATATTCTGATCGCGCGCCATGTCTTTTGCGCCGATAGTCAGAAAGAAGCGGAACAGCTCTGCAAAAAGCATTTTGAGTACTACTTCCAACAGCTTCTGGGCAAAGTTAACAACGCCGCTATCCAAAGAATCCTCGACATGAATCCCGATCTGACCTTTGATTCGGTCAAGACCCCTTATCCTTACGACGTTACTCCCATGGAAAAAATGCGCGACGACGGGTTTGTGTTGGTCGGGACGCCCGACCGCGTGTATCAAGATCTCATGGCGCAATACGAAGAGTACGGAGGGTTCGGAACCTTTATGGCGATTGTGCGCATGGGCGCGATGCCGCAGGAGCTGGTGCTGAATAACGTGAGTCTATTCGGCAAAGAAGTGATTCCGCGGCTGCATGCGGTGGAGGCGAAGGCGGTATGAATGAAGAATGGAGTAATGGAATAGTGGAGTAATGCATGAAACCCCAATACTCCATCACTCCAGTACTCCAGCGCTCCCAATGAGAACAACGCGCTTTTAGGAGGGATGAAACATGGCTATTCAAGAAAAATTCGTTCAGGCGGGTGAATATCGCACCCACTATTGGGAAGTCGGCGAAGGCGAGAACGTTCTCATGCTCCATTCCGCTGACCCTGGGTCCGGTGGATGGTTGGAGTTTCGCGAGAATCTGGAAGCGCTGGGCCGGCAGTTTAGAGTGCTTGCGCCGGATATCATTGGCTTCGGCAAGACCGATTCGCCGACGCGCGATCTGAGACATCCCGCCTATGTCGAACACATGGTGCAATTCCTCGACGCGCTCGGAGTGAAAAAGACCCACTTGGTCGGCAACTGCCGAGGCGGATTGATCAGCATTTCAATCGCGGCTGAGCACCCGGACAGAGTCGGGCGAGTGATTCTGATCGGCAACGCGGGCGGCGGGATACCTCCCGAGATGGAGCAGAAAGCGCTGGCACCCTATGCCAATTACACGGCGACCCGGGAAAATCTTAAGGCCCACCTCGAAAGGGCTTACTTCGATGTCGAACGATGGGCGCCGCCGCAGATTTTCGATCAATATCTCGAAGCGAGCGCGCGTCAATACGGCGCCTATGCGAAGCTCGGCTGCTACCCGATGGATGTGCCGAACCTGAGACCGCTTTTGGCCAAGATGACCGTGCCTGTGCTGTTTGTTACGGGCAAAGAGAATAAAATTTTGCCCATCGAGCAGGCGCTAATCGCCTTTGGCATGACTCCAGGGGCGAAGCTTTACGCCATGTCCAGTTGCGGTCTGCACGCGCAGACCGAACATCCGCAAGAGTTTAACCGGATTGCCGTCGAATTCCTCAAGGGAGAGTTGAACTAAAAAGGCAAGAGAAGATTGCTGTTGGATCGCTGATTTTAGATCGCCTTCCTGCAATTTTCTCTCCCGCTGCCAGTGAGGGCTCCCACGGGGAGAGAGATGTCGTTGAGCGCTGGAAGAAATCCCATGACAAAAAAATATCCGGATCAGTTTGGATTTCGCTTCGCCGACAATCGGAAATCTAAAACCTGTACTAACCCGTGCCGAAGGATCCAAAATCGAAAATGGGTCGGGTTTCTCACAATCCTCGTTTTGCTAGCGGCGTGTGTGGGAATGGCCGAGGCGCAGCAGCCAAAGGTCTACCGTGTCGGTGTCATCACTGCAGGCGGCGCATGGTACGAGACAATTGACGGGCTCCGGGTCGGACTAAGGAAGCTGGGGCTTCAAGAGGGGAAACAATTTACTCTGGCAATCCGAGATACGAAGGGCGATGTAAAGGCGGCGGAGGAAGCAGCGAGGAATTTCGAACAAGAGAAAGTCAACCTGATATATACAACTCAAACCTCCGTTACCATAGCAGCAAAGCGGGCGACGGCAGACATCCCCATCGTTTTCTGTGCCGGGGCCGACCCAGTTGTTCTCGGGCTCGTGGACAGCTTCGCAAAACCGGGGGGAAGACTCGTAGGCGTCTACGAGCCGGGCACTGACCTCACCGCGAAGCGTCTGGAGATCCTGAAAGAGATTGTCCCGAAGCTCCGCCGGGTAGTGACATTCTACAACCCCCGTAATCCTGTTCCCATTGAGTCCTCCAAGTTCGCGCGGCAGACTGCGCGGCTGCAGGGGGTCGAGCTTGTCGAGCGGCACATCGTTTCCGTCGAGGAACTTCAGTCAGGTGTGCGAGTGCTTAAGGCCGGGGAAGTGGATGCCTTCTTCGAAGTGTCGGACGCGCTGGTGGCTATCCAGGATCAACTGATCATCGACACGGCAAGGGTCAAGAGGTTACCGACTATGTTTTTAGTTCAAAGTTCTGTAATCAAGGGAGGCCTCGCCAGCTACAGCGTGAGCCGCCACGAAGTTGGCCGCCTGTCAGCGAAGTACGTCCAGCGCATTCTTGCTGGCGTTAAACCCAAGGACTTGCCGGTGGAGGGGGTCGAAAAGATCGAGCTGGTCATCAATTTGAAAACGGCGAAGCAGATCGGCTTGACGATCCCGCAGTCCATTCTTTATCGGGCGGACAAAGTAATCAAATAAGAAGTTTTGAGAGTTCAGTTAGTTAGAGATGCTCGAAGAAATCCAAAATCGCAAGAGACAATAGTAAATGATGCTGTTGTCTAACGCCTATTGCCAATGCCTGATGGCTAATTATGAAGCCTGCCCCGTTTAACTATTTTGCGCCGACGAGTGTGGATGAAGCGCTGCGTCTCCTCCGAACTCACAGCGAGGACGCTAAGGCTCTGGCGGGTGGACAGAGCCTCGTGCCGCTGATGAATTTTCGCCTGGCACAACCCCGTAACCTCGTTGACCTTAACCGGATCGAAGGCTTAAGCGAAATCAAGATTACCGATCGCGCCCTGACGCTGGGCGCCATGGTGAGACAGCGGGAAGTTGAGCAAGCGTCATTAATTGCGGAGCGACTGCCGATCCTTTCCGAAGCGATACAACTCGTCGGTCATCCTGCTATCCGTAATCGCGGCACGGTCGGCGGGAGCCTGGTTCACGCCGATCCCGCTGCCGAACTTCCCCTGCTATCGATCGCGCTGGGCGCTAGCTTTTCTATCAGAAGTTCGCAGGCAAGCCGCTCGGTCGCGGCAAGCAGTTTCTATCAGGGCTATCTAGTGACGGCTATCTCTCCTCATGAGCTGTTGGTCGAGATTAACTTTCCGCTGCCACCGGAAGGTATCGGTTGGTGCTGCACGGAGATCGCTCGAAGGCACGGAGATTTTGCTATCGTTGCTACTGCTGTGCTGCTGGGTTTCGATGATAATCGCAGCGTAAACTTCGCGCGCATCGCCCTCGGGGGGATTGGTCCGGTTCCTGTACGTGTGGCGGCGGCCGAAGAAGCACTCTTGGGCGAGAAGCCGGACAGTGAAGTCTACCGTCGAGCGGGCGATGCGGCGGCACAGACAGTGGATCCCCCTACGGACATCCACGCGTCTTCCAGCTATCGACGGCACATTGCCGGCGTCTTGGTTGGCCGTGCCCTGGCTATTGCGGAAAGTCGAGTGAAGGGCCGGGAGTGATGTCGGAAAGAATCCCGATCACGGTTACCGTCAACAGTGTAAGCCGCGCGGCCACGGTGGAGCCGCGTCGTTCTCTCGTGGACTTTCTGCGCCATGATCTCGGCCTGGTCGGAACGCACGTTGGTTGTGAGCACGGAGTGTGCGGTGCTTGCACCGTGATACTTAATGGCCGGACGGTGCGCTCCTGTTTGCTCTTTGCCGCGCAGGCCGACGGGGCGGATGTCACTACCATCGAGGGAATCGGCACAGACGAAGCGCTTCATCCCTTGCAGCAGGCGTTTCAAAAACACCATGCGCTCCAGTGCGGCTTTTGCACTCCGGGGATGATTTTGGCGGCGATGGAACTCTTGCGCGACAACCCGGATCCGACGGAAGAGGAAATACGCGTTGGCCTGGGCGGCAATCTTTGCATGTGCACGGGCTACGTCAACATCGTGCGCGCGGTGCGCGCCGCCGTGAGCAACGGAAAGTCGCAATGAGCGCAAATCAGAAATGGGTCGGGCAGGCGATCGAGCGCGTAGAGGACCATAGGCTCCTAACCAAAGGGGGTCATTTCATCGATGACCTGACCCTCCCCGGCGTCACTCACGCGGCGTACCTGCGCAGCCCCCACGCGCGCGCCAAAATCCGCCACATCGATATCAGCCGCGCCCTTCAGCATCCCGGTGTATACGCGGTCATCACCGGCGAAGATGTGGCGCAGTCTACTCGGCCACAGCGCGGCCGGGTGCCGCTTCCTAACTCTCCCAGAGTGTATGCCGTCGCCTATGAGCAAGTGCGTTACGTCGGCGAGCCGGTGGTTGGAATCGCCGCCATCGATAGGGCGACGGCCGAGGATGCAGCGGACCTGGTTCACATGGAATACGAGCCTTTGCCACCGGTTGTGGACCCCGAACAAGCGCTGGAACCGGACGCTCCTTTGGTGTTCGAGGAAATCGGTTCCAATATTCTTTGGCACAATACATTTCCTTACGGCGAAGTCGAAACGGCTTTCGCTCAAGCGGATCTGGTCGTCGACGAGCGCGTGACCATTCACCGCTACTGCTCCACCCCCCTCGAGACCTTTGGTGTCATGGTTCAGTATGAGCCGGCGACCCATTCGTTTACTATTTGGGGTCACACCCAACAGCCGGCTCAGGACCTGCACGTTGTCGCGGCAGCTTTCGGCGTCTCGCCGGGACAGATTCGTCTGATTGTCCCCCCGATGGGCGGATCGTTTGGCAACAAGGTGCGGCCGCTCTTCATCATCGCCGCGGCCTTGCTGGCGCGCAAGGCGGGCCGGCCGGTGAAGTGGATCGAAGATCGGCGCGAGAGCCTTTTAGCGCTGGGTCACGCCGCGGATGGCATCATGGACATGAGCGCGGCGGTCAAAGCCGACGGCACGGTGCTGGCCATCAAATTCCGCAACATTGAAAACGAGGGCGCCGGTATCGACTTCGCCGGGCGACATAACCTGCTCATGTTGAGTAACATCGCCAACTGTTATCGGCTGCAAGCGATCTCCTATGAAGGCTACTCGGTGGTCACGAATCGTTGCCCCGTGGTGGCCAACCGCGGCATCGGCAAGCCCTTTATGTGTTTTGCCGTGGAAAGAATGATGGACGCCGTAGCTCGCGCTCTAAATCAGGACCGCGCGGAAATCCGTTATCGGAATTTTATCCAGCCCGATGAGTTTCCCTATGACACTCCTTCGGGACAGACCTACGACAGCGGCGATTATCCCGAGATGCTGCGGAAGGCGCTTGCGCTCGCGGACTACGATTCGTTGCGCCGCGAGCAGGCGCAAGGACGAAAGGAAGGCCGTCTCCTCGGTATCGGCATCGCCACAGCCGTGGAACCGGGCGGCTCCAACTTAGCCTACGGGATGCTCATCTCGGGCCCCTCGCAGCTTCTTAGTGGCCAGGGGGAAGCGGCACGGGTGCGGTTAGAAACCGATGGAACGGCGACGGTTTTTACCGGCGGTCTCGATTCAGGGCAGGGGCATGCCACAGCACTGGCGCAGATCGTCGCCGACGAGATCGGTCTCAATGTCCGCCAGGTGCGGGTCGTTACGACCTTTGACTCAGCGAGCCATCCTTATGTAATGACCTCGGGCGTTTACTCCAACAAGTTTCATGGCCATGACACGGTCGCGGCCATCGGCGCCGCTCGCAAAGTTCGTGAAAAACTCTTGAAGCGCGCCGCCGCGCAGCTCGAAGCGAATGCTGACGACCTTGAACTGGGCGATGGGCAGATTTCCGTCCGCGGCGCGCCCGATAAAGGTGTGACCATCGCGCAGGTTGCCAGCCGGGCTTACTGGAGCCTGGCGGATGAGCAGCCCGACGGTGAACCCGGCCTTGAGGCGCTCCATTATTATAGTAACCCGTTGGCCAAGCGTCCGGACGACAAGAAAAGAGTGCGAGTCCAACTGGGATTTGCCAGCGCTGCCCATGTGGCGGTAGTGGAAATCGATCCGGAAACGTTCGAAATTAAAGTCCTGCGCTACCTGGTTATTCACGACTGCGGGAGGCAAATCAACCCCGGTATCGTCGAAGGGCAGGTGCATGGCGCCGTCGCCCATGGCATCGCCGCGGCGCTTTTCGAGGAGTTCGTCTACGATGAGGACGGCCAACTGCTCACCACCAGTTTCATGGATTACCTGAAGCCCACGGCCGCCGATTTACCAAGCATCGAAGGCGATCGGCTGGAAACTCCTTCGCCGCTGACGCTGCTCGGCACCAAGGGAGTCGGCGAAGGCGGCGCCGTGGTTGCGCCGGCGGCCATCGCCAGCGCGGTGGAAGATGCGCTAGCGCCGTTGGGAATTCGCATCGCGGCGCTGCCGATCGTGCCGAGCCGGTTGTGGGAAGCGGCCGCCGCCGGTTTGAAGCGCTACGAGAACGCGCGGAAATGAAAGAGTTGAATCATCAGTTTGACCAAAGAAGGAGAAGTCTTTCGCGCCGTGCAACGGTCCGTCCCGGGGGCGAAAGCCGTACATTTGCCGATGTCAGGTTGCGGCGTGGTGGCAAAAAAACGCTGGAGCGAGATTCCCGTGGAGCCGTCGGGATAACGGAGAATGGGGAAATGGAGTGTTGGAGTGATGGAGTAATGGTCAAAACAAGACCCCAACACTCCAGTGCTCCATTACTCTAAATAAAATTACGGAGGTTACGATGCAAGGCACGATGAAAGCAGCCCGCATCTACGGGTTTGAGAAAACCAGCAAATCTACCGACCTGCTGCGCGTCGATGAGGTTCCAATTCCCGATCTCGAATCCGGCGAGGTGCTGATTCGGGTCTTGCGCGCCGGGCTCAATCATGGCGACTTGCACATGCGCGAAGATGCCGTGCAGTACACCTCCGAAGTGCCGACCATTCCGTTTTTGCCGATGATCATCGGCCACGATGGGCTGGGTGAGGTGGTGGAAGTCGGCCCCGATGTGAGCAACGTTCAGGTCGGCGACCGGGTCGTCGTGATGTGTTCGATTACCTGCGGTTATTGCAAGTTTTGCCGCTCCGACCGCCAGCATCTTTGTCTGTCGCATCGGGTGATGGGATTCATCGCCAAGTGGGGCGAGGCGGGATCGAAACGCATCCTGCGCTACAAGGAAGGTCTGTGGGCTGAATATTGCCGTGTGCCGGCGACCAATGTTGTGCGGCTTCATCCGGACGATGACATCAACGAAATGTGCAAAGTCTCTCAGATGAGCGTCGGCTATCGCGCCCTCAAACGGGCGCGCCTGCATAGCGGTGAAACTGTCATCGTCAATGGCGCCACCGGTATCACGGGCATCGGCACGGTGCTCTCCGCACTCGCCATGGGCGCGGCGCGTGTCATCGCCATCGCCCGCAACCCCGCCCGGCTCGAAAAACTTCACGCCATCGACCCAAGGCGTGTCGCAACGGTTGCTCTCGGCAAAGGCGAATCGATCACGCAAAAAGTAAAAGCGCTGACCGACGGTCAAGGCGCCAGCGTGGTCGCCGATCTATCTCCCGGCGGCGTGCAGACCCTGGTTGAATGCATTCGCAATCTCGAAGGCGGCGGCCGGGTGGCGCTGATCGGCGCCAACCCGGAACCGCTCAATTTGCCGGTGCGGTATTTAATGATTCGCTCCATCGAGATTTGCAGCATCACCGGCCGCCACTATCTCGATTTTCCCGAGCTGCTGGAGCTGGCGCGCCGCGGCGTCATCGATACGCGCCACGTTACGACGCGCTATTTTTCTCTGGGAGCGGTGAATGACGCCATCGACTACATTGCCAAGCGCGGCGATCATGAGCCGTTATGGCCGATGTACGCGCCGGATCCGTGACTCCGGTGAAGCCGCCATCCGGCCGGGTCTCCACTTGGGCGATTCCCGTTCGGCCTCGCTGGAAAAAGATCTGGAGAATGCCGGAAGTGACTTGAGCATGACATATCAGGACCTATAAGGAGGATGACATGATAAGACGCATGCCGAAATCGTGTTTGCTGGCCTATTTGCTCGTGGCTCTATGGGGCGCGAGTGCTCAATTATGCTTCGGCCAGGAGTGGGAGAAAATTTTGGCGGCGGGAAAAAAGGAAGGCAAAGTCGCGGTCATCGGTCCAGTTGGGGCCGACCGCCGCGATGTTTTGGTGGAGCCGTTCCAGAAGAAATACGGCATCACGGTTGAGTATTTCGCCGATCGAGGATCGGGTATCGGTCCACGACTTTCCGCCGAGCGGGGCGCTGGGCAGTATCTCTGGGATGTCGCGGTGACCGGCACCACCACCGGTATGCTTGTGCTCCTGCCCGGAGGGATGTTGGATCCGATGGAGCCCGCGCTGGTTTTGCCCAATGTCAAGGACCCCAAGCAATGGCGCGGGGGGGCCCTGGAATTCGTCGATCCGGGAAAGCGTTTCCTGGTGATGACGCCGTCCCAGCGGGGCACCCTT
>JBOHVN010000342.1:0-12088 GCA_050735675.1 Binatia bacterium | reverse complement strand
CTGACGTTTGGTATTCCACTCGACGATTTGCGTGACCGGTTCAAAGAGAATCTCGACGTGGTGCTTAAAGCCTGGAGCGAGCCCAAGGTCAATCACAAAGGCCGATTTTACGATTATCACGGTGTGGAGGTTTGGCCGCGCCCGCTACAAGACCCTTATCCCGCCGTCTGGATGGCGGCGACTACGTCCGTGGAGTCTTTCGAACTGTCTGGACGGTATGGATTTCACATGATGCTCATACCGTTCCTGAATGAAGTCGAAGAGCTCCGTGGAAAGATGCAGGCTTATTTCAGCGCGCGCGAGGCCGCGGGATTTGACCCGTCGACGGCGCGCGTGCTGGGCGTGTATCATACCTACGTCGCTGAGAATTCCGTGGAGGCGCGCGCGGCCGGCGCACAGGGACTTGCCGAGTACAACTCGGCGGCGAGAGAGGCTCATAGTTTGACCCCCGGCATGGCCGATCCAGAGTCCTACCGCAGTCACGAACGGCACCGCCAGCAGATGAAGGTGCTCACGTTCGACGAACTGGTCGATCAAAGCCGCGTGCTAGTTGGTACTCCGGAGGAAGTGCGCGAGAAATTGGAATACGTTCGCGAGCGGCTCTACTTGACCGATGTGGCTGGAAACTTCGCGTTGGGCGGTTTGACGGATGCCCAAGCGCGCGCGTCGATGCGCCGATTTATGGAGCAGGTGGGGCCGAAGATTGGTTGATTCCTTTTGCCGGTAGTTGGTTGCGCGTGTCTTTGTAATTTACGAACTGTCATTCTGACCTAGAGGCGAAGAATCTGCTTTTTAGGTGTGTGCTGGGAAAACGAGATCCTTCGCATCCGCTCAGGATGACATCCATCTGTGACCGCAGCGCTGAAAACAGGAAACTGATGCGCGTTGACAGGAGATTCTTCCCGGGCCTATAAACAGGGCATTATTTACTGGAGGTGATGTGTGGGAAAGCTTAGACATATCGCGTTTATTTCCAAGGAACCTAAAAAGCTCAGCGACTTTTATCAGAAGTATTTCGGCTTCGAGGAGTGCAAAGTATTCCCGAGCGGCTCGCGCATGGTGATCGATCCGCTGTTCAATCTGGCTTTCTTGCAGCAGGCGGCGGCGCAAGTGGCCATTTCCGGCACGCACAGAGCCGATGGCAGTGAAGCCGAATTGACAATAGGAATCCATCACTATGGATTTATGGTGGATAATTTAGACCAAGCCGTGGCCAAGCTGCCGGCTGGGTTGACCCACGGCACGACACCGCAGATTTCCGCCGGTGTTGGAGGACCTGAAGGAGCGCGACCGGCCGAAGTGCGGTTCCTCGACCCGTGGGGGAATAATGTCGACCTTTCGTCTCGCGGATTTCTCGGCAGGGAGGAGCAGAAACTTCCCGGCGTGCGGTTGCTCGCCGTGCAGGTGCCCGATTTGGCCGCGGCCTGTGAATTCTACCAACAGCAGTTCGATCTCAAAATCGCCGGTTGGAGTGATGATGGGACGATCCGCCTGAGCGACGGCACGGTGACCTTGCTGCTCACCAAATCGCAAGTGCGGCCGAAAAGCGGTGTGCAATACTTCGGCATTCAAGTGAACGATCTCGCCCGCGTCAAGAAGAATCTGCAGGACGGCGGCGTGGAGCTCAGGGACGGATCACAGGAGATTCGACTGACCGATCCGGAAGGCAATCAGGTGGTTGTGTCGCAGGCTGGTTGGGCGAACTGAATTACGGATATTTCGGATTGTTCAACCACAGAGAGCCTGGCGCGGCGAAGCCGCAACCAAAAAAAGGAATTCACCACAGAGAGCACATAGGTCACAAGGTAGGAGCGCGATTCATCGCGCCCTCCGAAAGAGGAACCAGAAAGAGTTTCACCGCAGAGAACGCAAAGTACGCAAAAGATTGGTAGCTGCATGCAGCGTGGTGAAACCTGGGGTCTCTGAGAAAATTTTGCAAGCCGCGCAAATTCTCAACTATAGTAGTACATAGGATCACAAAGTAGAAAATTTGGAATCGGAAAGTTACCGCAAAGAACCTAGCGCGGCAGAGCCGCAACCGAAAATCGGAATATCTCGCGCAAAGACGCAAAGGTAAGAAAAAAAGAATCCGAACTTGGTGACTTGGCGCGAGTAAATTCCCCTCTTCATGAGCTACGGCCGTTGGGCTATTTTGCGCAAACGGAGAAAACCTTTAAGCATAGCAATGCAAAGTGCGCAAAGTTTTCGTAGGGTGCGCTTGGCGCACCGATCGGCACATAGCCAGGATGTAATGCGGCGGGGTCCGGTTCTCTAGATAGAAAAATGGGCGCAGACAGCGTGGGGCGACCGACCGGTCGCCCCACACGTCTTATCGCAGCCCCAACTCTTTCTGGATCTCCCGTAAAATTCCGAAATCGGCGATTTCGCTGAGCGGCACCTCGCGTGTGATCTTCGCGTCTCGTTTCGCCTGTTCGATCAGAAGCTTTAATCCGTCTTGCGGGATGCTACCGTCTGGGCTGATAACTTTCACGGTCGCGTCATAAGAAGCGTAAGCGTGTTCCGGTTTGGCTTTTGTCCACGCGATCAAGATTTTCACGGCTTCTTCGCGATTGTCGCGAATGAAACGGCTCGCCTTGATCAGGGCTCTTGTCGTGCGCTTAACTTGCTCGCGGTTTTGTTGGATCGATTTCACGTTCAATCCGACACCGGACAACGGATAATTCAGGTATTCGTACGCGCGGGCTAGAACGTTGAATCCCGACCGCTTGCCCTCGAAGTCCCACGGCGGCGAGGTGACCACGGCGTCAGCGAGTTTCTGCTGCAAGCCTGCGAAGCGGCCGGAGTCCGGGCCGAGCGGCACGAATTGAACGTCCTTGTCGGGGTCGACGCCGTTGCGCGCCAAGATGATTCTCGCCAGGACTTGTGGTTGCGTCGCCGAAGCCGGCCAGGCCGACCTTTTTGCCGCTCAGGTCTTTGACGGACTTGATTTCCGGGCGCGCTAGCAACACGTGCGGCGAGCTGGTCATCAGCCCGGCGACCAAACGCACCGGCAATCCTCGAATCGCGGCGCGGATCACCGTGCCGGTCAACAGGGTGAAGTCGATGTCGCCGTTGGAGAGAGCCGCGATGGACGGCGCCGCGCCCATGACAACGATGTCCGCGTCGAGGCCTTCGTTCCTGAAGAATCCCTTATGCTGGGCGACTCCAGCGGATAGAAAGATCATATTGTAGCCGCCGGAGACGGAGATGCGGATCTTCTCCGCGGCGTGAAGTGCGGGAGAGCCGAAACTGTTAAGCAGCAAGACAAACAGAATAAATGGCATGATAGAACTACGTGTGCATAAGGGGCGGTTCTTAAATGAATTTGCGTATGAGCTTCCTCATAGCTGTGTCCAAGGAGAGGTGTCAACAATGAAACGTAAGTTTCTAGATCACGAACACGAGTCACGATCACGTTCCAGCCGCTTGACGCTTTCTGCGCTCAAGGTGTAGTTGTGGCCGGTCAGGGAAAGGAGAACTCTATGCGCGTGCTAAAAATTAACGACCTTCAGGAGAGGCCGATGGATACGGCGACGCCAATTGCCGGATGGACCGGCGGGGCGGTGAGCCGGACTCGGCAGGCGGTGATCGGCGACGGGCAATCGGAGAATTTTCGCTGCAACGTGGTCAATTTCCGCGTCGGGGCAACGACTGGATGGCATGTTCACGATTGCGATCAGATTCTCGTCGTCACTGCGGGGAAGGGCAAGGTCGCCACTGAATCTGAAGAACGCGAGATCACCGTCGGCGATATCGTTCAAATCAAAGCCGGCGAGCGCCACTGGCACGGCGCGACGGCGGAAACGCCGATGTCGCACATTACGGTGACGACTGTCGGGAGTACCTCAAAGCACTAGCCCTGGAACCAAGGTTCGAAGCGAAATTAAATCGTTATTCCGGGCAATCCCCGCGTGAACCGACGACGACCCGGAATCCACGATTTTACGTGGAGGCGTATACGCCCTTTCTGGATGCCGGTTTTCACCGGCATGACGGCCGCACAACCGAGGTCAGCCTGAACGGGAAAAAGGGTCGTTTCGTCCACGCGCAACAACTAAGTCGTTATTCCATGGAGCGAAGATAAGGAAAATACCATGAAAAGATCAATCAAGACCGCGATACGGGTCGCGTGACAAGTAATGGCGTATACCTCGGCGGCTAACGCCCCTCGCTATGGCTTAAAGCCCACTACGAGATGGGCTCGATGGGACTCGGGGAAGTGTTCTCCTTCGCACTTGAGCGTCACGATATAGGTGCCCGCCTTTGCAATCGCCTCGGGTGAAATGATCGCCTTGAGCTCGTCCTTTGAGACAAAACTGGTCGGTAGCGGCTCGCCGTTCAGCATGACACGGTGGAATGGCCACATTCCCCCTTGCCCTCGGACCTTCAATATCGTGGGACCGGATCCCTCGATGAGAAAGAGCGGCGATATTTCGAGGTCCAGCGGCAAGCTCTGGTAGGAATAAAATGACGCGATCGGATTCTTGTATTTCTTAAATCTGATATCGATGACCTTCCCGTCCATGACGACCATCTTGACATTTTGCGTCATCCAGATGTCTTGCAGCGGGTCACCCTCGATGATGGACAGGTCCGCGACCTTGCCGAGCTCGACGCTGCCGTAGTCTTTGTCCTTCCTGAAAGTCCTGGCGACGTTGAGCGTGGCAGCTTGGATCGCCGTCATCGGCGGCACGCCTGCTTCGACGTCCATCGCCAGGGCCTGATGCATCAGCAAGGCGGCCATGCCGCGGGGCGGGTCGGAGCCTTCCTTCAGGATGCCGCCGGCCTGGACGAAACGCCGGATGAATTCGCTGGCTTTGTCATAACCGATTTTGGCCTGCTCGCGCTGCGCGGGCGTGTAGCGCCTGAGCAGCTTGTCATAGGAATTGTCGGTCACCGCGCGCACCGCAGCCGGGAGATCGGCATTGGGATCGTTCAAGATTTGGTTTTCTTTTTCTCTGAAGCGGTCCGCGCTCGGCGAAAGCGGGCGCAGCCATTTGGCAATGGTGGGAGTCCAGGCGACCTGGTGCTCCACCATGGCGCCGATCACCGCGTCGAAATTTTCGGTTTGGTAATAAGCGCCGGCGAGCTCCTGATCGATCACGCCGCCGAGCCGGTCCTCGGCGAGCTTGCGCCTGGCCGGGGCATAGGGGATGGAGCTGTAACCGACCGACCAGATATGCTCGATAGCGTCAACGCCGGCGTTAGCGGAGCCGACGACGTCCCAACTGTGGGCGGCTACCGCCATGTCCAGCCGATGGGCTTCGTCGACGGCGACTTTCACCAGGTCCAGGGAAAGAAATTCATTGACCTTGAGGATGTCGCAACCGAGCTGCTTTTTCCGCTGCACCGCTTCACGCACTTCTTCCGGCGTTGTGACGATGATGTTGTCGCGGGCCGTGCGCGAGCCAAAGGCATCGTGCCCAGTGCTGACACCGCCCATCGCCCGGCCTGACATCCAAATCCGCGGCCCGCGAATTTTACCCAGATCGGTGCCTTGTTTTTGCGCCAAGGTCCACGGGCCGTCCTGGTAGAGTTCGATATTGGCGCAGGTGGTGATGCCTAAATGAAGATAAAGCTCTCCGTGGAAATCTTCCAAGTGGCCATGACCATCGATGAAGCCCGGCAGGACGGTCTTGCCTTTGACATCAATTATCTGTGCGTCCGGCGGAATAGCGACTTCGCCACTCCTACCGACTGCTTGGAACTTGCCTGCCTGGATAACGATGACGCAATTTTCGATCGGCGGCCGGCCGGTGCCATCGATCAGTTTTCCACCCTGCACGACGAGTATTTTCTCTGCCACGATTTTTTTTCCTCCCTCTTCCCGATCAGCGGCGGCACTTTGCCTTGGCGGAACTTCTAATTGTGCCACGGACTCGCGTTCTCTGTGGATGCGGTTTGCGAGAAGTGGTTCTACTTTAAAGCAGTATTGAGCAGCCAGGCTAAACGAATTCCAGCTTGAACGAGCCGGGTTCGCACAACGCGCCGCGCATTTTCTACGTAATCGTCGGACAGGTCACCTTCAGTCCCTGTGGTGTACCCATAGGTGCGCACCAGCACGAGCGATTCATTGGTCCACGTGCTTGGATCGCCGGCCTGCCATCGACGGTCGTCGCTCAAGTTTGCGCGAAGCCGTTTGGCCAGATCGTCCTCATTTGCTTCTTCCATGTCAACTAAGTTTGAATCCCAAAAAAAGTGCAAGTTAGTGGTCTGGCCGCGGTAACTCACGGTGATCTCAGTCCCGCCCGAGTCGGTGGCCCTGCCGGCGTGAAGCGGCTGGTGCATATCGCCGACGAGATGCGCCACGTAGCGAAGCGCGATTCGCCTCGCCACCACCGGCGCATTTTTGTCGGCGACGGTGGTTGAAAACCAATTGAGGGCTTCCACCATACAGTTTCTTTCCGGACAGTCGCGTGCCTGATCGTAGCCTGCGGCATTCTCGGGAATCGAAACGTAATGCAGCGGATCAAGCTCCGGTAGTCTTCTACCCTCATGGTCCGGCCACACGGATGCGTCGGCGAGCGTTGTGCCGGGAGCAAGAATGTCTTCAATCTGCCTTCGCGCTTCGGCGGTGAGATTTGTCTCGGCGATGAGCGCCACGACGCGGTGTCCTTTGTCTAACCAGCCGAAAACTGGCGCGACGGCTAACAGATTGAAAAGCACGATCGCGGTGACGAAAATACTGACCATCGACGAAGGCAGGTTAGCATCATTTAGGTTCCGAGGACAGAATTTGACGAATTGAGCTGAAAAGGCGACCGATCGCGCTTTAAAATTCCAGCGGCGACAAACCAGCCGATGCTTTTTCAGGCAGGTTTTGCTTGGCGGGGATAGTCTAAAACTTAACTGCCGTTCTCGTCCGCCGCCTCACCGCCTGTCTTGCTACGTTACGCTATTCAGCGATCGATTCTGCCAATTGACATTTAAACGGGTAGAGTGCAGCCTGGGTCCGAATAACCGGGAGGTTGATCGTTATACGTGACGGCCCCCGTCTATAGCGGCATTCGATATTTCAGGCGCAAGTCTAGAAGTTTCGCCAGGCTCCACTGGACAGGAGCGATTGTCTGGTGCTGCGTTCTTGGTATCGCCGGGTTCTTCGCGCTCAACTTGATCTATCAGGTCATGCGCAAGCCCGGTGAGATCTTCGCCCCGTTCAGTACCTCCTTCTCAAAGAGTCTCGTGTCTACCTGGCAGAATTACCGGGCTCTTTTCGAGCAGCATTCGACAAACATTATTTCACCGGAATTTCTCGCCGCTCTGGCTCAAGTCGAGAGCGACGGCAATCCGATCGCCCGCACGGACTGGCGCTGGCAGTGGTCTTGGCGCCCTTTTGAAATTTATCGTCCAGCCTCAAGCGCGCTCGGCATGTTTCAAATCACCGACGGAACGTTCGCCGAGGCGCGCAAGTATTGCATCCGGGATCATACGGTGGCGACCGACGGTCCGTGGCACGATCGGCGTTCCTGCTGGTTTAACAGCTTCTATACCCGGACTTTACCGAGCCATTCCACCGAGATGACTGCCGCGTACCTTCACAAGGGCGTGGTCGATACCCTGGCTGCTCGTCGCGCGGTGAAGGTCAGCCTGGCGCAAAAGCAAAAATTGGCTGCGGTGATTCACCTGTGCGGCTTGAACAGAGGGAAAACCTTCGCTGCGCGCGGCTTTCGGGCAACAAAGGGCGAGCGTTGTGGAACTCATAGCCTGCAGCGGTATCTCATCCAAATCGACCTAATGAAAAAACGCTTTGCTCGATTGGCAGGGGATTAGAAGTTGGACTGGCGCGGGTCATGTAACCTGCATAGAAATTCTCGCCGCGGTCGAAGGTTTTGGCTGAAAAGAAACCTTGCGCCAAGGGGTGAATGAGGGATTCGCAGGGTGGTGATTCTAGGTGATCGAATCGGGCCGGGTTCCTTCCTTGTAGGGCACGGCCACAAGCTGGTCATTCGCCGATTTGCTGTCCTCGTTCCACATTTCCAGCAGCTTTTCCGTGATCGGTCCCGGTTTGCCGTCGCCGATCTTTTGTCCGTCCCATTCCACCACTGGCGCGACTTTGATCGAGCTGCCGATGAGCATCATTTCCGCCGCGTCGCGGCCTTCTTCGACCGGAATATCGGCGCTGCGGACGGCGTTTAGCGCGCCTGCTTGCACAAGACGCTGAGCGAAGTCGAGCACTCTGTAGATCGTGATGCCCGATAAGATCGCGTCGAAGGGGGGATGGCGGAACACGCGATCCTGGGTCACGAACGCCACGTTCATATTGGAGCTTTCCGCCACCATGCCGCGCTGGTCGATGAAAACTCCATTGTCGGCGCCGCGGTCTTTGGCTTCCAGGACGACGAGCACGTTGGGCAAATAGTTAGTCGACTTGATGCGAGCGAAGAGCGGCGGCTTGATCGGCACCTGACTGGTGACCAGCTTGATCCCCTCTTGATAGTAACTCTCCGGGTAAGCTTCCTGCTTGAAGACGATCACGTAGAAACTGCTGCCGACGCACTCCGCCGGACCGAGGCCATAGCCGCCGGGACCGGCGGAAAGCCAGTAGCGCACAGATCCGTCGCGCCGGCGGCTTGCCGCCGCCGTCGCCAAAATGATCCGGCGTAAATCGTCCCGGGAAAACGGCAACGGGATACGTGCACCCTCGGCTGATTTGATCAAACGATCCAGGTGCGCATCGAGTTGATAGAGCATTCCACGCGTGAGTGTGGCGGTGTCGAAAACGCCGTGGCCGCGGTGCACCATGTGATCGTCGAGGGGCAGCACCATAAGCGCAGGGTCGGTGACGATGCCGCCGAGGACGCTCGAGTACATGGCGTAGAAATTCGCTGCCTTGCCGTGGATTGTTTGCCGCAAGCCGGCAGTCGCTTGTTCGGTGGTGAAGACAGGAATCTTAGCCATGTCTCAACCTCGGTTTAAGCACAGAATGTCGCTCGATCCGTAGTAAGAGATTTTGCAGACCCTTCGACGAAGCCCAGGACGAGCGGACAAAAGAATAACCGTCGGGTTGAGGCCGCCTGCGCTGAGCGAAGTCGAAAAAAACCATGAACGGTAGGCGCTATGCAAGTGGTACAGTTCATTAGCAGATTGCTGAAAAACTTTGATTCCAGGCTGCTCAAAAAGATCTCGGAGGCGCGGGTTAGTTTCGAGTCTCGTGTTTCGAGTTAAACCCGAAACCCGGAACTCGTAACCCGAAACAGCAATGCCCAGGTGAGTCATTTTTCAGCAGCCTGTTAATCTCTAATATCCTGCAGAAACCAACTCGTCGGGATTTCCTGGCCCAAACCGCGGCGTTTCGCTTCGCGCACGACGTAGCCGGCCGTGGAGGCGAATTGAAGTCCCTGCGTGCCGCTGTTGGCGAAGAACGTCACTTGGTTGCGGTCAGTGCGGCTTTTGAGTTTGCCGGCCATTATATCCGTCAGCAGGGGAAAATCCGTCGAGAAAATGTCGACCTTGGGATTGGCGATGCGTTTGATTTCTTCCGCGTTGCCGGCGACGACGGCGGCCTCGCCGCCGATGCGCATTTGGCCCACGTCGAGGTTCAACGTCGGCCGGCCCATCTTGATGACCAGATCAGCTTTCGTGACGATCTCGGGATTCCACTCGTTTGCCTTGACGCAGGTGAGATGCATGCCAGGTTCGACGAGTGACAGGTCATTGACGACGACTTGAATGGAATCGGTGCAGGTGGCGACGATGTCCGAGCCGCGCGCGGCGTCCTCGGGCCGTTCCACCGGCGTTATTTTTATTCCGAGCTTTTGGCTCATCTCGCTCGCGTAAGCTTCACGATTATTTCTGGTTGGGCTAAAGACTTTTACGTGGCGAATTTTTCTCACTTCATTGAAAGCGAGCAAATACGTGCGCGCCATGCCGCCGGAGCCGAAGATTCCCACGACACTCGAGTCTTCACGCGAGAGATATTTTGCGCCTAAGCCGGCGCAACCGCCGACGCGCATGTGCTGGATCATGCCATCGTTGATGATCGCCAGCGGCTCGCCGTTGCGCGTCGAAAAAACCATGACAAAGCCGCAAAAAGTTCCCGGCTCGACGCAATATTTTTCGACGGTCTTGCCTTCTGGCCATTCGAGCATGTCGGACTTCATGCGGATCGCGAAGGTCTCGAAGGAACGCGAGGCGCCTTCCATGGTGCCCCAGCGGTACATGAGATTGGGGTCGTCGTTGGGGACGAAGAGATCGTAGCGGCCGCGATAGATGGCGCGCTCGTTGATCAGATCGCGGTAGCCGGTTTCCAGCGCTTCCATGCAACCCTTGATGTCGAGAATCTTTTCCACCGTTTGGTTGTTGATGAGCAGCATACGGCCTCCGCGTTGGAATGCGCTGACGATTCTATTTCGTAGCGGGTTAATTGCAAGGGTGGCAAAAACAAAGACGCCGCCGGAGGCGGCCTTGAGGATTTTCCAAACGATCGAAAGGCAAGTTAGCTATCGAGTTCCGGCTTGGGCAGGGCGATGAACGGAACGCCCTCTTCGGCGAGCTCTTTGGTTTCTTTCGCTGTCGCCGTGCCGTGGATCGGGCGCTCTTCCGCCGCGCCTTTGTGGATCTGTTTGGCCTCTTCGGCAAAGCGCGGGCCCACGTCTTCGAAGTTTTGTTTGACGTAGTGATGCACGCGTAGAAGCATTTCCCTAAACTCTGCCGGCGACGGTTGCGGCGCGGGAGTTTTCGCGGGCTGCTTTTTTGCCGCCGCCGCCGCTTGTTCCTTCTTTACGTGCACGGCGCAGGCATGGGGGACTTTCTCGACTTTGGTCGAGCCGCAGGTCGGGCAAGAAATCAGCTTCTTGTCCGCCTGTTTCTGGAAGTCCTCGAAGCTGGGAAACCAGCCCTCGAAACTGTGGGTTTTCTTACAAATGAGATTATAGATGACCATAAGATTCCCGTACGGTACTGAATAAGGTTGCAGGGGGGCGTTGTCAAGAGCGGGGTTTCCCAGGCTGGAGTGTCGTGGCGCTGCGGGACCGGCCATAAAACGCCTCGTCCATCCCGAGTTATCTCTCTCAAAAGTTTAATGCGCCGCATACTCATGATAGGATTAGCACCGATGGCCAACGAGGTTAGCATAAGAATCGTACGCAAAGTTGCGGAGCTTGCGCGCGATCAGTGGGACTCGTTGGCGGATGGCGCTACGCCGTTCATGAAGTGGGATTGGCTCGACAGCCTGGAGCAAGCGGGCTGCGTCAATGAACAAACCGGCTGGTTGCCGCACCACGTGGCCGCTGAAAAAGCCGGCCAACTCGTCGCCGCCTGTCCCATGTACTTAAAGCTTCACAGCATGGGGGAGTTTGTCTTCGACTATGAGTGGGCCGATGCCGCACAGCGCGCGGGAATCCAATACTACCCCAAGATGCTGGTCGGCATTCCCTTCACTCCTGTCACTGGCCAGCGATTTCTCACCGCTGGCGGCGAGGAGCGCGCCCCGCTGATTCGCCTGCTTGGGCAAGCGTTGGCCAAGATCGCCGCCGACAATAAGATCTCATCGGTGCACGTTAACTTTTGTCTGGCCGACGAGCGCGAGGCGCTCGAACAAGTCGGTTTTTTCCCGCGCATGGGAATTCAGTTTCACTGGCAAAATCACCGCTTCAGTTCCTTCGACGACTATCTCGGCAGCTTTCGCAGCGACCGGCGCAACAAGGTTAAGCGCGAGCGGCGCGAGATGGAGCAGCGCGGTATCGCGATTCGCGCCTACGAAGGCGAGGAGCTGACGCAGAAGCATCTGCGCACCATGTTCCGTTTGTATAAGGACCACGTCGATCGGCTTTATTACGGCCGGCAGTATTTGTCACAGCGGTTTTTTGATGAGCTGCAGCGGCGCTTCGCGAGGCATCTCTGTCTCATGCTCGCCGAGCGCGACGGCAAGATCATCGCCGGCACTTTCAACGTGCGCGATGATACCGCCATGTACGGCCGCTACTGGGGCGCGTTCGAAGAGCATCCGTTTCTACACTTTAACGTTTGTTATTATTCCGCCATCGAGCATTCCATTCGCATGGGTTTGTCGCGCTTCGAAGCCGGCGCCGGCGGCAGCTTCAAGCAGTTGCGCGGTCTTGACCCGCAGCACACCACCAGCGTGCACTAC
>JBOHVN010000341.1:0-5310 GCA_050735675.1 Binatia bacterium | reverse complement strand
GATGCCGGCGTTCGCCGGCATGACGAACTCTCACTTCGCCTAAAGCGAGGAAGATTTTCGGGTCCGCATGGCCGTAATGGTTCATTTCGGGAAAGATCTCTCACGTCGTTCGAGATGACAAATGGCTTATTTTAGTTGTCATTCCGAGCGGTAGCGAGGAATCTTTCTGGGATGTTGAGACTCCTGGCAGATTGAAACTGAACTACTACCCGCACTGCGCTTCGCTTGACGCTTTCCGGGCCAACCGTTATTCTCGCAAGCTAACATCATGGACCAGGAAATTATCTCACGACTCAAGAAGCGAATCGTTGACGCGGGACTCGACGCCATTGTCGCTGTCTCGCCGGAGAATGTGACTTACGTTTCGGGTTTCGTGGTGCCGTCACAATCGCTGATGCGTTGGCGGCATGCGGCTGTGATTGTCACGGCCGATGGGCGAGTTTCGATGGTCGCCATCGATATGGAAGCGACGACGGTGAAGGCGCACGCGGGTGTCGACGATCTGAGGATTTATCGCGAGTTCACCGACGATCCGATGGACAAGCTCGGCGACGCGCTCAAGGACTTGAAGCTGGAGCGTGGCAAAGTCGGCATGGAGTTTGAATTTTTACCTACGAAGGATTTCGCAACGCTGCAGAAGAATCTTCCCGCCGTTCAGTGGCTCGCAGCGGACGCGATCTTGAACAAGGCGCGGCAGAGCAAGACGCCGAAAGAATTGGCGCTGCTTCGGTCTTTGAGCAAGCTGACCGACAAAGCTCTCGGCGATGCGCTCCGCTCGGCCAAAGTCGGGACGAGCGAGATGGAGCTTGCCGGCACCTTGCTGACTTCGCTATTCGGCGGCGGCGCCGAGAGTTATAAGCTCATGATCATCGCCTCGGGCGAGCGCAGCCAGTTTCCCAACGTCGGGCCGACGGACCGCAAGCTGCAAAAAGGCGATATCATCAGGATGGAAATCTTCGGCCAGAAAAACGGTTATCTCACCGGCGTTTGCCGCACCGCAGTAGTGGGAGACGCGAAGCCGGAGCAGTACAAGATCTGGTCAAACTTGATCGAGTGCAAGTATCTCGTAATGGATTTGATCAAGCCCGGCGCCAGTTGTGCGGATGTCTATGGGAAATTTTTGCAGAAGTTCAGCGAGCTCGGCTTCGAGCCCATCAGTTTCGTCGCGCACGGCATCGGACTCCATCTCCACGAAGAACCGTACATGGGCCGCTATGGCAACGAAATCGTCGAAGCGGGGATGGTCGGCGCGTTCGAGCCGCTGGTCTATATTCCTGGCCGCTTCGGCATGCAGAACAAGGACATGTTCTGCGTGACGGAGAAGGGCTGCGAGTTGCTTTCGGATGTGACGCCGACGGACACGCTTTTAAGAGTGGGTTGAGCCGCTATGAAAATCACCAAGATTGAAATTATTCCGATTCGCTTGCCGACCCGGCGCGTGCACCAGTGGGCAAGCCTGACGACCCCCATCGGTGTCTACGTCATCCTCAAGCTCCATACCGACGATGGGTTGATCGGCCTCGGCGAAGCCCCGGTCTTAAAGGACTGGGGCGGCGATCACGGCAAGTATTTCGGCGAGACGCCGCAGACGACGATGCACATCATCAACGATATTCTCGCCCCGGCATTGGCCGGCCAAGATCCTAGGCGTTTCGAGTCGATTCACGCGCTGATGGATAGGGCGGTGAAAGGCTATCCTTACTGCAAGGCGGCCATCGACGCGGCGCTTTACGACGTCGTCGGCAAGGCGCTGAAAGTTCCCGCTTATCAATTGCTCGGCGGGCTTTTCCGCGACCGTGTGCCCATCGCTCACAGCCTGGGTCTAATGGACATCGAGAAGGCTGTTGAAGAAGCAGTTCAAGCAAAATCGGAAGGCGTGAAGACCATCAAGCTAAAGTGCGGCGTGGATCAGAAGCGCGACGTCGAGCTGGTAAAACAGATTCGCAAAGCGATCGGGCCGGAGCTGAATATCTGCGTCGACGCCAATCAGGGTTATCCTACAGCCAAGACCGCCGTGAAAATCACCAAGGCGATGGAAGAGTATGATCTTCTTTACATGGAACAGCCGGTCGAAGGTCTCGACCAGATGGCGGAAGTCGCGCGCCGCGTCGATACGCCGATCATGGCGGACGAGAGCGCCTGGACGCCGCAGGATGTGATCGAGATCGTGCAGAAAAAAGCCGCGGATGTAATCTCGATCTACACGACCAAGCCAGGTGGCATGTTCAAAGCCAAAAAAGTTGCGGCGGTGGCCGAAGCGGCGGGACTTAGATGCAACGTAAACGGTTCCGTTGAAACCGGCGTCGGTAATGCAGCCAATGTTCATCTCGCCGCCTCCACGGGCGTAGTGACGTACGGCTGCGTTGTCCCGGTGTCGACGCCTAAAGGAAAGGGTAAAGGCGGCATCGCCGGCATTTATTATCAGGACGACATCATCCAGGAGCCGTTCGAATATGCGGACGGCGACGTAATTGTTTCCTCGAAGCCGGGGCTCGGTATCGAGCTCGACGAAGAAAAATTGAAGCAGTATCGCCTGTCGTGAATTCGCAGAGCGCAATAGATTGCGCCCCTACAGTCCTATTCCATGGCCATTCGTAAGATCGCGGTACTGGGTGCCGGCAATGGCGGATGCGCCGCCGCCGCCGATCTGACCTTGCGCGGTTTTCAGATACGCCTGTTCTCGAGATCCGAAAGCACCATCGCCAAGCTTGCCAGGCGAGGCGAGATTGAGTTGATCGAGGGCGGCGAGAAGAAATTTGCCGCTCCATATTTCATGAGCCCGCACCTGCCGCCGGTGGTTCAGGGCGTCGATTTGATCGTCATCGCCACGCCGGCGGTGGGCCACGAATACCTCGCGGAGAGTTTGGCGAAGTATTTGGTCGATAGCCAGCGAATTCTTCTCAACCCGGGGCACACCGGCGGCTCGCTCCACTTTGCCAATCTGCTGCGGACACTCGGCTGTAAAGCGGAACTGCAACTCTGCGAGACGGCGACGCTCACCTACATCTGCCGCATGCCGGAGCCTGGCCGGGTGGAAATTTACCGGCGCACGAACAATCTTCGTTGTGCCGCATTTCCGGGAAAACATACGGCGAGTCTCATCCAGGAAATCCAGGAGATATTTCCCAACGTCGTTCCAGCCGCGAACGTGCTCGAAACCGGCCTCTCGAATATCAATGCGATCATGCATCCCGCTGGCATGCTCGGTAATACCGGATGGATCGAAAAGAGCGGCGGCGATTTTCTGTGGTACTACGAAGGTATCACGCCGGCGATCGGCAAGTGGATCGACGCGGTCGACGCGGAACGCTTGGCGATTGTTCGCGCTCTCGGGCTGGAACCGCTGCGCTTCGTCGATATCTTTCATCAGGCGGGGCTCACCACAGCGTCGGCTCGTGGCAGCGGATCGGCCTACCAGGCAATCCATGACAGCGAGCCCAACATGACGATCAAATCGCCGCCTTCGCTGGATCATCGCTATATTAAAGAAGACGTCGGTTACGGGCTTGTGCCGATGGCGGAGATCGGCAAGCTTCTGGGGGTTAAAACTCCGGTGATGGATGCGCTGATTACGCTCGCGTGCACGGCACTCAGCGCGGATTTCCGAGCCGATGGTCTTACATTGGAGAAGATGGGACTCGCAGGGGCGACGGCCGAAAACTTACCGACGATTATTCAGAACGGGTTTTAGTATCCTAGTGAGAATTTCGTGTAAAAGGTATGTCATTCCGAGGAACAACGCGACGAAGAATCTGCTTTGCAGAACGAGTAATGCCAGATACGCGTGCGCCTAGATCACCCGACGAAACCAGATCCTTCGCCTCTGGCTCAGGATGACACCCAGAAAATGTTCCAGAGATGCAAGCAGTTTTTGGCAGTTGTCATTCAATCAATGCAGTAGCGGAAATTGGGAGTTGCATTATGCGCGTGGGATTATGCTTCGACGGCTTTTATTCCATTCAGGAGATGATCGAGCTGGCTCGGCTTGGCGATGAGATCGGCATGGACTCGATCTGGATGTCGGATCATCTCTGTTTCCGCGATTCTCTCACTACCGCTATGGCGCTGCTGGCCGCCACCAAAAATATCAAAGTCGCAGCCGCGCCGATGAGCCCCTACTCGCGCGATCCGATCATCACCGCCATGTCGATCGCGACCATGGAAGAGTTCGCGCCGGGCCGCGTGATCGCCGGGCCGGGCACCGGCAATGCGGCGGCGTTAAAAGAAGCCGGCATAGAATCGCCGCATCCACTGCAAACCATGCGCGAGTACGTCGACATCCTCCGGCGATTTCTAAAGGGCGAAGCGGTCAATTGTTCGGGAAAGATGTTCCAGATCAGCGGCGCCAAGATGGGCTTTTACCCGTCTCGGCCGATTCCTATGTACATCACGGCCGTGCGCGCGCGCATGCTGCGGCTCGCCGGTGAGATCGGCGACGGCGTCCTGCTCTCCGCCGGTTGCGCGCCCGGATATATTCAAAAGTGCGTTGCTGAGATCGGCAAAGGCGCCCAGAAGGCCGGCAAACCCCCGGATAAGGTCGACGTCGCCGGTTTTGTCACGGCCTCGGCCAGCGACGATGCGCGTGAAGCGATCGAAGCGAATAAAATGTTTCTCGCCTACATTTTTCGCAACGCCCATCACGCCGAAAACATTCGCCTGGGCGGCGGCAAGGTCGATCAAGAAGGACTCGCTGCGGCAGTGGCGCAACGGAACTGGGAGGCGGCCAAAACATTTATCAACGATGAAGTTGTCTTTGCTCATTCGGTCGCGGGCACGCCGGCCGATTGCCGCAAACAACTTGAGGCATTTACAGAAGGTGGACTCGACTTGCCCGTGATCTTGCCGATGGGAACTCAAGAAGCGCGCAAAAGGGTGGTGCGCATGGCGCGGGAAGTCACCGGATGATCAGAAAATAACCGGTACCGGCGAGTTCGTGCTCGCTCCTGGCATCTATCCGAACATCAACGGCGATCATGGACAGCCTACTGTTTATGAACGATGCCACAGTGAACAGCTGGCTAAGCTGCAGGGGGAGTTCCGCCAGCTTTTCATAAGAAAATAGTGGCGATACGCCTTTGTATTGCATTGCTATACTTCGAAATTTGCGCGGTTCGCGCAAATTTTACAGCATACCAGCGCTAGCATGCCGGATCTGCGGGATATTTCGATCTAACCACGAAGGTCCCAGTGCGGCAGAGCCGCAACCGAATAAGAAGAATTAACCACAGAGATCACAAGGGTCACAAGGTAGGGGCGCGATTGATCGCGCCCTCGGAAAAAGGACCCAGAAGGAAATTTATCGCAGAGAAC
>JBOHVN010000340.1:0-17427 GCA_050735675.1 Binatia bacterium | reverse complement strand
GATTGAGATAGCCCCGCGTCAGATTAAGACCTCCGATATATAACTCACCCGATACGCCCGCGGGTACAGGCTCTAGATTTCGGTCCAACAGATAAACCTGTGTTCCGGCAAGCGGGCGGCCGAGCGGAGTCTTTGAAACTACGGGAGCACCTTCTTCCTCTCGCATTCTATACATCAGCACCCCGACGGTGGTCTCTGTGGGGCCATAATGATTGAAGATCGTGCAGTCGGGAGCGAGACATTGAAGGCTCTCTATCCACTCCCGTCGGGACTCTTCACCACCGAGTATGAGGCAGCGGCGCGGCATGACGCGTCCCGGGGGGACCGATGCAGCCTGCAAGGATGCAAGGTGAGACGGCGTAATTTTGAGAAAATCGATCGGCCTCGTTTGGAAGTAATCACCCAACGCGTGGGGGTCTAAGGCTCGCTGTTTGGAAATCACGTGGAGCGAGCCCCCGGTAAGCAGAGAGACAAAGATGACGGTGAGGGATGAATCGAACATCAGCGGCTGAACCATGGCGAAGCTGGAGCCGGTCGCTGGATGCAGCCTTTGTATGGCCCCGCTGCAATAGCTCACCGCCTGCCCGTGCTCGACCATGACTCCTTTGGGTTCACCTGTAGAGCCTGAAGTATAGATCACATAGGCCAACCCATCGCCGGTCGGGTGACTGAGAAGATCGCGGTCACTTTCCTGAGCCACGTCTTCCCAGTCGATGTCCAGCGCAATGATCACTGCTCTGTGCTTGGACAGACGGTGAGCTAACCGCTGGTGAGTCAGTACGACTCTCGGCAGGGCGTCTTCAATTATGAAATCGAGCCGCTCTTGGGGATATTCCGGATCGAGGGGCAAATAAGCGCCGCCCGACTTCATCGTGGCCAACAGCCCAACGATCATTTCCGCTGAACGCTCCACATACAGCCCGACCAACACCTCCGGGCCGACTCCGTGATTTCTGAGATAATGAGCCAGCTGGTTTGCCCGTCTGTTCAGTTCCCTGTAAGTCAGCTCTTGATCCTCAAACACCACGGCTATGGCATTGGCCGTGCGCGCCGCCTGCTCCTCAAACAACCGATGGATGCACTGATCTTTCAAAGCAGATTCATCGGTGTCATCGCGGTCGACGAGTAGTTGACGCTTCTCTGCTTCGGTCAGCAATGCGATCTCCCCGATCGATCGGTCAGGCTGCGCGACCACGTTCTCCAGCAGGTGCTGGTAATGCTGCTGCATTCTCACAATGGTAGATGCGTCAAAAAGATCCGTGTTGTAGCCAAAAGTACAGCGCAACTCGCCGGCGATTTCAGTGATATCGAGGGTCAAATCGAACCTGGCTATTTTTCTATCGAACGGGAACTCGTCACTGGCTACCTCCGAAAACTGAAGCGTTTCCTTAGGCAGGTTTCTCACTTGGAACAGCACCTGAAACAGCGGGTTACGACTTAAGTCGCGGTCCGGCTTTAGCTCCTCGACCAGTTTTTCAAATGGCAGGTCTTGGTTGTCATAAGCCGACAAACACACGTCACGCATGCGGGTGACCAGTTCGCGGAACGTGCATTCGCCGGCTAATTCGGTTCGCAACACCAGCGTGTTTACAAAGAATCCGATTAAATGCTCGAATTCGAATCGATTGCGGCCCGCAATCGGGACGCCGACGGCGATGTCGCGCTGCCCCGAATACCGATGCAGCAATGCCTTGAACGCCGCCAGCAGAACCATAAACGGGGTTACGTGCTGTTCTTGGCTCAGTGTCTTGAGCGCCCTGGTCAGCGCTTCTGGCAGCACAATGATTTGCTGGTCTCCGCGGAAACTTTGTATCGCCGGGCGTGGGCGGTCGGTGCGCAATTGCAGCGTGGCCACGCCCGCAAGTTGGTTTTTCCAATAGCCGACTTGGGTTTCGAGCGCTTCCTCCCTAAGCCAGCGATGCTGCCACTCCGCATAGTCGGAGTACTGGAGCGCTAGTTCGGTAAAGGGACTTGGTTCGTCTTTAGAAAAAACGTTATAGAGCGCTGTTACCTCACGCAAGAAAATCGCCATAGACCAGCCATCGGAGACAATATGGTGCATCGTTATGAGCAGCACATGATCTTCATGACCGAGCCGAAGCAGATTTGCTCGCAGGAGCGGGCCGCGAAATAGGTCGAAAGGCCGCTCAGCTTCTTCTCTTGCGAGTCTTCGCGCCTCATCCTCATGATTATTCTCCGGGCCATCAGCAAGATCGAGAACAGGCATGGTAAGACGCAGCGAGGGCGAGATGACCTGCGCCCCGGTGCCACCAACGGTAGAAAAGGTAGTTCTCAAAGCTTCGTGTCGTTGAACGATCTCGTTAACGCTCCTTTCCATAGCAGCGACATTGATCGGCCCTCTAAGCCGAAAAGCCTCCGCAATGTTGTAAAGCGGCGTTCCCGGTTCGAGTTGATCTAGAAACCACAATCGTTGTTGAGCAAAGGAAAGGGGTCGAGTTACGAATCGCGGGACCGATATGGAAGCAGTGAACTCTATTTCGTGTTTTTTGGGAGAGGCTGCTTCTACGTGTTCGGCCAACCCGGTGATGGTGGGTTTCTCGAAAATGGTGCGCAAGCTCAGGTCAATCTGAAAAGCGTCCCGTATTCGCGATGCCACTTGAACAGCGGTCAAGGAGTGTCCGCCTAAATCAAAAAAATTATCGTGAATACCCACCCGGTCAAGTTTGAATACCCCGGTCCAGATCGCTGCCAGGACCTTTTCAGTGTCGGTTCGAGGAGCTACATAAGGCACTTCCAAGTCCGCCCTGACAGAATCAACAGCCGGCAGCGCTCGCCGGTCTATTTTGCCGTTCGGACCCACCCTGAGAGCATCAAGCAGGACAAAGGCCGAAGGCACCATGTACTCAGGCAACTTCTGCTTCAAAAGACTGCGCAGTTCGCCAATTCGAAGAACCTCTTCCGGCCGCGCGACGATATAGGCTACCAACCGTTTGCCGGATTTTAGATTTTGGGTCTCATCATCCGCGGTTGAATCTTCCCGCGCCACCACGACCGTTTCGCGGATCGCCGGGTGTTGTCTCAGCACGGTTTCAATTTCGCCCAGTTCGACGCGAAAGCCGCGGATCTTCACCTGATGGTCGATGCGGCCGAGGAACTCGATGCTACCGTCGTGCCGATAGCGCGCCAGATCCCCGGTTTTATACAGGCGCTCCCCGCGGTTGTCGCTGAATGGATTGGGAATGAACTTTTCAGCCGTCAGATCCGCACGATTGGCGTAGCCCCTGGCCAACCCTATCCCGCCGATGTGCAACTCACCTGTCACACCGATGGGGACTGGTTGCAGAAACGAATCCAAAATATGAATCTGAGTGTTGGCAATCGGCTTGCCAATGGGTATGGAACGCAGATTCGACTCTCGGCTGCAGGCCCAAGAGGTTACATCTACGGCAGCTTCCGTCGGTCCATAAAGGTTGTGCAATTCGGCACCGAGACAAGCAAAGAATTTGTCTTGAAGCTCAGGAGTCAGGGCCTCCCCGCTACAAATAACTCGTTTGAGCGAGCCGCACGCTCCTAGGGAATTGCTTTCATGCAGAAAGGCTTCAAGCATCGAGGGAACAAAATGGATCGTGGTAATCTTCTGGTCAGCGATAACCTGGGCGAGATACGCGCTATCTTTGTGTCCTCCGGGTAGGGCGACAACCAGACAGGCTCCGGTCATCAGCGGCCAGAAGAACTCCCATACTGAAACGTCGAAGCTTACCGGCGTTTTCTGCAGGACCCGATCCGTGGCCTGTAAATGATAAGCTTGCTGCATCCAGAGCAACCGGTTACGGATGCCACGATGCGTGTTCATCGCACCCTTAGGTCTGCCCGTGGAGCCCGAGGTGAAAATGACGTAGGCAAGATTCTCGGCCATTACCCCACTCGCCGGATTTCGATCGCTTTGACGAGCGATTGCCGGGCGGTCCGAATCGAGACAAATTACTCGAGCTCCGTAGCTGGGCAGGCATTCAGTCAAGCGCTCGTGCGTTACCAGCACAGATAGACCCGCATCCTCGAGCATGCAGCCAAGCCGCTCCTGAGGATAACTCGGGTCAAGGGGGACATATGCCCCGCCAGCTTTGAGGATCGCCAATAGCCCAATGATCATATCAACAGAGCGCTCCATGCATATCCCCACCAGCACCTCAGGTCCCACGCCGAGCGATCTAAGATGGTGCGCCAATCGATTGGCTTCTCGATTGAGCTCGCCATAGGTGAGTTGTTCGCGCTTAGGGTCGCCTGTGCTTGGCGGCGGAAAGTCCACTGCTAGAGCATCGGGAGATCGCTCCACCTGCGCCTCGAAAATCCGGTGGATGCAAGCATCTTCAGGAAAATCAACGCTAGTTGCGTTAAATTCTTCTACGACGCGCCGTTTTTCAGCTGCTGACAGCAGCCCAATCCGATCGATTCGTTGGTCCGGGTTCTGCAGGAAAGCGTCCAACGTATGCAGAAAGTGCTCGATCGCGCGGGTCTGCTGCGCCTCGTCAAAAACATCGGGATGAAAATCGAACTGCAGCAGCACACACTCGGTCTCAGGATAGCGCACATGGAGCGAGAAACTGTATCGATCGGTGCCAGAATGAATCACGTTTTCTTGCACGGGCATGCCGTGAAACGCGGTCAAAAAGCCGCTGCGAAAGTTGAAGATGACATCACAGAGGCTGTTTTGGTGATTTCTCAGTGGGTAGCGGCGGTGCCGCGCTGTTTCAGCTGATTCGAGCTGAAGCCTCCGAACCAGCGAAGTGAATGTATCGCCTTTCTCAATCGTTATGCGAAGCGGGGCGACCTCCATGAGTAACCCCGCCGTTTGTTTGAGCACTGGTGAGGGCCGATTTGAAAACGGAGTTCCAATGCAAAAATAGTCGTTGCCAGAGATCTTACAGAGATACGCGGTGAAAACGCCGGCGAGCATATTAAACAGAGCTACATTCAACGTGTTTCCGGCAAACTGCTCCTGCTGGGCCAAGGTTTTCAATCTCTGTGTTCGCTCTGGAGCGACTTCATAGTTTACTTTGCGCACGGAAGCGGGTCGCTTGGCTGCGTTGCGGCCGTAGAACGTCAGCGGTTGCGTTTCAGTGGGCCTTTTCTCCCAATACGCTTTATCGGCTAAATATTGGGGCGAGACGCGATACGCGCGCTCAGCCTCAATATAATCTCGAAAGAGTGGGAACGTGATTGGCTCGTCCAGGCGCCCTTCAAGAGAACGCCGGTATAGCGCCTCCATGCGGTGAAAGATGAGATAAAACGTCCAACCATCAGATGCAATGTGATGTAGACTCAAATACCAAATGAACTGATCCTCTGATATTTTTGCCAGCGCTGAATCAAATGAGCGTTTCTCAATGTCAATTGGAACCCGGGAGCGCTGCTGCATCCAATCTTCGAATGAGGCACAAGGCGTCGACTCTTGCGAAAAATCCAAATATTCGATCGCATAGTCGATCTCGTCCACAACTCTCTGCCGGGGAATCCCGTCTATTTCCTCGAAAATTGTGCGCAAGGCATCAGTCTTATCAATGAGCGCCTGAAAGGCTGCCTGAAAGTGATCGGGCTCAATAGGGCCCCTAATGGTGAAAGTATCGACGCAATTGAAAAGAGGCGCATCCGGATACAATCTTTGCCCAATCCAAAATTCGGACTGCAACGTTGTTAGATTGGCCAGCGCTTGAGGATCACCCAATCGATCCTGCGCCGAGCGGTTGCGCCTAACCTGAAGGGGTTCCAAGGAACGATTATTGATCATTGTTCTGTGGTGAGCCTCTGTTGCGTCATTGCCGCATCGTCGCGCAGCAGAACCTGTTTGACCGGTACGCCGTCCTGACGCGATGCGCTCTCGACGACGAACATTTTCGATGGGATCTCTTGCGGCCTCGCGGAAAGCTCGCGGAAAGTCGATCCGTCAAGTTTTTTTGGAGCGTTCTTGAATTTGCGCCCACATCCTCATTTTCCCGCCCAGGGACGGACGGCCCGCGCCGCACGATCGCCGTTTGCAAAAATACATTTCGAAGAGAAATGCTTCCGATAGAGTTCCACCGCGCTTTTGGCATGGGCCGGAGTGAAACTGAACGATCCTCGGCTCCAAGCCGAGGGGTTCTGAATTTGTCGACTGGAAGTCGACTCTTAATCCCGTTATGCCGGCCTTATCGTCACCCCGGTGAAAACGGGGTCCATTCCCATCCCCTTAACCTGGATACCGTTTTCCAACGGTATGACGGACGCTGTCCGTCACCTGGATGCCGGCCGGAGTTTATCCTGAGCGCATCGAAGGACCGGCATGACGAACTTTCACTTCGCCTGAAGTCTGCCCTGAGCAAGGTCGAAGGGGCGAGGGATTTTAACCCTCCCCGAGCGAGAAATTAAACAGCGCTTGGTGCGGCCGGGTCTGGTTGTAGGCCTCGATGTAACACGCGAAGAACTGGGCCGCGTGAGGCGACCTGCAGAGCTAGTAGGTCGCGCCGTTGAGGAGCGCGTACAGATACGCTCTGAAACTCGCCCGAAACATAACCAGCCGATCGTGCGCGCACATATGGGACATGTTGGTGTGGCGCATGACGGCATGGAGCAAACCGCGATGATTCCAGACCATTCCCTTTGGTTCTCCGGTAGAGCCCGAGGTGTAGGCGGTCGCGACCAAGCCATCCGGAGGGCCGCAAAACTCTTTTGCTGGCGCCGCGAAATCTGGACAAAAGCTCGGCGGCTGTCATAATTTTATTTCTTCTCTCTCTTCCGTCTTCTCTTCCAACGAAGATCGACATTTTTCTCCCGCCCACAACAGCGTATCGATCCGCTCCGCCAAGCCCGCCACCGTGGGTTGTTCGAAGAGGACTCGCAACGGCAGTTCGACACGGAATGCGTCCCGCAGCCGGGAAATAACCCGAGTGGCCAACAGAGAATGACCGCCCAACTCGAAGAAATTGTCGCCAACGCCGACCTCTTTCAGCTTAAGGACTTCTGCCCAGATCCCAGCTAACTGATGTTCGATGGGTGTACGGGGCGCCAGAAACAGTTTCTGAGGATCCGTACTCCTTTGATCGGGCGCGGGCAGTGCTCCGCGGTCGACCTTGCCGTTGGGCGTGCGCGGTAGCGCGTCCAGCATCACAAAGGCATAAGGAACCATATAGTCGGGTAGTTTGGATTTTAGAAACCTGGAAAGCTGCTCGGCAGTGGCCACAGCCGGTGGCTTCGATACTATATAACCGACCAAACGGTGCTCAGCAGGCGCTACCTCCCGCGCCACGACCACCGCTTCCCCGACCGAAGGATGTTGCCCTAGAACTGCCTCAATTTCTCCCAACTCAATGCGAAAACCGCGAATCTTAACCTGATTGTCAAGCCGGCCGAGAATCTCAATCGTGCCATCGGACAGCCACCGTGCGAGATCTCCTGTTTTATACAGCCGTTTGTGTGTATGAGGCCTAAAAGGGTCGGGAACGAATTTCTCATCGGTCAGCTCGGGATGGTTCAAGTAACCCCGAGCTAAACCCGATCCCCCAATGTACAGCTCTCCGGGAACACCGATGGGTAGAGGCTGTTGATGGCGATCCAAAACATACATTTCCGTGTTGGCGATCGGTCGACCGATGGGTATCTGCGCATGGGGTGTCTCGACTCTACAGATCGACGACCAGACGGTGGTCTCGGTCGGTCCATACATATTCCATAGCGAAGAACTTCTTGCCAGTAACTGAGTCGCGAGTTCGGTCGTTAGAGTCTCTCCTCCGCAAAGGATCTTCAAGCGACCTTCACCGTGCCACCCCGCCTCGACCAGCATTTGCCAAGTCGCCGGCGTTGCTTGCATGAACGTGGCACGGGAATCGGCCAGCTTTTCAGCTAAGCGTCCTCCGTCAGCGGCAACTTCGCGGCTTATGAGCACTACGCGTGCGCCCACGGTAAGTGGCAAATAGAGCTCCAGCCCCGCGATATCGAAGCAAAGAGTCGTGACCGCGAGCAGCGTGTCATCAGCCGCAATCCCGGGTTCGCGCTGCATGGCAGTCAAAAAATTCACCATAGCACCGTGTGAAATTTGTACTCCCTTGGGTTTTCCGGTGGAACCGGAGGTGTAGATAACGTAGGCAAGATTTCCAGAAGTTGTTGTATGTTCCAAGTTGGTGTCAGTCTGTTCGGCAACCTGTGCTGTATCGATGCACAAGAGCTGTGCCCCGTGTTCGGGAGGAAGTTCCGAGACCAACTGGAGTTGCGTTAAAAGGATCCGGACTTGGGCGTCTTGGAGCATAAACGCCACCCGTTCTTTAGGGTAAGCCGGATCCAACGGTACGTAGGCTCCACCCGCCTTGAGAATACCAAGCAGTCCCACAATCATGTCCAGAGAACGCTCCACATAGATCCCCACGAGCGTCTCCGGCCCCACGCCCAATTTGATAAGATCCCGCGCCAGCCGATTCGCCCTGGCATTGAGATCTCGATAGGTGAGCCGCTGATCCTCAAAGACTACAGCCACGGCATCTGGGGACCGTTCTACCTGTTCTTCGAAGAGCTCATGAAGACACTTGTCCCTTGGGTAGCCTCGTTGGGTGTCGTTCCAGTCAACAAGCAGCTGATGCCGTTCCGCTTCAATGAGAATCGGTAGATCGGAAATCCGCCGATCGGGATTGGCGACGATACCTTGAAGCAAGACGGTGAAATGATTTAGCATCCTGCTCATGCTGTCGTGATCGAATAGATCGGTGTTGTATTGCAGCCTTGCTCTCAGCTCTTCGCTCTCCTCCCAGGTGTACAGAGTAAGATCGAATCGCGCCGATTCGTTAGCGATGTCAACGGGCCGGGCGGTTAGACCGGGAAGCTCGCGAACCTGCCGAGGCACGTTCTGTAACGCGAAGATCACCTGGACAAGCGGACTGCGGCTAAGATCCCGCTCCAGATGAAGCTCTTCGACAAGTTTTTCAAAGGGAATGTCTTGGTGCTCGTAAGCGTCCAGAGCACTCTTGCGGACGCGGCCCAACAACTCCCTAAATGTCGGATCGCCGGACAAATCGCTCCTTAACACCAGCGTGTTGATAAAAAAGCCGATCAGTCTCTCAGTCTCGAAGCGAGTGCGCCCCGCAATCGGGGATCCCATCGCGACATCTTCTTGCCCGCTGTAGCGATAAAGCAGCGTTTGAAACGCCGCCAGTAGGGTCATGAACAGAGTGGCTTTCTCTTTACGGCTAAGCGCCTTGAGTTTTTCAGTTAGCTCTTTGGATAGCTCTATCGATTGCCGCGAGCCCCGGTACGTCTGAACCGCGGGTCGTGCTCGATCAGTGGGAAGTTTTAAGATATCAAGCCCGGAAAGCTGCGTTTTCCAGTATGATAGTTGTCTCTCGAGAATGTCCCCTTGCAGCCAGTGCCGTTGCCAAACCGCGTAGTCCGAATATTGGATCGGGAGCTCGGGCAAGGGATCGGGCTCCCCTCTTGAGAAGGCACGGTAAAGCGTGGCTAGCTCGTGCCACAAAATCGCGCTCGACCAGCCATCCGAGGCAATGTGATGAGTCATCAGAAGTAATATATGCTCTGACGGCGCCAGCTTGACCAATGTCGCGCGCAACATCAAATCCCGTGACAAGTCGAACGGCCGCCCGATCTCCTCTTTCAGAACCCGTTGCAGCCTACCGGATCGTTCGCCGTCCGGATCTCCAGTGAGATCGACGATAGAAACTACGATCGGTTTCGCCGGGGCGATGCGTTGGCTTGGAACACCTTCGACATCGATAAAGTTGGTTCGTAGCACCTCGTGGCGATCGACAATCGTGCAAAGTGATTTTGTCAGGGCTTCGACGTTGAGCGAACCTTCTAGGCGAACGCTCTGAGCCATGTTGTAGAACGAGCTTCCTGGCTCAAGCTGATCCAAGAACCACAGTCGCTGCTGTGCGAAGGACATTGGCGCGGCGTCACGATCCTGCCTTCGTGGAATAGCCGAGTCACCGGCTAAACCAGCGGCGCTCTTCTGCTTGAGTCGCCATTCAAGAAGCGCTCGCTTTTCGGGCGGCATGTCGGTCAAAACTTTCTTGATGTAAGCCATACATTCTACTTTGCGCCCTTGCGTTCCAACTTCTTTCCAGCCGGCTGGCGGCTCGCGATCGGTGAACCAGATCGAATACTGCTCATCGTGATTCACAACCACTTTGTATATCGTGCTGTCTTCTCTATCGTCCAATGGCGTCTCTCCTTTGCTAAAAGTTACATCACCGACTCTCGTCGATGAGCGTCAGCGACCCCTCTGCGGAGTGCTTTAGAAGAGTCCGATAGTTGAAGGATCAACTTGGCTGGCCGAGTATTCGCGCGCGGCGCGAGCACCGGCCGCACGCTCTAAAATCGCAATTCTCCGTCTAACTCTTAGATTGACTGTCCGGGGATCTCTGTGCATCAGCCACCGCGAGTCCCTCTAGTTCCGTCAAGATGGCGTCCACGCCCTTTGTATCGCCGTTGCTTGCCTGGAGTTCCCTAATTAAGGTACTCATTTCCGCCACCGTAGGTGCCTGGAACAAACAGCGGAGCGGAAAATTCACTTGGAACGTTTTGAGGACGCGTGAAATGACCTGCATGGCGAGCAGCGAGTGCCCCCCTAGATCAAAAAAATTGTCGCCAACGCCGACCTCTTTCAGCTTAAGGACCTCTGCCCAGATCCCAGCTAACTGATGTTCGATGGGTGTACGAGGCGCCACGAAAGGCCGGTCGGTCTCACGTCCGAATTGTTCCGGAGCCGGCAGTGCACGCCGGTCAATCTTACCGTTTGAGGTGATGGGTAGACTCTCCAGGAAAACAAACACGGAAGGGATCATGTAATCCGGGAGCTTCGATTTCATGAAACTCCGGAACTCGCTCGCTGCCGGGTCGCAGCCCTGGTTTGGCACCACGTATGCCACAAGCCGCCGTTCTTCACCATTAGCCCCGTCAATCGCAACCGCACTAGCGCGAACGTTAGGATTCTGAGTCAAAACCGTCTCAATCTCACCGATCTCAATTCGATGTCCGCGAAGTTTCACTTGGTTGTCAAGGCGACCGAGGAATTCCATATTACCGTCCCCGCGGTAGCGACCCAGATCACTCGTCTTGTAGAGGCGTTCTCCAGGCTGGTCGCTGAAAGGGTTCGGAATAAAACTTTCGGCGGTCAGCTCCGGGCGATCCAAGTAACCTCTTGCCAGACCGGCTCCACTGATGTGCACTTCGCCGCAAACTCGAACGGGCACGGGAATGAGGTTTTCGTCCAAAATATATGTTTGGACGTTAGAAATGGGGCGCCCTATCGGAACTTCCTCGAGTAAATTAATCGCTTGATCAAATTTGGCTTCATTCCACATTGTGGCCACAACAGTCGCTTCGCTGGGACCGTATGTGTTCAACAGCTGCACACGATCATCCACGGCGCGCCGCCATTGTGCCAACCGTTCCGGCATCGCCTTTTCTCCGCCAATAATGACCAAACGCAACTCCTTTGGCATCGTTAACTCTTCTGACGACAAACTCGCCGCCAGCTCATGCCAAAAGGCGGTCGGAAGATCCAAGACGCTGACTTGCCAGTCGCGACACTTCCGCAAGAAGATCGAGACAGAGTCCAACATTCCCTCGGTGCGCAACACGAGCGTTGCACCTCCCGCAAGACACGGAAATATCTCCTCGACGGCTGTGTCAAAACCGATCGACGAGAATTGTAAAACTCGATCATCGCTTTTAAATTTCAGGACGTCGCACGTATGACGAACAAAGTTGCATAAAGAACCACGTGCGACTGCAACTCCTTTGGGATTTCCCGTCGAACCTGATGTGTATATTACGTAGGCCAAGTTGTCCCTCGATATCTCCAGTGGTGGCTTCGTCTCCCGCTCTTTCGCGATGAGTTCCCACTGGGAATCCAGACAAATCAACTTGACTCCGCAACGGCGAAGGGTCTCGGCCAACCGCTGTTGAGTCAGTACCAGCGCTGTGTGCGCATCCTCCATAATGAATTTCAGACGCTCGATCGGGTAGCTTGGGTCCAGGGGTACATACGCCCCCCCAGCTTTAAGAACAGCCAATAAAGCGACAACCATCTCTAGAGACTTTTCCAAGCATAACGCGACACGCACTTCAGGACCGACGCCGAGCTTCTGCAGATAATGCGCCAGCTGATTGGCTCGTCGATTCAATTCTCCGTACGTCAGTGCCTGGTCATCGAACACAACCGCTACGTTATCTGGGGACCGCTCCACTTGTGCCTCAAAGAGCTCATGAATGTCTCCAAGCTCTGCATGGCCCTCTTTTGTATCATTCCACTCCACTAATAGTTTGGTCCGCTCGGCTTCCGGCAGAACCCGCAGTTTAGCTATCGACGTACCTGGTTCAGTCACAATTGCTTCAATCAGCGTGTGAAACCCGGCCGCGATTCTCTGGATGGTGGCTGCGTCAAAAAGGTCTGAGTTGTACGTAAAAGCTGCCAGCAACTCCTCCGAACAATCAGTGACCGATAGCGCCAAATCAAACTTCGTTGTTCCTATGTCGACGTCCATGGGAGTAAAAATCAAGCCGGCTGCCTTGAGGGGAGTTCTGAAATCTTTACGGAAAGCAAATACGACTTGAAACATTGGATGGAAACTTAAGTTTCGCTCGGGCTGAAATTCCTCGAGTAATCTTTCGAACGGTATGTCCGGATGTGCATACGCGGCCAAAGCCGTTTCCCGGGTTTCAGCAAGGACGTTCAAGAAAGGGCGATCATGATCGAATTTTGCCCGCATTAATAATGAGGAGACGAAGAAGCCCACGAGGTTTTCTAACTCCGGTAGCCTCCGCCCCGAAATCGGGACACCCACGATAAAGTCGTCTTGTCCGGTATACCGCAAGAGAAAGACTTGGAAGGCGGCCAACAACGTCATAAACATCGTGGTGGATTGCTGTTGGCTGAGACTCCTGAGACGGTGAGCCAATGGCGGCGCGATCACGACTGTTTCGCTGGATCCTCTGTACCTCTGCGCACTGGATCTCGGGTGATCTGTCGGTAATCTCAAGTATGTAGGCACACCCTCCAGTTGCTTGCGCCAATATAAGAGCTGTTTTTCTGCGGACAATTTCTCGAGGGATGTCCGCTGCCAGAGCGCGAAATCTCCGTATTGAATCGGTAAGTCAGAACGCGGCACTATACTTTCAGTAGAGTAGCCGTCGTATAGCGACGCAATTTCTCGAAAAAGTATATCCCTCGAGGACGCGTCCGAAACGATGTGATGCGTAACCAGAAGCAGGATATGCTCTACCGGGCTTAACCGCAGCAAGGCAGTTCGCAACATTAAATCCGTGGATAAATTGAACGGCCGCTGACAGATTTCTGCAATCAACTTGCGCGCTGCTCCTTCACGGTGCTCCACTGAACCATGACTCAGATCAAACAGTGGCAGCTCCACCAAGTACTCTTTGATCGGCGTCTGTATCGGGGTCCCATTGTGGAGTGAGAAAGTGCTACGCAATATTTCGTGCCGTTCGACGATTGCGTTCAATACTTTCGTCATTACGCCCATGTTCAAGGGACCGGCAATTCGGAGAACTTTCGGCTGGTTGTATGCAACACTGGACGGCTCAAGTTGGTATAGAAAAAACAAGCGCGCTTGAGCGAAGCTGAGAGGATAGCTTGACGAAAGTTCACGCCGGGGAATAGTTTTTCGATTGTCCCGGGCGATGTTTTGCTTCAGCAACTCCCGTTCGAATCGAGCGCGATCCTCTGAAGACAGTTCAGCAATCCGTCGTCTAAGGTCTGTCGTCATAGTTATATATTCCCCTACGATGCGATCTTTGAATTTGCCACCCTGAGCAACTATGAGCAAAGACAGCCTAGTCCGCAAGACCCGAGTTTCGGGCCAGCGCTTCAGTGATTGTCAGTGCCAAGTCTTCGATGGTCGGATTATCAAAAAGGGCACGTGGTTCTAACCGAACCTGAACCTGATTTTGGACGGCGGTAAGGATTTTTGTCGCAATCAGAGAATGTCCACCGAGATCAAAGAAATTATCTTGGACTCCCGCTCGAGCCAACCCCAGAGCGTCTATCCAAATAGCCGCGACTATTTCCTCTACTGGTGTACGGGGAGCCAGAAAAGGGGCGTCAAGTTCAGGCGGGGCGCACGCTGGCTCCGGAAGGGCGGCGCGGTTCACCTTGCCGCTGGGCGTCAAAGGAAGAGCGGCCAACATCATGAATGTCGCGGGCATCATGTACTCAGGCAGCTTCGCTTTGAGGAGGCTACGAAGCTCACTGATAGTGGGTGTTCTTTCCTGGCTTGGTACGACATAAGCGACCAATCGTTTGTCGCCCAGTTTATCCTCCTTAGCCACAACGGTGGTTTCCCTGATGCTGGGATGTTCGAGAAGCGTCTTCTCTATTTCGTTGACTTCGACTGTGAAGCCTCTGATTTTAACTCTAAAATCCTTTCGTCCATGATGCTCAAGGCAGCCGTCGGGCATCGTGCGTCCCAAGTCCCCGGTCAGGAAAATCCGCTTGTCTCCGCCGTCGGGGTCTGGCAAAAATTTAACCTGCGTAAGGTCGGGCCTTCGCCAGTAGCCGGGTGCGAGATAGCGACTCCTCACTGCAATTTCACCGATCTCGTTGGATCCAACTTCCATTCCGAATTCATCGAGCAGCAAAACCTCCTTGTCCTCAACAGGATAGCCAACTGGTAATGTATCTCCCGTGTTCGGCACTTGTTTGTCTATAAAGTGCCACCGGATCGTTCTACTTTCGGTTGTTGACAGTCGGTTGAGCAGGATGCAATCTGGCGAAAAATGTTGCTTGTATAACTCCACGTCGTTTCTGCTGACTTGCGCGCTTCCCAATGCAATCAGTCGAAGGTCAGAAAAGTCCTCTGCTCCCGTTAGAGTACCCAGAAAATAACGAAAGGCATTTGTGCTCAACTGGAACAAAGTAATTTTGTTCTGGATCAACCAGCTGGCCAGACGAGTTAAGCCTTCCTCCCTGATATCCAGAGGATATAAGCCTGCCCCATTGAGCAAAGCGCCAAAAAGATAATGCACTGATGCTCCGACGCAAACGGAGGCGAAAAGAGCCACCCGATCATCCGCGCAGATGTGGAGATTGTTCGTGTAGCTCATGCAATCATGCAAAATGTTACGGTGGTTTTGGACGACACCCTTGGGCTGCCCGGTGGAGCCGGACGTGTAAAGTATATAGGCAAGGGTATCGGGCAGTAGGGAGAGTCGAAGGTCTTCATCCGGGAGCGTCTCTATTGTGTCGATGCTAATCAGCTTAGTTTTGGCGTCCGCCAATTCGCTGGCGAGGGCGAGATTCTTATTGTTTGTAATAATGAGACATTCCTGTAAATCCTCTAAAATAGACTTCAACCTGGCCGGCGGATCGGAAGCTTCTAAGGGTACATAGATTTTGCCTGCCTTGAGCACGCCCAGGATTGCGGAAATGACTTGGGTACTCTGTTCGAAAAGCAGCGCGATCGGCCTATTTCCTTTCTCTTGCCGCGCCAGGACTGCCCGCGCCACGCGATTCGAAGCCTTATTGAGCTCATTATAAGTGAGTGAATCGTTTTCAAACTTGACAGCAGTCCGTTCAGGATACAGCCGGACAATTTGCTCGAAGCGATTAGGAACTGACTGCTCAACTTCATCCTTTTTAAACTCTATGAACGTGCCGCGTGGATGAAAACATTTCGCTCTCAGGGTCTCTTGGCGATTACAATCGTCCATATCTGTCACGTCTTTTTAATGTAGCCAAACATTCCGCATTCGGGCGGATCCTTCGGACCTCCTTGCGGCCCAGTCGCGGTGCTCGATCGGCAGGCAGATGACCGCTCCTCCGTGATTCACCGTCACCTTGTAGCGTATCGTCTGTTTCCGCCATTCTTAATCTCTCCTTTTCGAGTCTTTTGTTGTTTTAGTCGTCACCAAATAAACGCCAGCTGGCCTGCTCCGGCAAAAGTTGGAAAATATGCGACATTTTGGCGATTTGAGTATGGGGTAAAAAGCGTGAGGTGGCTTCGATCAGCGGCATTTTGTACCGCGGATACCAGCCGCGGATTACACGCAAGATGGCGCCGACAAAAAGGTATAGGGTGAGATGTCTTCAGCAAAACAGGCGGGGCAACCAAAATAAACTTCTTGATTTGGCCGGGGGGATGTCTTCCCAAACGATGGTGGCGGCTACTTTAACTCTATCAGGCGTGTTAGATAGTCGAGTTCGGAGTAACTTATTTACTCTTATTCTGCACATCTAAAATTTGGCGGGCAACCGCTTGCCGCGCCTGGTCATCCGATAACGATTCCAAGTCAGCCAAGATGCGGTTGAGATCTGCCTGGTCGAGCTTCTGCGCTTGGCTTTTGGGTGATCACTTGAGCCATTTCAGCAATAGTCGGTGACTGAAATAGTACTTGGAGAGGTATCTCCAACTGAAAATGATCGACGACCTGGGAAACGACGCGCGCGGCAGTGAGTGAATGACCGCCCAAGTCCAGAAACTTGTCACGGATCCCCACTCGATCTAAAGACAGAACTTCGGCTCAAATCCGGGCCAGCTCTTCCTCAAGAGGGGTTCGCGGCGGAAGGGGCAGGCGAGTTGTCAAAACGTGAGACATTTTGAAGATCTAGTGATTCAAGTGAGACTCAAGCTTCGCTAAGCGATCAGCCGCGCGGATGCGCGATATCGGAGCCATGTTTCGCTATTCCTTCTGTTTGTTTTTCTCCGCCTCTGCCATTTTTTTTCTCAAGCTGAGCGGTCGCATATCGGTCCAGACTTCTTTGATATAGGCCAAACATTCCGCTTTAGGCCCGCTCTTCCCGACCTCTCTCCAGCCCAGCGGCGGCTCTCGATCGGCAAACCAGATCGAGTACTGCTCCTCATGGTTCACCACCACCTTATAAGGTCTCGTGTCTTCTGTGTCGTCCATGTCGATCTCCTTTCCTTTTTAATATTTGCCTAACAACGAGCGCACAGCAAGCAACTAATTCTTAGCCGTCTGTGTCTCTGAGCGCGCAACTAAATATTGCGCTTCATCATCACTCATGGATTCCAAATCTGACAAAATCCGATTAACGTCATCCGGCTTAAACCTCTTGGCTTGAGTTTGCGAGATGAGGGCCGCCATATCTGCAAACGCCGGCGCCTCGAGCACAGATCTGACCGAAAATTCCGCTTGAAACCTCTCCTGTAACCGGGAGATCACCTGTGTGACTGCCAGAGAATGTCCGCCGAGATCAAAAAAATCATCATCGACGCTGACCTTGTCGATCCCTAAGACCTCCGCCCAGACAAGTGCCAGCGCCTCCTCAATAGGATTGCGCGGCGCGATGTAAGGTTTCTCTATCGCCCGTTTTTTAAAGTCGGCTCCGAAAGGAAACCGCCCGCCTACTGCCAGCGAGCTTCGATCTTTTCTCAACAACAAATTGCCCGAGTACATGGTTCCTTCGACTTTTGTCACGCTGCACTCTTTGCCGCGCACACATAGCGGAAA
>JBOHVN010000339.1:0-9206 GCA_050735675.1 Binatia bacterium | reverse complement strand
GGCGCGTCACCAGCGCGCCTGAGCACGGAATGGGGCGGCGGTGATTTTTTGCAGACTCTATGTCGCTTCTTGGAAGAGCCGCCAAGCGCAATTCCGGTGGACTGCGAGATAGTGACGGCCATCCAGGCAAAATAGTGTCCGGCAAGGACTACCCTGGCGCAGGAAATTACCGTCAAGGCAACATGCGAACAGTGCTCAATCGCTAGCAACAAATCTCCATACCGGGATCCCTCGCGTTCGAAAATGAACAACAGTTAAATGCTTTCCGCGCTATAGTAGCCACCGGCGCTTGGCTTCGTCTGCCAGCCTTCGACCGCGCTGCGAAAGCGCGTGTGCGGCGGCGTGCCGCGCCAGCGTTGATGATGCGCCTTGCTTTGCCATTCCAACAGCACGAGCACGCTTTCCGGATCTTCCTCGCTGCAAAGAACCAAGCCACCTTTGCAGCCGGCCTGTTTGATTTCTTGGATCGCCTTTTTGTACATGCTCACGTATTCCGCCCGGCGTCCCGGCGCAACGTTTTGAAAGCGCACTTCATAGATCGCTGGCATTTTCCTACCTCCTGTTGCAATAGTTAGGTCACGACAAAGAGCTTGGAGTCCACGCCGCGGCGCCTGATCGGAATCCGGCTGCCGGGGGCGCTTCTCTAAAAGCCGAGGCCGATTCCGACCGAGGGACCGCGCCTGTTGTCGAAGTCATTCTCCCATTGCCGCCGCTCGTCGCGCCGAGCCCGATCGATTTCTTCTTCCATGCGCTTGCCCAGCCACTCGGCGTTGGCGATCAGTTCCTCGCGGGCGATATCTCGAGCCTTGATTCTTTCGAGCTCTTTTTCGATGGCGCTGCGAATTTCCCGTCCTGGATCCCAATATGCCTGTAACGGCCGGGTGCGCTCCGTGTATTCGAGCCAGTCGTGCAGGCCGCGCATGGCGGTCGCCAGTTCCTTTAAGCCGCGCTCATACTCGTCGCTGCGCATCAGCGTCAGACCGAGATAGAGCCGGGCCATGTGGTCGTTGGGGTCCTGGGCTAGCGCCTGCTCGAGGGATTGGCGCGCTTCTTTGAGCCTTCCGCCCGCGTACTGAGTGCGCCCGACGTAGGTCCAGATGCCCTCGCGAAAGTACATCGACTGGTAGACGTAATCGGGATCATCTTTCGCGACTTCAAGAAAATATGCCAGCGCCTGTTCCGGTTCGTTCCGCAATAGCGCTTGCCGTCCGCTTTGGAAGTGCCCCCCGACTCGCAACGAAGTGCACCCCGCCAGTAGCCAAACGAACGAAAATGCGATGAGCCGAATCTTCATATCCAGCCCTCCTGAGACACATGAAGGCTAGGTCCAGGAAAGAACGAAGTCAATTAGGAGCGAATAAAATAATTTAGGTTCGCAGCGCGGCGTCCTCTCGAGCTGGTATTCGGCCCGAACTTTAAGCCAACCAACCTATCGCAACCAAAATGATTTGACTTGATCCACCGACCTAAGTTAACAGTCGTCGCCAGCAAGGTGGAGGTGCGCGCTGAAAATTACCGACGTGAAAGCGACGCAGCATCGTGTTCCGGTTGCGGCGCCGTTGCTGAAAGAGAACCTCATCAGTTCAATTGTGTTTACCACGGTCGAGACCGACCAGGGCGTGGCCGGCTACGGCCTTACCCGCGGCTCGCAGCGCTTCGGCATCAGCGAATTTATCAACCGCGAAGCGGCGCCCTTCTTGCGCGGCAAGAATCCGCTCGAGACCGAGCGCCTGTGGAACCAACTTTTTAAGCAATTCAATCCGCGTGCTCAGACCGGCATGTGGAGCTCGGCGGTCAGCGCCATCGACATCGCCCTGTGGGACATCAAAGGCAAACATTACAAAGAACCGGTCTGGCGCCTGCTCGGCGGCGCGCAAAATCCCGTGCCGGGTTACGTCACATTCGGCCTTAAACAGTACACCAAAGAGCAACTGGTCGACGTCGCTGTGCAACTCGTCGCTCAAGGCGAGAAGCGTCTTAAGATGGTCGTCGCCGTCGATCCAGAAAGTCCGAGGGTCGATGCCGAACGCGTGCACGCGGTACGCAAAGCGGTGGGCGATGACGTCGAGTTGATGATCGACGCCAACTATCTTTTCTCGTTCAACCGCGCGCTCGAGCTCTGCAAGCTGGTGGAGCCGTGGCGAATCACTTGGTTCGAAGAGCCGGTTTATCAAAACGACGCCGCCCTGCTCGCCGACTTGCGCCGCCATACTTCGATTCCCATTGCCGCGGGACAAAACGAGGGCAACCGCTTCCGCCACCGCGAGCTGATCGCCAACCACGCCGTCGACATCGCTCAACCTAACGTCTGCTTCGTCGGCGGGTACACCGAAGCCGTGAAAGTCGCGGCGCTGGCCCAGGCGTTTAATTTACCGATCGCCAACGGCGGCGGTTGGCCGCATCACAACATGCACCTGCAGGCCGCTATGGCCAACGGCTGGCGCGTCGAATTTCATTTCGAGATGTGGGGCGTCGGCGACAAAATCTACAAAGAACCGCCGGCGCCGGACCACGGCTGGGTCACGTTACCCGACACGCCTGGCCTCGGTTTGGAGCCGCGCTGGGACGCGCTAAAAGACTACGAGGAAAAATAGTCTGCGGAAATTCACAACATTGAATTGATCGAGGCAAAAATGCAACGCTCACTGACTCAACTATGCGCGATTATCGTATTGGTCTTTAGCGGCCTTTCGATGAAGGCGTTCGCCGCCGACAAGATTACTTGAGCTCAACCAACCCCACCGCTTTCGACATCGATTATATGGTCGCGCGAGAGAAAGGCTTATTCGCCAAGGAGAATCTCGACCTGGAGCCGGCCTACATGACGCCCGACTTGGTGATCAAGGCGCTCATCGCCGGGACCGTCGACCTGGCAAGATCGGGAACCCACTGAAAAGGCCGCCATCGAGCTGATGGTGCAGCGCTTGAAGGTCGACGCGGCGATCGCGCTGCAAACTTACAAGTTCATGATTCCGGAGAATAAATCTTTTCGCAATGAAGGCGTTATTGACGGTCCCGGCCTGGCGGAGATGATCCGTCTGCTTGAAGCCGACAAGTTGATTCCCAAACGCGAGCCTTGGGAGACTTTCGTCGATGCGGGGTTCATGCCGCCGGCGAAGTAAACCGGCGCCGCGTGCCGCCGATTTGCAAGAAATTGTAGGGGCGATCCCCTGTGATCGCCCCTCGAGCGGGCAGACACGGGGGTCTGCCCCTACATCAATGCCAATTGCAAATCAGATTGAATATACCCGCTACCGAACATTATTTAGCGGGAGAAGAACTGTTACGGTTTCCAACCGCTTGTTTTGAGCTCTGCGGCTGCTTTTTTTATAAAGCTCAATTCGAAAATATCGTTCACTTTGATGTCGCGGGTCACTTTTGTGGTCTTTTTCATCGCGTCGATCATGCCTCGAAGTACTTTGTCGTCGCTATATCCGTTGCGCAGCAACAGTTTAGACTCGATATCGTAGATTTGATTGGCGAGCGACCGATCCGTCATTCTTAAGGCGTCCATCATATACTTGATCGCCGGCTCTCTTTTGTCCAGAAAGAATTGCAGCCCTTTCAGGCTCGCGCGAACGAACCGGGAGATTTTTTGCGGATTTTCTTTGACCTTGACGTCCGCTGCGGCGATACCGCCTTGGATGAGCGTGGCATAATCAGATGCATTTCCCAGCTTGGTAAAACCTGCCTTTTGTGCCTCGATGCTCGTCGAAGTGTTAAATAGCGTTGCCTCGATAGCTTTGCTCTGCAAGGCGGGAAAACGAACCGAATCCCCTCCCATGACGACGAGATTGACGTCTTTCCCCGGGTCCAGTCCATTCTTCCTCAACATTTCTCTTGCAACGACGGCAAGGGAACCTTCTGGAGACATGATACCGATGTTGGTCCCGCGTAGTTGTGCGATGGATTTGATGTTCGGTTGAGCGATGAGATCCCAGGCCGGCCGGTCTTGAAAGACGGTCAGAATTTTTACCGGCACGTTTCTAACCCCCGCCGCCAGGGCGCTGCCGGCGTTAGTGAAGTAGTCGATTTCCCCGGCGAGCGCCGTCCTTATGGCGATCTCACCGCGGATGCTAAGAAGTTGAACGTCGAATCCTTCTTCTTTTAGATAGCCTTCTTTATCGGCGATGATAATGCAGAAAACCGAAGTGTTCATCGACGGATACGCGACGCGGATGGTTTCTGCCGCGGTCACAGATTGCGCGGCGCAGAGCGACAGCCACAAGCCAGTCAAAAAAAGTCGTAGGGTCCTTTTGGGGTTCATATGAAAACTCCTTTCCTTAACAAAAATTGTGTCATCGGATCTTCGTCCTGAGGACAGTCTCTCGGATCGCACACGCACAAATAAAGCGCGCGCTTCATTACGAACGCAGCCTGGTAGCGAGGTCATGATGACCCGGGTCATGTAGCTCTCCGCGCGCGTGTGGCGTATCTTATGTCGTGAAATTTTTCGGTCAAGCGGGAAAAAGATAATGGCTCAGTTTCACTGCAACCCCCTACCTGCCTTGAAACGACAGCCCGCTAGCGTGCCATCGTGCGCTGCCGTTTGCTGACAGCCGTTCTCTTCGCGCAATAAGGTAGGCCGGCCTGCTATTTCCGTCCACCACTGACGGCCATGAATACCGTGACTCGAAGGCGAGTCGAACGGTTTAAACTACTTGAACGGTTTGAACCCATTTACTCAATCGTGATCGCCACGCGGAACCCGTAGTCGGCGTATTGGAAACTCGGCGGCAGCGAGCTGCGCGCGGCACAGCGGCTGAATTTGATCCGATGGCGCCAGGAGCCGCCGCGCGAGGAGCGGCGTTGGCCGGTTTGCGGCCCTTGCGGGTTTCGCTCCGGTGAAGTTCGGTAATAATTGTAATCGTACCAATCGCTGCACCACTCGTGCACGCCTTCGCTCATATCGAACAATCCGAAATCGTTCGATGGGTTAATGCCGACCCGCGCGGGCCCGCCGGTTCCAGAATTCACACCGGCAAAAGACTCCTCCCAGGGCGGTTCATCGCCCCACGGATATTGCGCGCGCTCGCGGCCGCCGCGCGCGGCGCGCTCCCACTCCGCTTCGGTCGGCAGGCGATACGCTTGCCCTAACTCTTCGCTCAACCAGCGGCAGTAAGCGATCGCCTGGCCCCAACTCACACCCACGACCGGCTGCTCCGGATCTGAAAACATCGGATCCGACCAGAATGGCGGCGCCGGCTGTGGTTTGGCGGCGAGAAATTTCGTGTATTCGCGATTCGTCACCGGATACTTGTCGATGCCGAAACTGTCGATCCACACGCGGTGGCACGGCCGCTCGTTCTCTTGGCCTTGCTCGCTGCCCATCAGAAACGATCCGGCGGGAATCACGACGATCTTCGGTGCTACAGCCAAATTCACATTCCCGAGTTAAAGCCACGCACAGGACTCTGTCAAGTTACCGATTGTAGAAGAATACAGAATTACCGTATAAGCGAGTGTGCCGAGAAAACACCGGAGGTAACTATGACGAGTCAATCAACCAAGAAACGCGGCAGTTATGTGACCGCCATCATCGCTCTGACAACGTTGGCTTTCGGTTCGATCTTCGATGCCGCGCAGTCCCAATCGACACCGTTTTACAAAGATAAAACCATTCGCATCATCGTCGGCTTTACCTCCGGCGGTCTTTACGATCAATATGCGCGCCTGCTCGGCCGCCACATGGGGAAACACATTCCCGGCAATCCGAACATCATCGTTCAGAACATGCCTGGCGCGGGCTCTTTGACCTCGACCAATTACGTCTACGGTGTCGCCAAACCCGACGGATTGACGCTCGGCATGCCGGGCAGTGGCATTTATCTCGACCAACTGCTCGGCCGCAAGGAAGCGACCTTCGACGTGGCGAAACTATCCTGGATCGGCAGCATCGATCAGCGCGATCTCGTGCTCTACATGAAAGCCGACGCGCCGTGGAAGTCGATCGAAGACGTGATGAGCTCGAAAGAGCAACCAAAATGCGGCGCCACCGGCACATCCGATCTCACGTCCATCGTCACCAGCATCTTGGATGAAACCCTCGGCGTCAAGTTTCAAGAAGTTCGCGGCTACCCGGGCGGCGTGGAAATCGATCTCGCGATCGAGAAAGGCGAGATTCACTGTCGCGGCACCGGCGTCACCACGCACTTCGCGCGCGAGCCCTATTTCACCTGGCACAAAACCGGATTCGACCGCCATATCGTTCAAACCGGAGCGAAGAAAGATCCCCGCCTGGCCGACGCGCCGACTTTGATCGAGCTCATGGAAAAAAGGGGAACATCGGCGTTCAGCCGCAGCGTCGCCAAGGTCATGCTGGTGTCGGCGACGTTGGGACGGCCGATGATGGCAACGCCGGGCACGCCGCACGATCGCGTGAAAATCCTGCGCGAAGCTTATCTCAAGGCCTTCGAGGATCGGGAAGTCGTGCAGGAAGCGAAAAAACGCCGTCTCGATCTCCAAGCGCTGCCCGGCACCGAAGTGGAAGCGCAAATCCGCGAAGTCATGAACCAGCCGAAAGACGTCGTCGCGCGGGTTAAAAAACTGTCGGAGTAATTTCGATCGAAAATGACGTCCTAATCAACCAATGAAGCTAAACCCATGCTGCCGATAGCACGGCGATATGCAGAAGATGAAACCTCGAACAGGTTCAAAACAAGTTAGCGCAATGCGGAGCGTCAAAACCGGCCGCGCTTAGCATCTCTGTTTACAACAACAGTGAATTGGCATAGAGTCCGCACAATCTTATGAAGATAGGAATCCTCGCGTTGCTTCTCTCGGTCGTTTCCTCGGTCGCCTTTGCCAATCCTTATCTGCCGAAACCAGGCGAGCGTCCGCTCTCGATGCGCATTTCGACCTGCGCCGTTTCGGGCGGGTTCGTGCATCTCTATACGGCGCTCGACAACGGTCTATTCGACAAGTACGGCATGAAGTTTGAGAATATTTTTATCCGCGGCAGCGGCCCCAATCTCTCGGCGCTATCGGGCGACGAGGTCCAGTTCACCTACTGTGCCGCCGACGCAACGATCCCCGGTTTGGCGGCGGGAATCGACGCAAAAATCGTCGCGTCTCCACTGGTCAAGCTGCCGTATGTGTTGGTCACGCGGAAGGAAGTTAAGCGCCCGGAGGACCTCAAGGGAAAAACTTTAGGTATCGCGCGCGCGGGCGACTTGAGCGACCGGCTTTCACGCGCAGTCGTGCGAAAGCTCGGCCTGTCCCCCGAGTCGGTTACGATCCGGCCCATCGGCGGCAGTCAAGGCGAGCGTTATCAGGCGATGGCGGCGGGCATAGTCCAGGGAGTCATCATTACGCCGCCGCTCGACGTGCGCGCGAAGAACGAAGGCTTCAACGTGATTTATCGCTTGATCGATCTGAATCTGCCGTTTGTCTACAGCAGCGTGCACACCAGTTATCGCATGCTGCGCGAGCGCCCCGAGATCGTCCAGCGCATGGTCGCCGCCTTCGCCGAGATCATCTACTTCGTCGAGAAGAATCCCGACAAGGCCAAGGCGTCGGTGGCCAAAACCATGCGCACCAAAGACCCGGAAGCGTTACAGTCGGCATACGACGTCTACGCCAGGGAAATCCTCGACCGCACCATGGTGGTTCCCGGCAAAGCCGTCGCCGAAGCCATCGACCTTGCCCGCGAAAGCGGTACGACCATCAGAAGAAAGCCGGAAGAAATTTACGACAACAGCTTCGTGAACAATCTGGAAAAAAAGCGGATTTTTGAAAGAGATTTGGGGCAGCGAGAATTATAAACGCTAAACCTGCATCGTTCGAAGGGCAGATCACTGCTCGCCGTGACGGTGAACAATCGCTACTCCGCCCGCGTAGGGCTGATTAAACTTTGCCGCGGGTCAATGGCCACACCAGCGACCCTGACTTCATAGTGAAGATGCGGACCGGTGCTCTTTCCTGTATTACCCACCGCCGCGATCGGTTGTCCCTTGCGCACGCGCTCTCCTTCGTTGACAAAGATTTTCGACAGGTGGGCATATTTAGTTTTGATCTCCTGGCCATGGTTCAAAACTATTGTCCCGCGCTTGCTGTCGATCGACTCCACAACAGCGTCTCCGGACGCGAGGACCGGAGTTCCTATGGGCTTTGGAATATCCAGCCCGGCGTGATACGCCATCTCGCCGGTCCAAGGAGACGGGCGCATCCCAACTCCTGAGACCACCCGTCCATTTACCGGCCATTCGGAAGGAAGCGACGCGATCATCTGCTTGAGCTCTCCTTGGAGAACGGCGAGAAACTGCTGTAACTCCTCGCCTTCGTACCTATTTTCTGAAGGTGATCCACTTCGGCCTGGCAGCGAAGCGTGGATTCTCTCGCGCAAGCCCCGCCAATGAGAGAGCGTTTTCTGGACTTCCTGTGCCCGCTCCCGCAGCGCCGATAATTTCTCTTTTTGCGCTTGACCGTTTGCGATGACGTTATCGACTTTCTTTCTTTCCGCCTCAAGATACTCGCTAAAAAATACCCCACCCGCAAACATAGCCGTTATGCCAGCTAACACGATCTGGCGAAGCCCCTTTTGAGAAACCACAAATCGGCGCACCTGCGTACCCCGTAGAACCAGGATCGAATATGGACTATTCATGTTTCTGACCCTCCTGGCAACTCGTCTTACACTGCCCGTCAAACACCGCGCCCTCCTCCAGCACCAATACGGGCGTTACAATGTTGCCGAAAATCCGCGCCGTCCGGCCGACCTCGATGCGTTCGCGACCGGTAATATTCCCTCTGACCAGTCCGCTGATGATGCCGACTGCCACCTGGACTTCGGCTTCAACTTCACCCTCCTTGCCCAAGAGAAGCGTATCCGCGGAAAACAGCTCACCGCGGAATTTACCGTTCATCGCTACAGTCCCAATGAAATTGAGACGTCCTTGTGCTTCGCAGCCATGATCGATAATTGAAGTTACGCCATGATTGGCATTCGAATTCTTCTTCCAGAGACCCATAATCCACCGCACGATCTATATTTTGGATTTACGAAAATTGCAAAAGAGGCGTTGTTCTAGAGGCTCCGCGACGGGAAATTTTCGCTGGTTTTTGTAATACCATCGGGGGCGCAACATCCATGCCACGGAGCAAATTCTTAGGCCGGGTGACAGAGCACGACATCAGGCGTCGCTTTTCGACAATAGTTCTCGCGATGAACAAAAATACTTGTCCGAAGCGGTTCTTTTCTGTGCACC
>JBOHVN010000338.1:0-17924 GCA_050735675.1 Binatia bacterium | reverse complement strand
ATCATGGTTGGTTATACGACGTCGAGGGAAAGATATTGGAAACGCCCGGCGAGCCGGGGGACAGCACGTTCCGCCGGCGCATGCGCCAGTCCGCGTATAAGGTGCAGGAGCTGGCGGGGATCGTTTTCGCCTATCTCGGCCCCGAGCCGGCGCCGCTTTTGCCCCGTTACGACGTGTTGGTGCGCGACGACTGCGTTCGTTCGCGCAGCGCGCGCATCGTCCACTGCAATTTTTTGCAGATGGTCGAGAACAGCGTCGATCAACATCATTTCAAGTGGCTGCACCGCACGCCCAAGACCCGCTTTTGGAAAGACGAGAAACTCACCTCGGACCCAACTGAGTTCGGCATTCGCGATACTTTCACCCGCCGCGTCGGCGGTGAATGTTTTCGCACGATCAGTCTATTTCTGATGCCCCACATGAACAAAGTGGGCTATCACCTGCCTGAAGATCATCCGGCAGCCTTTGCCGCCACTCACGAGGGCTACGAAGCGTTGCGTTGGCGTGTGCCCATCGACGATACCAACACGATGCATTTTACGCTTTATTTCTCCCCCATCATCGACGGCAAGACGGCGAAACTCCCGGCCGATCAATCGGCGAAGGGGCTGCTCGACAGCGTGCATGGCCAATACCGCTGGGATGAAGAGACCGGTTGGATAGCCCGAGGTGATCAAGACCGCTGCGCGCAGGAGAGCCAAGGAGCCATCTTCGACCGCACCCAGGAGCACCTCGGTGTCTCGGACGAAGGCGTCATTTTACTCCGCAAGATGCTCAAGCACTCCATCGAAGCCGTGCAGCGGGGCGAAGACCCGGTGGGGATTATTCGTGATCCGGCCAAGAACCAAATCCTCCGTTGGGTTCCGGCTGAATATAGGGTGGATCCGGAAAGCGAGGCCAGCCATGGGTAAACGAAAAAGAAAATCCGAAATCCGAATAGCGAAATCCGAAACAAACGGAAAGACGTTCAATTCGAGTTACGAAATTCGAAACGGGCTGGCTTTGAATTTTCTAAGTTTTGATCCTTTGAGATTGTTTCGAATTTCGGATTTCGGAATTCGAGTCTGGGTCCATACTTGGCCTACTTTGCGCCTTTGCGCGAGTTCTAGTGTGGGAATTTTCTTTTTCTCATTTATTTTGTTGCTCACGGCTGCGCAGACTTTCGCCGCCGAAAGCATCGAGTCGCTGCTCGCCGGAGCGAAAAAAGAAGAGGAAATAACTTTTGTTGCCGGCGCGCAGACGTTCGGTGGCAGAAAAGGCCTCACCGACTTAGAAACTGCCTTCAACAAGCGATTTGGCTTGAAGACGCGCATCAATTTCGCCGCCGGCCCTGACATGAACGCGCGAGCGGCGCGCCACATCACGGAGATCAAGTCGGGACGAAAACCCTCCTCGGATATCTTTCTCGGTTCGCAGTCACATCAGGCTTTGATGCACGTGGAAAAGGCTCTGGAGCAAGTCAATTACTCGGGGCTGTTTTCCTGGGTGACCAAGGAGATGGAGATTTACCCCAACGAAGCCGTGTTGGTTTACACGTCGCCCAACGGCATCATTTACAACGTCAACTTGATCCCCAAAGACAAAGCACCGAAAAACTATTTAGATCTGGTGGATCCGCGCTTGAGCCCGGCTTGGGCGGGAAAGTTAGCGATACCGCCATACGTCGCGTGGCTGGCGGAATTGTCTCTCAATTGGGGCCAAGAAAAAGTTAAGGACTTCGCGCGCAAGCTCGTGGCGATAAGCGGAGGCCGCCTGCGCTACAGCGAAGAGGAACGCATTGTCAGCGGCGAATTTCCAGTCATGGCAAATCTCGGCGACGCCTTGGGCGCGATGTGGACGTGGCAGGCCAAAGGCGCGCCGATCGTGGCGGTGCCTGGGACATCGCCTATCAATACGGATTATTTCCAACTCAGCGTGCCGAAAAATGTTGCCCATCCCAATCTAGCCAAGCTGTTTGTCGCGTTCATGACCACCAAAGAGGCGCAAGCGATTCTGCAAAAACACGAGTCACGCAGCTCTCACCTGGTGGAAGGGACGATCATGCAGAAGTATCTGAAGGAAAATCGTATCCAGGTACAGGAGCCGAAGGAATCCATTGACTACTATCTCAAGGGTGAAACCGACGCGGGTCTGCAATTCAAAGCGGAGTTGGCGAAGATTCTGAAACAATAATCGGTTCAATGTTCAAACGTTCAAAGTCGAGAGGTTACCAAAAGTTGAACGCTGAACGCACTTCACGAGGGAATCCATGCTGTCCAAAGAAGAAAATGAAATGCTGACTCGCGTGGGACCGGGCACGCCGGCCGGTGAAATGTTGCGGCGTTACTGGTGGCCGGTGGGTTTTTCTGAGCTGGTGAGTAAGAATGGCCAGCCAATGAAACTCCGCTTGCTGGGTGAGGATTTGGTGCTCTTTCGCGACGGTGACGACCGGCTGGGCCTGCTGGCGCTGCATTGCTCGCATCGCGGTACGTCTTTAGAGTTCGGCCGGGTGGAAGATGCCGGGATCCGCTGCTGCTATCACGGCTGGCTCTACGATACGCATGGCCAGTGTCTCGAACAGCCGGCGGAACCTGCCGACAGCAGTTTCAAAAACCGCGTGCAGCATCCAGCCTATCACGCGCAGGAGATCGCCGGGTTTGTATTTGCCTACATTGGCCCCGACCCAGCGCCGTTGTTGCCCAACTACGATCTGTTTCTGCGCGAAGACGGCGAGCGCCATATCGGCGCCGGCCATGACTATTGCAACTGGCTCCAGCGCGCCGAGAATTCCGTCGATCAAACTCATCTCGTTGCGCTGCATGCGCCCGAATATCCGCATATGGCGTTGAAGCGGCCCGTCATCGGCTGGGAAAGGACGGCGTACGGAGCGAAAATCTCGATGCATGTTCCGGGCGTGACCCAGCCGAAATTTTCCCATTGGATTTTCCCTTCCCACACGCGGCATACCACTGCGCGAGTCGGGCGCATCCCCGACCAAGCGATTCGCTTTCGCGTCCCTGTGGACGATACCAACACGAAGACTTTTTGGCTGCGATTCTATCCTTACGGCGAGAGTGACAAAGGCAAGCCCCTGGTTCTCAAGACTGTGGGGTTCGAAAACGACCAGCCGGGAGTTTACCAACGCGTCGAGGACGGCTGGTGGGGCATCGCGTCCGGGGATCAAGATCGCGTGGCGCAGGAAAGCCAGGGCTTGATTTATGACCGGACTAAAGAGCATCTCGGCGCGTCGGACGAGGGCGTCATCATGTTGCGCGCGATGATCAAGGAATCCATCGATGCCGCGCTCCAGGGGAATGATCCGATCTGGACCCTCAGAGACCCGGCACAAAATCAAAAAATCGCGTTCGACGCGAGCATGCAGGAGATCGGGGCGCTGACATGACCGCCGGCGCGGTTCAAACCGTTCAAACTGTTCAAGCCGTTCAAATCGTTTCGGAGGCAGGCCAGCGTTTGTTACCCGTCATTCCCGCGCACACGGGAATCCAGGTTTTCGGCTTGAGTCTGGATGTCCGCCTGCGCGGGCACGACGATTAAGATAAGACGCGTAGTTTTGATTGAGTGACGTAAAGGGATTTTTTTCAGTAAAGCGGAGAAGTAAGCATGCTTTCCAAAGAAGAAAATGATTATTTCACGCGGGTCGGGCCGGGAACGCCGGCGGGCGAGATGCTGCGTCGCTACTGGCACCCCCTCGGCTTTGCCGCCGAGGTAAAACATCGGCCCTTGAAGCGCACCGTACTCGGTGAAGACTTGGTGGTGTTCCGCGATGATAAAGGCAGATACGGTCTTCTGCAGATGCGCTGCTCGCACCGGGGGACTTCGTTGGAGTTTGGCCACGTCGAGGACGGCGGTTTGCGCTGCTGCTATCACGGTTGGCTCTATGATATTGACGGGAAAATTCTCGAGATGCCGGGAGAGCCGGCCGACAGCACCTTCTGGCAGCGCCTGCGCCATCCGGCATATAAGGTTCAAGAGCTGGGTGGTGTGCTGTTTGCATATCTCGGTCCCGAACCTGCCACGTTGCTGCCGCGCTGGGATGTGCTGGTGCGCGAGGACGGCGTGCGCGCCCGCCGCGCACGCACGGTGAATTGCAACTTCTTTCAAATGATCGAAAACTCCGTCGACCAGAATCATCTGCGCTGGCTCCATCGCACCGCGGCGACGCCGACGTGGGATGACGGCGAAATCAATCCTCAAGCCTTCGAATACGGCGTGCTCAATACCTACACCCGGCGCGTCGCAGATGGGAAGCGTTATGCCCACGTCAACTTCCTTGTCATGCCGACGATGAACAAAACCGGCAACGTCGAAGAAGGCCATCCCGGCGAACACCTGGCCAGCAGCTCGGGTGAAGTGATGCGCTGGCGCGTGCCCGTCGACGATAGCCATACGATGCATTTCACCGTAGAGTTCGGCGCAGTCGTAGACGGCAAGCCGGTCGCGAAAATCATGAAAGATGAATCCGCAGCCGGACTGATCGAAAGCAAGCGCGGCGTTTACCGCTGGGACCAGTCCAACGGCTGGTTTGCCCGCGGCGACCAGGACCGCGTGGCGCAGGAGAGCCAGGGCGCGATTTACGATCGCAGCAATGAGCATCTGGCGTACACCGACCGTGGTGTCATTCTGTTGCGGCGTTTATATAAGGAGTCCATCGAGTCGGTAAAAAACGGCGGCGATCCCGTCGGCGTCGTGCGCGACCCGGCGAAGAACGACTTGATTCGACTAAGGCCGTATGAGGAATTGGTTAGCTAACCGTTCAAGTCGTTCAAGCAGTTCAAAACGTTCAAGCCGTTCGGAATACCAGCGCGAAGGCAGAGTGAATAACTCTACGCGCAGTGCGCTTTGGTCCATTTTGGTCGCGATGGTGTCGATTAGATCAGGACTTGCTGCCGAGACGCTAGACCGACTGGTCGCGGGGGCTAAGAAAGAGTCCGAGCTAACGTTCATTGCCGGGGCGCAGACCTTCGGCGGCCCTAAGACCCTGGCCGCTTTGGAAGCTGCGTTCAACAAACGTTTTGGCCGCCAATATGGGCGGCGCCGTGCCGAAAAATTCGGCCACACGTCGGACGCCGAGCTGCGAAAGAAAGTGTCGAATTTGATCAGAAGAACCAACTGGTGGACTTGCTTTATGCCAATTATAGATATGCGTTGGTTTGTAAAAGGTCGTCTGTCATTTCGAGGTGCAACCGAGAAATCTTCCCGGAAAGATCTCTCACGAGATGACAGTCTCACTCTGGAAGCCGGAGAAAATTGGCCGGTACTGCAAGTCTCAGCTGTTTAAGGTTAGGAACTCAGCGAAGGGCGGCAAAGACGTTTGAACCTTGAACGGGTTTCAAAGGTGAAATCATGTTATCCAAAGAAGAAAATGAATTGTTGACTCGCGTCGGCCCCGGTACGCCGGCGGGGGAGATGCTGAGGCGATATTGGTGGCCGGCGGCGTTCACCGACGAGGTGAAGCCGAAGGGGCGGCCGATCAAAGTGCGATTATTGGCCGAAGACTTCGTATTGTTCCGCGACGGTGGCGGCAACTTGGGCTTGCTCGAGCTTCATTGTTCCCACCGTGGCACTTCTCTGGAATTCGGCAGAGTCGAAGACAACGGCATCCGGTGCTGCTATCACGGTTGGCTGTATAACCGCGCCGGCAGCTGCTTAGAGCAGCCGGCTGAACCGGAAGGCAGCACGTTTAAAGATCGTATTCAGCACCCCGCGTTTCATGCTCGGGAAGCCGGCGGTCTTATCTTTGCCTACATCGGTCCGCAACCCGCGCCGCTGTTGCCCGGTTACGATTTACTCGTGCGCGATGATGGCTGCCGAGTGGTTGGAGGCGGCGAGGAGTTTTGCAACTGGCTGCAACGCGCCGAGAATTCTTCCGACGGCGCGCACTCCATCGCCTTGCACGCGGCCGGTTACCCCAACATGGCCATGAAGCGGCCGACAATCAAATGGGAGCCGACCCAAGTCGGCATCAGAGAAATCACTTGGGTCGAAGGAGTGTCAAAGCCGAGAGTCTCCCATTTCGTCTTTCCCTCGCATGTGAGGCACTCCGCCGCGCGCGTCGGTGAACAGCCGCGCCAGGTGATGCGCTTTCGCGTGCCGACGGACGATACGACGACCACTACTTTTTGGATCGACTTTTATCCTCACACAGATGGAAGGCCGAGTCGACCGGAGCTCTTAAAAACCCGCGGCTTCAAAAAAGATCAACCCGGAGTTTACGAGCGGGTGCAGGACGGCTGGTGGAATTTGCCCAACCGGGAGCAAGATCGCGTAGCTCAAGAAACCCAGGGCGCCATCGCCGACCGGACCAAGGAACATCTGGCATCGTCAGATCAAGGCATCCTGATGCTGCGAAAAATGATCCGTGATGCCATCGACGCGGTGGCTCAGGGCAAAGACCCGATGGGCGTCTTCCGAATCGAGGAGCAACCGATTACTTTCGACTCCAGTCGTGATGCGGTTGAAGCGCTGGCGTGAATAGGTCGAGGATCGAGGATGGAGGATGGAGTAGGGCCGATGATAGATCGTGATCCTCGATCTTCGATCCTCTTATCCTCAAATAATGGTTGGGAGAAACATAATGCGTACAGTCATTACGATATTGAGTGCTTGTTTACCGCTCGTTTTCGGGGCATATCCGCTACAAGCCCAGTCGCTCGAACAACTGATTGCCGGAGCGAAAAAAGAAGGCGAGGTCACCTTGGTCGCGAGCGCTTCCACCTTCGGCGGCAAGAAAGGTTTTGGCGAATTGGAAGCGGGCTTCAATAAGAGATTTGGGCTCAAACACAAGGTTAACCTCGCGCCCGGGCCTAGTTTTCCGCAAGTGGCGGCGCGGGTCTTGACCGAGCTTAAGTCGGGAGCCAAATCCTCGACCGACTTATACCTCGGTTCCGACGGCACGATGAGCGACATGCATCGCGAGAAAGCCTTGCAGAAGGTCAACTGGTCGGGCACCTTCCCATGGGTGAGCAAGGAGATGGAAATTTTTCCCCAGGAGACCTTGCTGGTGTATGCATCGTTGCACGGGATTATTTACAATTCGAACGCGATCCCTAAAGATAAAGCCCCCAAGAGTTACGAAGATTTAGTTGATCCGGCGCTGAGCCCGACTTGGGCCGGAAAAATGGCCATTCCCGCTTACATCCATTGGTTGGTCCGGGTGTCGGGAAATTGGGGGAAAGAAAAGGTGCTGTCCTACGCGCGCAAGCTGGCGCCGCTCGTGGGCGGAAGGCTGCGGCAGGGCGAGGAGGAGCGCATTGTCAGCGGGGAATTTCCCATCATGGCGAGCACCGGCGGTGCTTTGGAGGCCATGTGGAAGTGGCAGGCCAAAGGCGCGCCGCTGGCGGGGTTATCCGGCTCGACCCCGGCGACTTCATCCTATTACCAGCTCGCGGTGCCGCGAAACTCCGCCCATCCGGATTCCGCTAAACTATTCGTCGCTTTTATGACCACCCGAGAGGCGCAAGCCGTCCTCGAGAAATATGACTGGCGCTCCTCGTACCTCGTCGATGGCACGCTCATGGCGAAATACGTGAAGGGCAACAAGATCAAACTTCAAGACCCCGGCGAGCTCAATGAATTGTTCATGAAGGACGACGCTCCCTTCGAGGCCGAGCTGACCAAAATTCTCCTCAAATAGGCGCCTCCCATGCGCGGTTCAAGGATTAACGTTCAAGGTTCAAGTTTTCGAGTTATGCTTTGTACTCATGAAAGATCGGGAAACGTTGAACATTGAGCCTTGAGCTTTGAACCGTGAATCACTCATGAGTGTCATCGAAAACGCGCAGTTCTTGCGGCGCCGGCCGTCGCCGGTCAACTGGTCGCAAGCAGCCATCTTTGGCGTGGCCGCCGTCGCGTCGGCTGCCATCGTCGGTTTGCTTGTCACGATTGTATGGATGAGCCTTCGCACCGGCGTGCCGGGGCAAGCGTCGCCTTACACATTGGGCAATTACACTTCATTGCTCGCCGATCCTTATAACTACCGGGTCATGGTTACAACGTTGATCTTCTCCGGTGTGACTATCGCAGTGGCGATACCTCTAGGATTTCTGTTCGCCTGGTTCATCGAGCGCACCGACCTTCGCTACAAAGCTTTAGCCATGAGCCTCTTGAGCATCGGCATACTTTTCCCGACGTTTCTCAAAGCCATGGGTTGGGTGTTTCTGTGCCACCCGCGCATCGGCGTCATCAATATATTTATAATGCGGTTGTTCGATCTCAAGAACGCACCGCTCAACGTGGCGACCCTGGGCGGCATCGGATTTGTCCAGGGATTGACGCTAACGCCGCTGGCTTACCTGATGATTTCAGCCGCGCTGCGCAGCATGAACCCCGCCTTGGTGGAGGCCTCCAACGTGCACGGAGTCAGCAAGCTCAAAACGCTTCTCGGTGTGGAGTTGCCGCTGATATGGCCGGCGCTGTTCTCCGCGGTGATCTGGATGTTCACGGTCGCCATCGCCGCCTTCGATGTTCCCGGCGTCATCGGCATGGCAAACAATATTTTCACGTTCAGCACCGCCGTCTATTTTATGATCAATCCGAACGAAGGCTTGCCGCGTTACGGGCTCAGCGGAGCTTATGGCACGTTAATGGTGATTTTCTCGCTGATCCTGATGATTCCTTATTTCGTCGCGTTGAAGCAGAGCCACCGCTATCAAATCGTTTCAGGAAAATCCTACCAGTCCCGGCCGGTCGAGTTGGGGCGCTGGTGGGTGCTCGGTTGGGGACTGCTCGGCCTTTATTTCACCTTGGCCTTCATACTGCCACTGCTCGCCATTTTCTGGGTCTCGCTTTTGCCCTACGTGCAGATTCCGTCGCGCCAGGCGCTTGCCTCGATATCCTTCGAGCGTTATACGGCGCTCGCCTTGGATAGCGGGCTTTTGCAGGCGGGAGTGAATACGCTGCTGCTCATGGTGCTGGTGCCGACGTTGATCGTGATCATTTGCGCCGCGATCTCCTGGATCGTGACGCGTTCGCGGTGGCGCTGGCGCGTGGCATTGGATGCCATCGCATTTTTGCCGCACCCTGTGCCGAATCTTCTTTTCGCGCTTGCCATCGCCTATTTTGCCTTACTGGTATCCGATGTCGTTCCTGTTTACGGGACTCTGTTCGTGATTATCGCGGTTTATGTGACCTGCTGGATCAGTTTCGGCACGCGGGTGCTGAACAACAGCATGATCCAGTTGCACCGGGAACTGGAGGAAGCGGCGCAGATCGGCGGAGTTTCAACGTTGAGGATCCTCGCCAAAGTGATCGTGCCGCTGATTCGCCCGGGCATCGTGTATGCGTGGATCTGGACGTCGCTATCGGCCTATCGCGAGTTGACCATGGCGGTATTTCTCGCCTCGCCCAAGAGCCAGGTGCTTTCGACTTATATATGGGGGCAATGGCACGGCGGTGGGTTAGGTGATGCCGCCGCCATCGCGATTATCATGATGGCGGTCATGTCTCCGCTCGTTGTCACTTTTTGGATCTACGCGCGGCGGCTGCAACATGTGGAGTCGTCGGCGTAAATAGGTAAGGCGTAGAAAGCTGCAGAGCGAGAGTTCGCTGTGACGATGCAGCGGTGTAAACAAAGATGATCGAGATTCGTTCGCTTACGAAGATTTTCAAAACCGGCGGCGGCGCGATTCGCGCGGTGGATGCCGTCGATTTGCGAGTCAATGAGAAGGAATTTTTTGTTCTGCTCGGGCTCAGCGGTTCGGGTAAGACGACGTTGCTGCGCTGCGTTGCGGGGCTTGAAAGAGCGGAGGCCGGCGAAATCAAGCTCGGCGAGGAAATCGTCAGTGCGCCGGAGCGCGGCATCTTCGTCCCTCCGGAAGACCGGGCGCTCGGCATGGTTTTTCAGTCCTACGCGGTGTGGCCGCACATGACCGTGTTTGATAACGTCGCTTTCCCGCTCACGGACGGCAAGAGGCGCCTATCGCGCAAGGTCGTCAAAGATCGCGTCATGGGAGCATTGGATTTGGTCCAGCTCGCAGCGTTGGCCGATCGTCCGGTGCCGTTTCTGAGCGGCGGGCAGCAGCAGCGCGTCGCGCTGGCGCGGGCGTTGGCCGTCGAGCCGAAAGTTCTATTGATGGACGAGCCATTGAGCAATCTCGACGCCCGCTTGCGAGAGGAAGTTCGGGACGAGATCAGGAGCTTGGCCAAGAAACTCGGCATCACCGTGCTCTACGTGACCCACGATCAGGTGGAGGCCATGGCGCTGGCCGACCGCATCGCCGTGATGAGCGGCGGCAAGATCTTGCAGATCGGCGGAGCCCAAGAGCTCTATCACTCGCCGGCGAACCGCAAGGTCGGCGAATTCCTGGGAGCGATGAACGAGTTCTCCGGCGTCGTCCGAGACGATCATTCGGTGACCATCGAGCTCGGAGGTTTTCATTGCGCGCTGCCCGAGCGCGTCTCTCAAGAAGTCGTTGTCACGATTAGGCCGGAAGACGTATTGCTCGCACCCGACCCCAGCGGCCAAAGCAACGAATTTCACGCCGAGCTTATCTCAAGGCTCTTCCTCGGCGACATCACGCTTTATCATCTATCCGCCAAGGGAACAAAACTACGCGCCAAGACGGCGGGAGTGAACCAACAGCTCGAGCCCGGAAGCGCCGTCTACGTGCGCCTGCCGGCGGAGAAACTCAAGATTTTTCCGAAGTAGAGTAGGCGCGGTTGCATCTTGCACGGAGAAAGAATCAAGCTATGACAAAAGTCGAGCTCTCAAGCGCTCCAGGGCAGGAGTAAAAAAAGAGGACGGTAGTTCAGCCGGCGAACTGCGGCGCCGCCTTGGCCGAGCGAAGTCGATCCTCATTTTGACGTTTTGACAATTCTCAAAACGTGGAAGTTCCCCGCCGGCTGTTTGGATCACTCAGATTGCGCTGTTGGCCGGACTGGCTCCCGCCCATGCGATCCGAATCTTCTCTTGAGCGAGGGAGGAACATTGGATGAGTAGAAACGTCGAGAGAGCAAGAAGTATTGTTGCGCACGCGAGATGCATCATTATGACCTCCCCGGAAACGTGAGGGACACTTGCATTTTAATTTTTGCGAGGTCAATCCAAACGTCCAGGGCGTGTGCCAAAAGGCTTGCCTGGGTAGCGCCGCTCATCTATAGGATAGGCGAAAGACCTTTACAGAAGGAGACGCGGCGTGCCCTATATCAAAGCCAAAGACGGAGTCGATATCTATTACGAGTCTCACGGGGAAGGCCCGGCTTTTCTATTCCTTAGTGAGACGGCTTGCGACGGCGAGGTGTGGAAGACTTACCAGGCGCCGGAGTTTTCCCGCGATCATCGCGTGGTCATAGTCGATTATCGCGGCACCGGGAAGTCCGGCAAGCCGTCGACGAAGTACAGCACGAAGATGTTCGCTGAGGACGCGGCCGCGGTGCTGGATCACTTGGGAATAAACGGCGCGGTGGTCTGCGGCCATTCCATGGGAGGACGGGTGGCGCAGCTGCTCGCGCTCGATCATCCTGAAAAGGTGAGCAAACTGATCCTGGCCTCCAGCGGCGCTGCCCATCCGGGTGAAACGGGAATTCCGCTGAGAATCGCCAAAGAGATGGTGGAGCAGGGGTATGCGGCATACGTTAGGCACCACACGATCGTCGTGGGCTGGACCGAGTCCTACGCCAAGACCCACATGGATTTGATCGAGAAATATCTCAAGGTGCGCATGGCCAATCTCTGCCCGGTGGAATTTTATTTCCGCCACGTACTGGCGCGCCAGGAACACGATAGCGGCGGCCGGCTCAAGGATATCAAGGTTCCGACGCTTATCCTCGTCGGGGACGACGATCATTTCGTCGTGAGCGATATGTCGCATCGCAGCGGAGCGGATATTTTGGCGAACGGCATTCCAAATGCAAAATTGGTCGTGCTGCCGGGCGAGCGGCACAGCTATTTCTACAGCGAGCCTGCTCAGGTTCATGGCATCATCAGAAGCTTTCTACAGGGCAGATGACGTACATCGCCCGGATGGGAGAAATCGATGGCATACAACGCTAAAGGCAGAACGAAAAACTTTCCCGTATTCGATTGCGACAGCCATATTTATGAACCCCGGGAGGTTTGGGACAAGTTTATACCGGAGAACCAGCGCGAGTTCGCCAAGACCCACTTTTACCGAGACGCCGACCGGCTCATATCCGTCAAGAATTCAAAGATCAGCTTTCGCAACCCCGACAAGTGGAAGTATCCCGGCGAGACCTGGCATCCGGGATTGAACAAGAAAATCATCGGCTCGGTCGAGCCCGGCACCAAGGGATGGGACGAAATCATCGGCAGAAACCGCAGCGCGCGCGATCCTCTCGTTCGATTGAAAGATATGGATGCGGCCGGCATCGACCAGGTGATGATCTTTCCGTCCACCTTCGTCTATCTGCCCCTGGTCGAAAACGCCGAAGCAGCGAGCATCTGTGCGCGCGCCTACAACGATTGGGTTTACGAGTATTGCAGCGCCGATCCGAAGAGGCTTTACCCAGCGGCGATCCTGCCGGTTCAAAATCTGGACTATGCCCTCGAAGAGCTGCGACGCGTCGCGAAGCTCGGCTTCAAGGCAGGATTGGTCCGGCCGATCTTTTCCGGCACCAAGTACCCGACCCTGCCGGAATACGATCCGTTGTGGAAAGAATTCGAAAACCTCGGCATCGTGCTCGGCATGCACACGTTCCCGTCACGTGGCGAGGCGATGTCGCCGGAGCTGGATCAGCGCATGGGAGCGAGCCGAAAACGCTTGTTCGGCGACGAGGAGGTGCTGGTCTACTCGCCGGGGCAGTTCGTGGCCAACATCATGCAGCTCATGGGGTCCAGGCAGGCGGGCGATGCCGCATTCGGATTTATCGCCGAGGCGATGACCTGGACCGCGGTGGTCTTGATGACCGGCTGGCTGGAAAAATTCCCTAAGCTCAAAGTGGCCATCCTGGAGTCCAATTCAAGCTGGCTGCCGTTGGCTTTGGAGAAAGCCGAGACCTATCTCGACCTTTACAAACACCTCGGCGAAAAAATCGGCAACCCGCACGAGGTCTTTTACAAGAGCTGCTTCATCGCCTTCGAGAGCGACGAGGAGATGACGTTCCGACTCTGGGACCTGTTCGAAAACATTGCGCTGTGGTCCTCGGATATGCCGCATCTCGATGCTTCCGACGTTTGGGAGGCGATCGATCACATGAACAAGTGGAAGGTACCCCAGGCGGTTCAGGAGAAGATGCTCGGCGGCAACGCCCGGCGGCTTTATGGCATCGAGCCGCGGCTCGTGGTCACGCAAGCGCCGGATACGTACGAGCCGGTGACGATGTCGCGCTACGCCTGAATTCTCGGAAGTTCCCCCTAAGGATCGGCCGATTCGCGATCCTGCCGACTCGGTAACGCCGCATTACGACTGAATCGGAGGTTCTATGGAAATTGCCGACGCCCAAGAGTTTCTAAAGCACAATCATCATGGCGTGCTGGTGGCGCGCAAGCGCGACGGTTCGTTGCAGATGACGCTCGTTTCACCGGTCATCGGCGCCGATGGGAAGGCCACGATCACGGCGCGCGAAAGCACGTACAAGGTCAAGAACATCAGGCGCGATCCCCAAGTCTCCTTGTTAGTTTTCGGGGAAAAGTTCAACGGCTCGAATTATATTCAGGTCGACGGCAAGGCCGAGGTGATTCCGCACCCGGAGGCGATGGACATCGTGCTCGATTGGCACCGTCAAATTCGCGGTGAGCCCGCGAGTTGGGATCTCATCCGCAAGAAAACCCTCGCTGAAGGGCGTATTGCAAGCCGGGTCACGATTGAAAAAGTAGGGCCGCAGAACCGCACGCGGGGGAGCTGAGGGGTTCTTGTATATCGCACAGCCGTCCTTTCCCACGAACACGAGCACGGCCGTTTTCCCTAGGCAACCCACTAAAACGATTGGCACGTTTGAAACTGCTGGAACCGGCCGCTAGTCGTGAGGGCGTGTTCATGATACGTGATCGGAGGGACACCATATGAACAGCGTGGAAGATGTCGTGAACCGCCAAAGAACGAAAGGGTAGAATTGTCTCCTCGCTCTTTGCGATCTGGTTGAGGCTTTTGGCCACCCCCCACGTGCACAGCGGTCTTGGAATCCGCAAGCTAGGCAACAAGCTTTTCGAGTGCCGCGGTCACCGTGATCTCCGGTTCATTTTCCAAGACCGAAGCACTAAGGTCTACGTCTCGTTTCTCGGCAACCACGACGAGATCAGGACCCTTCTCCGGCGAGGCAGCTATCGTCGAACGCCGTCTAGAGTCGTGGAATTTTGCTGATCCCCGGACACGAATAGCGCCCACGAGTCCTCGACGACGCCCCCACTGGCAAAACTGCGCCATCTCGGAAAACATCAACTCTGAGCAGCTCGGACGACTTCGCGCGGGGCCTTATCTTCCCGGAGCCCAACGAACGTGGCGTTTCGCAAATGGCCGTCGGGAGTCCACTCGGTGAACTCGATCTGAGCGACAAGTTCGGGTTGAACCCAGCGGCAATTGTTCATTTCTTCGCGGGTTAGCGCCCACGGCGTGCGTTTCTTTTCCGGCAGATTTGCGAAGGGGCACTCCGCCGGTTCCAAGGCTTTGAGTTCTTTGAAAACCTCGCGGCGCACGCGCGGCACGAAGCCGTTTCTGATCTTGGCCGCAAAATAGAGCTTATCGTCGTCGTAATATCCGACGATGAGGGCGTCAAACGGATTTCCCCGCGTGTAGCCGCCGATGACGAACTCCTCTGAATGATTTATCTTGTATTTGACCCACGCGCCGCTGCGTTTTCCCGGCTGGTAAGGCGAATCCTTCCGCTTGGCCACAATCCCTTCGAAACCTAATTCCTTGGCGCCCCGCGCGAGATCATCGGGATCGGCCTCGAAGTTCTCGGACAAGCGGACGTTTTGATCGGCGAAGCTGAGCGCTTCCGCAAGCAGGGCGCGCCGGTCGGTGAGTTTCAAATCGAGAAGACTGCGGCCGTGATATATTAGCAAATCAAAGGCATAGAAACGGATGGCGCTCGCTTTGGAGCGGCGGTGCTGAAGCAAATTGAACGACGCCCGGCCGCGCTCGTCGAGCGCGACGACTTCGCCGTCGATCAGGGTATCGAGGGGAAGCGCTTCGTACGCGCGCGTGATCACCGGGAAGTCTTTGGTAAAGACGTTGCCGCGGCGAGACCACAAGGTCACGCCGCGGGAGTCGTTCCCCGCGAAACAGCGGTAGCCGTCGAGCTTTACTTCGTAAAGCCATTGATCCGTCGCCTTCGGCAGTTCGGCCACCGACCTTGCGAGCATGGGTTCGATAAATCTTACCGTCGCTTTCGGCAACGATTCCAAATCGACAGTCGATTTTTCTTGAGCCGGGGAAGGCGCGTCGACGTTTTTCTGATTGCTATGCCAGACCGCGTCTTTGGCCTTGGCGATTTGTTCCATGGAGCGGCCGGTCAGAGCGGATGCATCATCCTTTTTGTCGGAGAGCCGCTCCATAGAAGCGCCGGCCTTGATCAAGTACCAAACGTTGTCTTTGCCGTCGCGATCCTTGCCCTTGACCAGGATCCATTCTCCTTGGAGCTTCTTGCCGTGGAAAATAACGTGAACTTTCCCCTGCCAATAGTTTCCGTCGATCAGCTCGTAGGTGCCGATGTCCCAGACCATCACCGTGCCGCCGCCGTATTCTCCCTTGGGAATCACGCCTTCGAATCTCGCGTAGTCCATCGGATGGTCTTCGACGGCCATGGCAAGCCGTTTCTCATGGAGATCGTAGGGCGGCCCTTTCGGCACGGCCCAAGATTTTAGCGCGCCGCCCATCTCAAGACGAAGATCGTAATGCAGGCGCCTGGCGGCATGTTTCTGGATGACAAATAGCCTGGAGGTTCCTTGACGGCCCGACTCCGGCATCGAAGGCGGGGGTTCGGAAGTTTTGGTGAAGTCCCGCTTCCGGCGATAAGCTTCCAATGCGCTCGCCGAGCGTGAACCATTCGGCTCGGGCCGGCTCGTCATCAAATCCAAAAACGGCTGGGGCAAGTTTTGCTTGAGCTTTTGCAGCGGAGCAAATATGTCGCCCGCGGTTCTGACTCTCTTGAGCGCGGCATCGGGCTCGAAGAAAAGTCCGGCGGCGTCCCGTTTCTTGAGAGCCCTGCGCAATTCGTCCCAGCCCAGCGGCATCGCGACGAAAGGCCGCCCGACTTTAGCCCGCAGCGAATAGACCGCTACCGTAGATTTGTGCTCCGAGTTTTGGCTCCAATCGACGAAGACCTTTCCTTTGCGCTTGGCCTTCGACATCTCGGAGACCACCAGGTCGGGATGTTTATTCTCCAGCCATTGCGCAACGCTCTTGGCAAACGGTTGGGTTGCTTCGTAAGTCACGGGCGCGTTCAGCGGCACGTGGAGATGAATGCCTTTGGAGCCGGACACCTTGACGAACGACCCGAGATCGAGCCGGTCGAGTAAGTCTTTGAGAAGGAAGGCGACTTCGCAGGATTTCAAAATATCGGCGCCGTCCCCCGGGTCGAGGTCGAACACAACCATCGTCGGCTGGTCGATATGCGGTGTCTTGGCCAGAAAGGGGTGGATCTCCAAGTTGGCCAAGTTCGCAGACCAGACCAAGGTCGGCAGATCGTTGATCAAAACGTAATTGATCGTCGAGTGTTTTCTGTTGCTCGGTACGCGGAATGTTTTCGCCCAGCGCGGGGTGTGCGACGGAGCCTCTTTCTCGTAAAAATACTGGCCGCCGATCCCGTTGGGAAATCGCTTCATCGTTATCGGGCGATCTTCGATATGGGGAAGAATGGTAGGCCCGATATTCTTATAATAGTCGATGACCTGCCCCTTGGTGAAGCCGGTCTCCGGGTACATGACCTTGTCAAGATTGGTGAGGGACAGCTCTTTGCCGTCGATTGTTGCCGTCGTGGAGGCCACACTGCATTTCTACAATGTCGCCGACCGGCGCGCCAGCCCACCTTATTCGTCCAACCGGGGTGAACCTCGTCCCCACGATCACGTTTTTTTCCGATGCGGATCGCCGGGAAAGCGTCGAAGGGAGGATTGGATGGCTATGGATGTACCAGGCGCGCGTACGAAACATCGGCCGGCTTATTTGAAAGTCGCGTTCGCAACAATCGGCTGCATCCTGGGGTTCTGCGGCTTGGCTCCGGCGCAGCAGCCGATTGCGCCGATTGATTTTAGGCCCTTCGTCGATGGTCGTAACTGGATCGTTCGGCAACCGCTCGTCTACACGATCGGCGTGTCAAAGGACAGCCTCACTGTCCCGATTGGATTCGTCACCGACTTCGCAAGCATTCCGCAGGTGTTTCATTATTTACTTCGTCAAAACGGCTTCTATCTGCTGCCTGCCGTCGTTCACGATTATCTCTATTGGACGCAGACCTGCACGCGCGATCAGTCCACGAACACGAGCACGGCAGTTCCTGCCTCCCAATCACGCCCACGTCTTTTCTCCGATCATGTCCACGGGAGTTCGCCCCGACACGATCACGTCATTTCCGACCACAACCACGGTTTTTACCATTATTCTTCATCATCCCTTTGCCCTTATCCATTTCACCCTTGTCCTGTCCCACGATTTCGGAACAACTTTTCCGGGCTGATAAGTCAGAGTTTATGGCCGTCCTTGGTCAAATACACCGCAGCCGGTGTGCGGTAATCCAGGCTCATGTGCAGCCTCTCGTAATTGTAAAACTGTCGATAGTTCTTTACCGCTTCGATCAGCTCCGATCGATTGTTCGGCAGTACTCGATATAAATGCTCCAGCTTTAACGATCCGTGATATCGTTCCTCTCGTCCGATGGTCTGCGGATGATACTTCGGTGAACGAACGTGGATCAACAACTCGGTCTTCTTCACAAAATGTCTGAACCGTCTGGACTTCATTGCCGGCCCGTTATCAGTCACCAGGATCACCTGCGCGGCAAGCTCATGGCCCAACTCTGTAATCTCTCTGAGC
>JBOHVN010000337.1:0-26432 GCA_050735675.1 Binatia bacterium | reverse complement strand
TTCTTGCACAATCCAACCTGACAGGCTAGCGTTAATGAATTCGGGGTTGGGTTTGCCCGAAGAGATACTCACCACAGAGACACAGAGCGGCAGAGCCGCAACCAAAAGAGAGAAGAGAAGAATTTTGCCGCAAAGAACACAAAGGACGCAAAAACAAAAGAGACGAGAATTTAACCACAAAGGGCATAAAGATCACAAAGGGTAGGGGCGCGATTCATCGTGCCCACAGACCGGTAGGTTGGGTTAGCGCAGCGTAACCCAACATCTCTTCAGAGTTTTTGAGTGGCACCCGAGGCAATTTGAAAATTTGCGGAGGCTGCGAAAACCTCGCAGAGGTTTTTATTTTCCCCGTCTCGGCGTCCTCTGCGCCTCCGTGGTCAATCACAGGGAAGCCTGAAGACCCAAATCCAGTACCGAGGGCACGGTTTCAATTCATGAGCACTGAACCCAACAAAGTTATCTATTCGATGGTCGGCGTCAGCAAGTATTACGACAAGAAGGCCGTTCTCAAGGACATCTATCTTTCTTATTTCTACGGCGCGAAGATCGGTGTGATCGGCCTCAACGGGTCGGGTAAATCCTCGCTGCTCCGCATACTGGCGGGGGTGGACAAAGAAATTCACGGCGAGACCGTCATCTCTCCGGGGCATACCGTCGGCTATCTGGAGCAGGAACCGTTGCTGGACGATTCGCGAACGGTGCGTGAGGTGGTGGAGGAAGCCGTAAAAGAGACGATCAAGCTTCTTAAAGAGTTCGAAGAGATCAACGCCAAGTTCGGCAAAGAGATGTCCGATGATGAAATGACCGCGCTGCTCGAGCGGCAGGGGCAGGTGCAGGAGAAGCTGGACCATCTGGATGCCTGGGATCTCGATGCGCGGCTCGAGATGGCGATGGATGCGCTGCGGTGTCCGCCCTCGGACACTCCGGTGAAGGTGTTGTCCGGCGGCGAGCGCCGCCGGGTCGCCTTGTGCCGCTTGCTGTTGCAAAAGCCCGACATTCTCTTGCTTGACGAGCCCACCAACCACCTCGACGCAGAATCTGTTGCGTGGCTCGAACATCACCTGCAAAGCTATCCGGGAACCATCATCGCGGTGACCCACGATAGATATTTTCTCGACAACGTCGCGGGTTGGATTCTGGAGCTGGATCGCGGGCAGGGCATTCCGTGGAAAGGCAACTACACGTCGTGGCTGGAGCAGAAGCAGGAGCGGCTGCGTCGCGAGGAAAAGTCCGAAAGCGAAAGGCAGAAGACGCTCCAGCGCGAGCTCGAATGGATTCGCATGTCGCCGAAAGCGCGCCGCGCCAAGGGCAAGGCGCGCATCAGCGCATATGAATCTTTGCTCGACCAGGAGTCGCAGAAGCGCCGCGAAGATCTGGAGATTCACATTCCACCCGGGCCGCGCCTGGGTAACGTCGTGATCGAAGCGGAGGGAGTTAGCAAAGCCTACGGCGATAACCTGCTAGTGGACGGCATGACCTTCAAGCTCCCTCCCGGTGGCATCATCGGCGTCATCGGTCCCAACGGCGCCGGCAAGACGACGCTCTTTCGCATGATCACCGGTCAGGAGCGGCCCGATAGCGGCAAGATTCGCACCGGTGAGACGGTCGCGCTGGCATACGTCGATCAGAGCCGCGCGCTCGAGCCAAAGAAATCGATCTGGGAAGAAATCAGCGGCGGCTCAGACTTACTCAAGCTCGGCAATCGCGAAATGAACTCGCGCGCCTACGTGGCGCGCTTCAATTTTTCCGGCACCGATCAACAGAAGAAGGTCGGCACGTTGTCGGGCGGCGAGCGCAATCGCGTTCACCTAGCGAAGATGTTGAAAGAGGGCGCCAATGTTTTATTGCTCGACGAACCGACCAACGACCTGGACGTGAACACCTTGCGCGCGCTGGAAGATGCGTTGGAAAACTTCGCGGGGTGCGCCGTGGTGATCTCGCACGATCGCTGGTTCCTCGACCGGATCGCCACCCACATTCTCGCCTTCGAAGGCGACAGCAAGGTCGTGTGGTTCGACGGCAATTATTCGGAATACGAAGCCGATCGCAAGCAGCGCCTCGGCGCCGCCGCGGAGCGCCCGCACCGGATCAAGTATCGCCAGCTGACGCGCGGGTGAGCTGAGAGAATCACTCTTTGTCTTTTTGATTCGATTTTTTCTACTGGCTATAATTCATGAAAGCCCTCATTAACCCGCCAGACACGATCCGCACTCGAACCGGAAACAGCGAGGCCTATCATGTGCGAATACTGCCACGAAACTGAAACCACGGTTGAGAGATTGACGAGTGAAGAAATATTCCCATGCGACTGGATCTCGGAGGAAGTTGGTCCGGGAGCTTGCGCGGAGCAGGCCGTCTACGCCGTGTCGGAATGGTACGTCGAGGATCACCTGTGCGATGCTCACAGGCTCGAAACGGAAAAAGAGATGGAGGAAGGTTTAGGCGAATTCTTAGACAACGCGGGATTCGGCTCTCAATTCGAAATTAAGCCGATCGAACAGGAAGAAACTTGCGACTACTTTGTCCCGACCTCCGCCGACTGGAAACCCTGTGGCAGAAAGGCGATTTTCGCAAAGTACATACTCGACACCTCCCTGGTATGCGCCGGGCACGCTGCGGAGATCAAGGAAGGATCGGAAAAGAGTTAGTCCCGCTGACAAATCCCGCGTCACACGGTTGCGCCAAACGGCGTCGAGATCGTCATGGGTTGTATTACTGCGGTGCGCAAGGTCGACCCAATCGCTAGGACAACTTTTCTCGTTTGCCCGGCTGTTCAAATCCACACCAAAGCACTGTTTCGAGCGCCGATCATCAAGAATCGACGACGGTATTCCTTCGCCGAGTTTCGCCAGCCTTGGCGCGCACGGACTCAAGAGAACCTGCTAAAGCGCGGTTTCCCAAGCCACCGTATGCTGTACAGCGCGGGCGCAGTAGCGTCGACAAGTCTACGCGGTCGGCCAAATCGATCTTCGTCGCGCTGAGTGTTTCAATACGCTTTCTCCATGATATCTTCATTGAACCTGTACGACGGCCAAGGAGTTCGGCATGACGCTTCATTTTTTCGCAAACCTCAATCGGTCAATTCTCCGCTGCATTATCTGGATTGGCGCATTGCTGCTTGTCTTAGGGACTCAAGTGCAAGATGTTCGCGCCCAAGCCAAACCCAGCTCATCCGAAATGAAAATCGGCATCATCGGCTCCGGCAATATCGGTGGCACGGTGGGCACGCTGTGGGTGAAAGCCGGCCATCAAGTGCTGTTCTCGTCGCGCCATCCGGCCGAGCTAAAATCACTAGTCGACGGTCTCGGCCCTCGGGCGCGCGCCGGCACGGTACGAGAAGCCTTGAAATTCGGTGATGTCATTTTTATCGCGGTGCCTTACGGCGCCTACCCGCAGATCGGCAGAGATTACGCCCGGGAACTTGCCGGCCGGATTGTCCTCGAGGCGGGCAACGCTTTTCCGTCGCGTGACGGCGAGATCGCCAAGGAAGCTAGAGAGCAAGGAATCGGCCTAACCTCGGCAAAATATTTAGCGGGCGCGCGCATTGTCCGGGCGTTCAATACGCTCAACTATCAAAGGCTCCCCGTTCTCTCCAATCGCGCTCAAGGCCGCATCGCCATTCCAATTGCCGGCGATGATCAAGAGGCGCTGAGTGTGGCCGCGAATTTAGTCCGCAGCGCCGGTTTCGATCCGGTCATTGTGGGTTCGCTTGAACAAGCCAAACACTTCGCTCACGGCGGGCCCCTGTATGGTCAAGAAATCACCGCCCGGGACATGCAGCAAAGGCTAAAAACGCTGCGGTGACGCAAAAAGCTATCTCAGCCGAACGCTCTCCGAAAACAAATTGGCGGTGCTTGACTCAAATTTCTTAAAGTTGGATACGGGTGGGTACAGGATCGCAGTCGAATTCTAAACGGTGAGATCCGGGAGGAAAATCGATGGGGTCGATTCGAAACAACCTAGCGCGACTATTTTTTTGCCTGTGCGTTTCGTGTACGGCGTTAATTCTCTTCGTACTGATCCCGAAAGCGCACTCTCAGAGTAAGCCTGATTGGCAGCAGCGCTGGGATAAAACTCTGAGCGCGGCCAAGAAGGATGGCCGGGTCGTGGTATGGGGTCCTCCAGGCGAACTCATTCGCGAGGCGATGACGAAAAATTTCAAGCAAGCCTTTCCCGATATTGCCATTGAATACTCCGGCGCGCGCGGCGGCGAGCAGGCGGTGCGCATCAAGGCGGAGCGCGACGGCGGCGCTTACACGGTCGATGTGCTGCTGAGCGGCACGACGACGGCGATGATCCAAATGAAACCGATGGGCGCGCTCGATCCGATCGAGCCGGCGCTGATTTTGCCCGAAGTGGTCGATACGAAACATTGGCGCGACAACAAACTCGAATTCGCCGACCCGGCGACGCGCACCGACATGGTTTTTTCGACGATGCTCAAGACGCCGCTGATTTTTAATCCCAAGCTTGCCAAGGCGGATCAGCTTGATGAGCTTGATAAGCTCTTGGATCCCAAGTGGAAGGGCAAATTCGTCCTCAACGATCCGCTGCCCTCGGGCTCGGGCAACGTGACGTTTCGCTGGATCTGGCGCGTGATGGGGCCGGAAAAAGCCAAGGACTATTACCGGAAGATTCGCGCCAATGCGGCCGTCGCCGATCGCGATCAGCGCCGCCAGATCGAATGGGTGGCGCAAGGCAAGTACGCGTTTCTGTTGGCGCCGAGCGATGGAGTTCTCGGTCAACTGCTCGGCCGCGGTCTCAAGGTCGGCATCGTCCCCGAGTTCAAGGACTACGGCACTTACGTGACCGCGAGCTTCGGCAGCGCCATGCTGCTCAACAAGGCGCCTCATCGGAATGCCGCGACCATTTTTCTCAACTGGGTGCTGTCGAAAGAAGGCCAGACGGCTTGGAGCAAGGCGATGGATCACGTCAGCCGGCGCATGGACATTGGCACCGATCACCTGCCGGCTTATATGATACCGCCGCCGAACGCAAAATTCTTCAGCGGCGAACCGAAGCCCGGCGATCGCTATTGGCTGAGCTACACCGAGGAGAACGTGCAGCGCAGCGCGGAAGAAACAAAGATCTTAAAGGAGCTCTTCGGCAGATAGATCGCAATTTCATTCTTCGGTGAACGGACAATGGAGCTTACCAGGCCGGCGATTTTTCGAGCGGTGCAAATTCCCAGGCTCTCCTGGCGCTGGCTGCTGCCGGCGCTGCTCGCCGCGGTGCTGGTGGCGCTCCTCGCCTATCCGCTGGCGCTGCTTTTCATCAAAAGCTTCGCCATCAGCCGGCCGGGTCAACCGGTCGTCTGGGGCCTGGGCGGCTGGGCGGCGGCCTTCAGCGATGTCAATCTGGCCGTCGCTATCGGCAATACTTTTTACCTGGGGCTGGTGCGGGTCATCATTACCAGCGCGTTGGCGATCTTCTTCGCCTGGGTGGTGACCCGCACCGACACCCCGTTCAAAGGCTTCATCGAAGTGACGCTTTGGCTCGGCTTCTTCCTGCCGCTGCTGCCCATGACCATGGGTTGGATTCTCCTCCTCGATCCCTATTACGGCTTGATCAATAGATTCTTGATATACCTGTTCGGGCTGTCGCAGCCGCCCCTCGACGTGTATTCCTACTGGGGCATCATCTGGTGCCATTTGGCGTTCAGCACCTCCGTGCGCTTTCTGCTGATGACGCCCGCTTTCACCGCCATGGACGCCGCGTTGGAAGACGCCGCGCGCACGTCGGGCAGCAGCAACTTGGGCGTCTTGATGCGCATCACGGTGCCGATCCTGGCGCCGGCCATTCTCGCCTCCACCGCGCTGGGGTTTATCCGCAGTCTTGAATCCCTGGAGATCGAAATGATTCTGGGCATCCCCGCCGGCATCTACGTCGTGCCGACGAAGATTTGGGATTATATCCACTGGGAGCCGCCGCTCTACGAACGCGCCACGGCTTTATGCAGCATCTTCCTGCTTTTCATTTTCTTGCTGATCTGGCTGCACCGGGCTTACTTGCGCGGCCGGGAGTTCACCACCGTGACCGGGCGCAGCTACATGGTCCGGACTTTTCCCCTCGGGCGCTGGCGCTGGGTGACTTGTTCTTTCTGCCTGCTGTTTATCTTCGTCATGATCATTCTGCCGCTGGCGACTCTGGTCATGGGAACGTTCATGGAATTCTTCGGCAACTTCGATGTCGAGAACACCTGGACCCTGCGCCACTGGACAACCGTCTTCACGGACCCGGTTTTTCTGCGCTCGTTGAAGAATACGCTGATCCTCGGTTTGGGCTCGGCAGTCGTCGGGACGATTCTTTACGCACTGACCAGTTACATGATTGTGCGCACGCGGCTGCCGGGGCGCGCTTTCATCGACGTTCTTTCCTGGCTGCCCTGGGCGTTGCCGGGCGTCCTGATCAGCTTGGCGCTCCTATGGGCAGTCCTCGGTTCGGGCGGTTACGTGAAACTGATTTACGGGACAGTCTCCGTCCTGGTCCTGGCGATCATCATCAAAGAGATGCCCCTCGGCACCCAGATCATCAAGGCCGGAGTCCTGCAGATCAGCAATGAGTTGGAGGAAGCCTCGAGCGCCTCCGGCGCCAACTGGTTGACCAGTTTTCGCCGTATCCTGCTGCCTTTGTTGAGGCCGACCATGATGGCCGTAGCGATCATTACCTTCATCTCGGCGGCGCGCGATATTCCCACGGTGATATTTTTGTCGACGCATCACACGCGCACGCTGTCTCTGCTGATGCTCGACTACATCGCCGACGCCAACAAGGAGAAGTCGGCGGTGCTCGGCGTATTTCTCGTGTTGCTGATCTTCGCGTTGTTACTGATCGGACGGTTGTTGGGATTTCGCAGATCATCGGTGCACTCATAATGAAGCCGCGCGCTCGAACCTCGCAAGCGCGCAGGTCAGGGAGGGAAACATGAAGCCAAGGCTTGATTGCCCAAAGTCGAAATTCTATCCGGTTGCTTTGTTGATACTCTCGATGATTTATGCTCCCGCGCTCTTTGCCCAAAGCGATAGCGGCTGGCAGAAGAAGTGGGACCAGACCCTCGCCCAGGCCAAGAAGGAAGGAAAAGTCGTCGTACTGGGCCCGCCGGGAGATCAGATCCGCGAAGCCCTTACGAGAGGCTTTGCCAATGCCTTTCCCGATATCACGATCGAATTTTCCGGCGCCCGCGGCGGCGAGCTCGCCACTCGCGTCAAAGCCGAACGCGACGCGGGCATTTATAGCGTGGATGTCTTGATCAACGGCACCAGCACCGCCAACTCCTACTTCAAGCCGATGGGCGCGCTCGATCCGATCGAGCCGGCGCTGATTTTACCCGAGGTGATCGACCCGAAGAACTGGCGCGACAACCGCCTCGAATTTTCCGATCGCTCGACGAAATTCGACCTCGTTTTCACGACACAGAATAACGTGCCGCTGATTTATAACCTGGCGCAGGTCAAAGCCGACGAGGTCAACGAGCTCAAAGATTTATTGGATCCGAAATGGAAGGGCAAGATCGCCGTCCAGGATCCGATCCCTTCCGGCACCGGCAACGGAGTCTTTCGCTGGGTGTGGCACGTCATGGGGCCGGAGAAGGCGAAAGATTTTTACCGAAAGATTCGCGCTCAAGCCGCGGCCGTCGACCGCGACCAACGGCGCCAGATCGAGTGGATCGCCCAGGGCAAGTATCCGTTGCACCTTGGCCCAGGAACCATTATGCAACAGCTCGAAAAGCGGGGGCTCAAGTTCGGCGTCGTGCCCTATTTCAAGGACTACGGCGCCTATCTTACGCCTGGATTCGGCAGCGCCATGTTCGTCAACCGTGCGCCTCATCCCAATGCCGGAAAGCTTTTCTTGAATTGGCTGCTGACCAAGGAAGGCCAGACCGCCTTTAGCAAGGGAATGGGTTACGTCAGCCGCAGGTTAGATGTGCCGACCGACCACGTCCCGTCCTATTGGGTGCCCAAAGAAGGTGTGAAGTACTGGGCGGGTTATTACGAGGAAGATGCCACCATGTCTCCAGAGCAGATAAAATTTCTTAAATCGATCTTTGGCAGGTAAGCCGCAGAGGATTAGAATCAGCCCGACGAGGTTCAAGGGGTTCAATGTGGGGAGGAGAACCTTGAACTTTTGAACTCTTGAACCCTTGAACGGTTTTTAGTCGGTAGACTCCCCGAATCGATATGACTTATCGTCCGGCCAAACGCTGTAGTTTTTCTTTGTTGACTTCGATGCCATGTCCCGCGCTCATGCCCGGCCTGGCCTTGCCGCGAGCGACCGGGATAGAGCTACAAACATCCTGCTCGCCGAGGCGCAAAAAGCCGGTCATTTCGCCGCCGGGTTGGGCATTCTTGAGAGCGCAATGAAGGTGCATTTCGGCGGCGGAAAGAATCGTCGTGCACGCGCTGCCCTGGCCGATGACAACCGGAAGTCCTCTGGCGCCGACCACCGCCGCGACTTCGCGGGCGCGCTCGAACCCGCCGATGTGCGTGAGCTTGATCTTCAATAAATCCGCCGCTCGCTCTTCGAGCACCGCCAGAGCGTCATTCGCAGAGCTGACGCTTTCTTGAGCGGCAATGGGGACGTTGACCGCGCGGCGCAACTCGGCGAGGCTTTTAAGATCGCCGCGCTGCAACGGCTGCTCGGCGTCGCTAATGTCAAATTGGCTCAGCTCGTTCAAGACTGCGCGAGCGTCGACAAATGAATACGCCGCATTGCCGTCGACCCGGATGGATGCGTCGTCCCCTAAGGCTTGACGAACCGCGCGCACGCGTTCGATATCCTTCCGATGATCTTGCTGGCCGATCTTAATTTTAAATGTTCGAAAGCCGTCTTCTGCGAGTTGGCGCGCGCGCACTCCGATCGCTTCCGGACCGAGATCCATGCCCAGGCCGCCGACAAGCTCGATTTCTCGCCGGTAGAGTCCGCCGAGAAGGCAGCACAGTGGCAGCCCGTAGAGTTTCCCCAAAGCATCGAAAAGCGCGATTTCGATAGCAGCTTTGGTGATCGGATGGCCGTGCCGAATTCCATGAAGCTTACTCATGACGACGCCAGTTTCGTCGAGGTCCATGCCGATGAGCGCCGGCGCAAAATATTTTCGCGTCATGATGTCCATCGTCTCGAGCGTCTCGTAGGTATTGCCCGGCCGGCCCTGGGTGGCTTCACCCCAGCCTTCGATACCGTTCTCCGTCTCTACCCGGACGATCAACGAGCGACAGTCTTCGAGAAAGCCGGCAGCGCCGCCGTAGATCTCTCTGATCGGCAGCACCACCGGATACGTATCAATGGCGGTGATCTTCATCCTGCGCTGCGCAGCAAAGCGCCGATTGACGAGACATCGCCGGTGTTTTCTAGCGTTTTCACCGTCTCGACCAAGCGCTCTAGCTGCCGTTCGGACAAAATCGCGCGGGTCAACTTGCGCGCCTTGTCTTCTACATCGAGCTGGCTCATTGGATTGCGCGGCGTCCCTTTGAAGTGGATGACCAGCTTGGACGGCCGCTGTTGGTTTGCCAGAGCGACGCTCACGCGCGCGGCGCGGTCCCAGCCTTTCTCTTCGATTTCACGATCGACTTTGAGACGCACCTTGCGCATCATCGCAAGAATTTTTTTGTCCTTGAGCTTGTTCTCGTTGAACGACTCAGGATCGGTCGGGTCGTCGTAAAGACTGAGCGCGACGCAAAACGGTATGCTGTACTGCGCCATCATCAAATCCTTGGGTTGGTAGATGGCGTGATGGGTCACCAGTTTCTCGATGCCGCCGACGACGATTGCACGAACTTCTTCCGGATTGAAACCGGTCTCGGTCCGCAGCATTTGCAGCGCCTCGATCGGCGCGTGCGCGTTGATATGGCACGCGCAGCGCTTGATGCCGATATTCAAGGTCTCGAATGCGCGCCCCAATCGATGAGTAAGATAAGAAAGCTTGGGAGAATCGGAAAAAGTCTGGCAAAAGCCGAACTTTCCCTCGAGGATGCTTTCCGGTCCGGCGAAACCTCGGCTGGCGAGCAGCGCCGCGGTCACGCCGCCTTCGCCGGCTTTGCCGAGATGGAGCCGCTTGATCATCGCTCCTTCCTGGCAGCGTGAAAATTCGATCAGGCCGCCGGAGTAGGAACCGGCGATGCCGAGCGCGTTGACCATCTTGCGCTCGTTCAAACCGAGCAGCCGGCCGGCGGCGACCGCCGCCCCGAACGTGCCGGTTAGTCCCGGCGCATGAAAACCTCTTCGCTCCAAGGAATTCCCGGCGGCGACGCCGATACGCGACATCACCTCGCACGAAGCGACAAAGGCGGTGAGCAGCGATTTGCCATCGGCTTGTTTGTCTTCCGCCATCGCAAAGGCGGGAACAAAAGCCGTGGCGCCCGGATGTACGCCGGCTCCCGGCTGGCGCACGTTGTCGAGCTCGAAGGCATGAGCCATGACGCCGTTGGCTAGCGTCGCTTGCGCCGGCTGGGCGGAAAAATCTTCTCCCAAAACGGTTGAGCGGCCGCGCAAACCCGAGTCGCGAACGAAATCGCTGACGGTCCGGCTCCACGGCTTGGTCGAACCGTAAAGCGAAACCGCCAGCGTATCGAGGATACACGCCTTGGAGCGCTCGACGACCTCGTTGGGGATTTTCCTATAGCTCAAATCGACGGCAAAGCGCGCGAGGCGTTGGGTCGCATTCATAGTCATGAAAACTAGCGCACGACTTTGGCGCCGGCCTCTTTAAGCACGCCGCGCATGAGCACCGTCAACTCGTCAAAAAATTTGTTGAGCGGCGGCCCTTTTAGGTAGCCGTCTTCGAATTGATTCTGTTCCACGTACTGTTTCCAACTGGCGGATTTGGCAAAACGATCGAAAACACCTTCCCAGTACTGCACCACTTCCTTCGAGGCGTCGGGCGGGGCGAGAACTCCGCGCGCCTGAGGGATAATCGTGACATCGATCCCCTGCTCCTTGATCGTCGGCACGTTGGGTAGAGACGGCAGCCGCTTTTCAGTCAGCGAAGCGATCACGCGCAAATTTCCCGCGCGAATGTGCTCGCCCGCCTCCTGCGGCTCGATCACCATCATTTGCACATGACCGCCGAGCAGATTGGAGAGCCGCTCGCCGCCGCTGGGAAAAGAAATATAAGTCCACTGCGTGCCGGTAGCCTTTTGGATCAATAGGCGCATGAGATTGTCGCGCCCGGTGACCGAGCCGCCGGATTGCCGCAGCTGATTGGGGCTCTTCTTCGCCGCCTCGATGAAGCCGTTCATGTTCTTGTAAGGCGAGTCGGCTTTGACGGCGATGACTGCGGGCTCCAAAATCAATCGGACGATCGGCGTCAAATCTTTCACGGTAACCGTCGCCTCTTTAGTGGTCAGGGGATTCGTCACCCACACGCCGGTAAAAAAACCAATGGTGTGCGGGTCGCCCTTTTTTTCCGCGAGGTATGCCATGGCGACGGCGCTGCCGCCGCCCGACTTGTTCACCACCTGCATGCGCTGGGAGATGAGCTTTTCTTTTTGCAGCATTTCAGCGATCGCGCGCGCTAACAGGTCCGAGCCGCCGCCCGGGCCGGTGTGAACGACGGCCTCGATCTGTTTGCTAGGCTTGAATTCCTGGCTCCAGGCACGCTCCCCGGATAGCGCCATGACCACAGCGATTATCATCGCCACCAACATCACTCTATGTTTCATGTTTCATGCCTCCAGAATTTATTTTTACCGCAATGGTACAGGGGCACCTATCACCTTCAGCCCTCACGCTCAATAGCTGCGACGCGCCAGTAACGCACCCTGCGAATCACCGGCAAACATAAGATCAGCGCGGCGAGAAGCAGCAAGACTCCCGAAATTGGCCGCGTCACGAGAATCATGATGTCGCCTTGTGACATCATCAAGGATTGGCGCAGCGCGCGCTCCAGGGAGTCGCCCAGAACCATGCCTAGGATCAACGCGGCGGCGGGAAACTTGAGCTTGCGCATCAGATAGCCGAGCAGACCGAAAAGCCCCATCATCCAGACGTCGAAGAGACTGTTGTTGACGCTGTAGACGCCGACCATGGAGATCCCGACGATGAGCGGATAGAGCACGTAATAAGGCAGGCGCAAGATCTGCGCGAACAGCGGCACCAACGGGAGATTCAACACCAGCAGTAACACGTTGCCGATGTACATGCTCGCCACCAGTCCCCAGAAAAGCTCGGGATGTTCCTGAATCAGCAAGGGACCAGGTTTGTAGCCCCAGAGAATGAGGCCGCCCAGTAGGATCGCCGTGGTGTTGCCGCCGGGGATGCCCAGAGTGAGCAATGGCACCAACGCTCCGCCCGCATCCGCGTTATTTGCCGCCTCGGGCGCGGCCACGCCTTCGATCACGCCGGTGCCGAATTTTTCCGGATGGCGTGAAAAGGCTTTCTCCAGCCCGTAAGACAAGAACGAAGCGACAGTGGCGCCGGCGCCGGGAAGCGCGCCGACCAGGAATCCGACAATGGAACCGTTCAAAAAAGCGAAGCGGCAATCCTTAAGATCGCGGAGCGTCGGCAAAAGGTTTCTGAGCCCTTTGGCAAGCTTGAAGATCTCAGCGCCGCCGCGCGATTCCAAGTTGATCAGCACCTCGCCAATGGCAAAGATCCCGACCGTCGCCGCGATAAAATCGACGCCGCCGAGGAGCTTCATTTGGCCGAAAGTAAATCTCGACTCGGCGGTAAAGAGGTCCGTGCCGATCGTCGCGATCCACAGACCGACGAGCATGGCCAGAAGCGCTTTGACCATCGACTCGCCCGCCAGGAATACCACCATGGCGAGTCCCAGAAGCATCAATGCGAAGTACTCAGGCGGCGCAAAGCGCAATGCGAAGCGGGCCAACGGCGGCGCGACCAGCATCAGCCCCAACACGCCGACCGTGCCGGCGACAAAGGAAGCCACGGCGGAAACTCCCAAAGCCGCACCGGCCCTGCCTTGCCGCGCCAATTGATAACCGTCGAGACAAGTGACGACGGAAGACGATTCCCCCGGAATGTTGAGCAGAATGGATGTGGTGGAGCCGCCGTAGCGCGCGCCGTAGAAAATGCCGGCGAGCGCGATGATCGCGGTGGTGTGATCCATCTTGAGCGTGAGCGGCAGCAGCATCGCGATCGTCGCCGCCGGCCCCAAGCCCGGCAGCACGCCGACCATGGTGCCGAGAATCACGCCGGCCAAACACCAAAATAAGTTGATCGGCGTGAGCGCGACCGAAAACCCGAGGAGAAGATTATTAAGAGCGTCCACGTCAACGATCCCGCTTCAATTCAAAATCCCCAGAAACCCTTGGGTAGAGACACGTCGAGAGCGACGGCGAAAATCAGCTGGAACGCCACGGCGAGACCGATGCCGACGCCGACGGCAAGTAAAGCCGGGCGGCGGTCCAATACCACGATGAGAAAAATTGCCAGAACGACGAAGCTCAGGAGAAAACCGATCCTGCCGAGAAGGGCGATCGCAACCATTAGGGCCGACCAACCCGCCAATGCTCTGCCGGCCGTTCCCCAGGATGATGATTTACTGATCTCCCGGATTGCGGCCGGCGTTCGGGATGCGAAGATCAAACAAGCGGCAAAAACTATCAAGCCGATACCGAGCCAGAGCGGAAAGAAGCCGGGGCCCGGGCCGACCTCGGCGACATAGGCCAGTTTGGCTGCCACCGAAATCACGTAGATCCCGAAAGCACCGAGACACAGCCCGGAAATTAGATTTCCTTTATTTAGATTCACAGAGTGTCCTGATTGCGACTGCTGTGAATAGCGCTAATCGGAGATTCTCGCAAGGGGCACAGTTGCAGTTTCTTAAGCAGCGTAGACCGAGCGCGGTAGGGCAGGTTTGAAGCCCGCCCGACAAATCATCCGAGGGGAGGTAAGGGCCGAGATCGCTTGACGGTTACGGCGGAACAGAAGTGAAACCAGATCAGTCTCTGAGAGGCGAAAACTAACCGAAAATTTTGCGCTCCACGTTTTGCCAATCGTATTTTACGAAGTTATTCTCGCTCGGCGGCCGCATCTGCGGCTTTTCAGTATCGTCGAAAAGGCCGATGGAGGTCTGCTGGAGTTTGCCCGCGACCAGCGCGGGAGCATGAGCCTCGACGACGACCGCGTCGCCATTTGCGCGGTTCCACGCCCAATGAATCTTATGCGCCGGGATGCGGTGAAAATCTCCCGCTTTGCAGAGAAAGCCGCGCTCCTCGACAAAGAACCAGATTTCGCCTTCGAGCACGTAATTGATCTGCTCTGCTTCGTGTGCGTGCGGCGTCGTGTGATAGCCCGGCGCGCGAGTCGCCCACATCAGACTGCACTCGTTGCCGTAGCCTCGTCTGACAACCATCGCGCCTTCGCCTTCCACTCCGGTGCGAACCACTTTGCGCTCGGGAACATCCTTAGATTCAACGTGTAATGGCATGAGAAACCTCCTTGAAGGAATTGGAGTACTGGACTGATGGAGTAATGGAGTGATGCTCGGGAACCCAACACTCCAGTATTCCAATACTCCATCACTCTATTCCTTACTCAGGCTTTCGCTTCGGGCTTCTTATACCGCGCCTTCGGCACGATTTCGGCGACGGTACCGCCGGGAGCACGAAATTTAATGGGGATTACTCCGGGATTGCTGATGATTTCACAGCCGAAATGTTTTAGCTGATCGGCGGACTCTTTCATGTCGTCCACTTCGATAGCAAAGTGGTGGATGCACGGCCCGAGCCCCGAGGCTCTAGCCTCGGCCGAGTCCTCGCTATCATATTTGATCAGCGCCAGATCGATGGTTCCGTCGGTCAGATGCCGAGAGGTGTGATCTCTCACCTGCCCGGTTTCCATCTCGACGAAGCCAAAGCCCTTTTCGTAGAACTCCGTCGCCTTTTCCAGATCATCGACCTTCAGGGCGATATGAACGATGCGGGCCATGATTCCTCCTCGTGCCGGCGCCCTACGTCTAACATAGTTAAGAGAAACGATTCAATTGGCGAAGGTCGGTCAAAGTTCTCCCCTGGATTCCCGCCAGAAACATGCGGGAATGACGGCCTTTTGCATGACACGCTTGGCCTTACTCAGGACACTGCGGGACTAATCCAAGTGATTAAACAAAATCGGTCTCAGCCGAATTATCGGATACACAGAAGGAGATTCACAATTTGCCCAGTCTCGATAATCTCTCGGCCGCGGCGTTGAGCGTCTCGTCCTTCTTGCAAACCGCGAAGCGCGCGAAGTGCTTGCCGAGGTGTCTATCCGATTCCTGGTAAAACGGGCTGGCGGGGATACACGCCACGCCAACATCGCGGGTCAGCCAACGGGCGAATTGAAAATCATCTGCGATTTTCGCCGGCGCGATACCGCGCCAATCGATCATGATGAAAAAACTTCCTTGCGGTTTGAAAACGTTGCAGCCGATGGCCGCGAAAACGTCCAACATCCGATCGCGTCGAATTCGATAGCTGTTTTGTAAGTTCTCGAAAAATGACAAGGGCAGGTTCAACGCGGTTGCCGCCGCGGCTTGCAGCGGCGCGGCCACGGCGTACGTGATGAACTGGTGCGCCTGGTTTACGGCGTTGACCAATGACGCGGGACCGAGCGCCCAACCGATTTTCCAGCCGGTGACGCTAAATGTTTTGCCGAGGCTGCTGATCGTCAACGTGCGCTGCGCCATCCCCGGCAAGGTCGCCAGGCGAGTATGAATCGCGTCATCATAGAGAATATGCTCATAGACTTCGTCGGTAATCGCGATCACGTCATGCTTTTGGCATAGCTCGGCGATGACGCTCAGTTCTTGGCGCGAATAAACTTTCCCCGTCGGGTTATGCGGCGTATTGACGATGATCGCCCGCGTGCGGCGGTTGAACGCTTTCGCCAGTTCGTTCGGATCGAACATCCAGTTCTCGCCGCGCAGCGCCACGTAACGCGGCGCTACGCCGGCCATGACCATGTTCGGCACGTAGGTGTCGTACACCGGCTCGAAAACGATCACCTCATCGCCGGGATCGGTGAGACCGAGGATCGCGGCGAAGACCGCTTCGGTGGCGCCGCTAGTCACCAGAACATCGGTCTCCGGATCGAGCTTTTGCCCGTAAAATCGCTCCGCATGCCGGGCAATCGCCTCGCGCACCGCGGGCATGCCGATGCCCGGAGCATACTGATTCAAAGCGCCGTTCACCGCCTCGACCGCCGCCGCCAGAACCACCGGCGGCCCATCGAAATCCGGCGCGCCCTGGCCGAGATTGACCGCGTTATGCTGCCGCGCGAGATTATTGATCTCGACAAAAACTGTCGTGCCGAAACCGGCGACACGTTGAGACATTACCGGCATGTGCTTGTTATCTCCCTCGAGCATTTCATCGAATAATCATGATCACCGTTGGGTTTCAACAGCAGAGTGTTCCATTCAATTTGTAGGGGTAGGCCCCCGTGCCTACCCGCCAGGGCAACCACAGGGGGTTGCCCCTACAGTCAACCTAAATCATCTCTAGACATTCGGGCCACGTTTGAATATCAAAGACATAAATAGAACTCAGCCGAAGGAGAACTCCCATGGCTCAAGCCAGCGTGCCTTTCAATGTAGTCGAAGCGACCATCGGCGATATTCATAGCGCTTACAAAGCCGGCCGGCTCACCTGCCGCCAGCTGGTGCAGATGTATCTCGATCGCATCGAGGCCTTCGACAAGAAGGGTCCGGCGATCAACGCGATTATTTCGCTGAACAGCGATGCCCTCAAGGAAGCCCACCGGCTCGACACCGCGTACCAATCAACCGGCCCCGTCGGTCCGCTGCACGGCATTCCGGTGATCGTCAAAGACCAGGCCGATGTCAAAGGCATGCCGACGACGCTCGGCTCCGTGCTGTTCAAAGACTATTTTCCCGACCGCGATTCGTTCGTTGCCGAGAAATTGAAAAACGCGGGCGCGGTCATTTTGGGAAAAGCCACGCTCGGCGAGCTTGGCGGCGGCGACACGCACGGCTCGCTCTTCGGTTCAACGCGCAATCCCTACGACACCGAGCGCACCGTCGGCGGCTCTTCGGGAGGATCGGCGGCATCGGTCTCGGCAAATTACTCGACGGTGGGGGTGGGACAGGAAGGCCTCGCGTCGATCCGCAGACCTTCGACCTGGAACGGCATCGCCGGCATGCGCCCTTCCGGTGGGCTCGTCAGCCGCGGCGGCGTGTACGGCTGTTGGCCGGAAGTTTTCGGCTCGCTTGGCCCGATGGCGCGCACGGTGAAAGATCTGGCGACGCTGTTGGGTGTGATGGTCGGCTACGATTCCGAAGATCCGATCACGGCGCGCAGCGTCGGCCACATACCCGACAGTTTCACGAAATTCTTGGATAAAGAAGGCCTCAAAGGCGCGCGTCTTGGAATTTTGCGCGAGTCGATCGGGCTCAATGCCGAACCGGAGTCTGAAGACTTCAAGAAAATCCAGGATGTATTCGATCGCGCAGTCGGTGAGATCAAGGCAGCCGGCGCCGAAATCGTCGACCCGGTCGTCATTCCAAGAATCAAAGAGCTGCTCGCCAAGCGTTCAGCCGCGCCTGGAGACACCGATCAATCGTTTCAAAATTATTACGGCCGGAGCGTCAAGCGGCCGTTCAAAACGCCACAGGAAGCCGCTGCTTCACCCGACTTCGCCAAAGTCGTCAAACGGTCGCAAGAGCGTTTCAAAAGACAACCCGATGCGGCGAAGCATTATGAGAGCCTCAAAGCCCAGGACGAGTTGATGACGCTTTTCTTAAAAGTCATGGCCGATCACAAGCTCGACGCAATTGTGCACAAGGCCGTCGAGCACCAGCCGACGCTAATTAAGGACGGCATCGCCGCGCCTTTCGTCGACCAGAAAGGCGCGCCGCATCTGAATACCTTTTTGGTTTACGTCCCGACCATCGTCGTTCCCGCCGGCTTTACGCGCGACAATTTGCCCGCCGGCGTCTGCTTTATCGGCCGGCCCTACGACGACGGCAATTTGATCAAGTTCGCCTACGCCTACGAACAGGCAACGCACCATCGCCGCCCGCCGGCGAGCACGACGGCATTGTGATCACGTGACTCATGTCAACCGCTCTTAAAATATTCCGAAGCATTGGAGCCTTATAATCTTGCCGGTAGCTTCAGGTGAGACCGACGCGGATTTGGATAGGCCAAAACCTCCGCATCGATATTCGGCCTGGTAGTCCTTGGCACAACCACGGGTCGGATCGCCGATCGCTCTGACATCGATGGGATACTCGCAAATAGCCGTATCATTGCAAAAATTCGCCAAGTGAGCAGTGACGTTGCCGCGCGGCGCGCCGCAGTTGAGCCCATACGAACCCGACACAATTCGTATGTTTCCACTGCCTTTCTCATTCACTGCCCCCGGGACACAACTGACCAGCCAAAGTAGAAAGAAAACCGCTGCAATAAATCTTGCTTTCATCGTCTCCTCCCGATCATCTTAACCGTTGTTGCGAAGACTCCTTTGGGCGCGAGAACTCTAATCGGCTCGCGCCAGATATTGAGCCTATCCCGTTTCGTTTCGTATTGAAAGATTTGCTGTCTCTCCTCCCACAGGCTGATGTCACCGTCACGCAGAGTAGGATCGACTATGCGAACTTCGTCCATGTAATCTTCCGCCTTCGTGCTTTTGGTATTACAACCTGCGCAGATTTTGCGAGTGAAAGAACTCGGATTCCAGTGCGCAACATCCGAGTTACGAACCTTGCGTCCTTTGCGGTAACTTTCCGATTCCGAATCTTTCTACTTTGTGACCTATGTGCTCTCTGTGATGTATTCTTTGTGTTGCGGCTAGGCACGCTGAAACAAACGGCCAGAACAATCGCTGCTACAACGGCGGCGCTTTGACCACGACGGTCGCATCGATATCGGCGATCTTCGGCCGGCCGCATTTCGCCATGGTGATTTCGATCTCTTCGCGGAGAATATCCAGGACGCGAATCACGCCTTTTTCGCCGTCCACCGCAAGCCCCCAAAAAAGCGGCCGGCCGATGAAAACGGCTTTGGCGCCCAACGCCAGAGCTTTGACGACGTCGGCGCCGCGCCGGATGCCGCCATCGAGATAGATTTCCATTTTGCCCTTTGCCGCAGCGACCGCTTCGGCAAGAACTTCCACCGTCGCCAACGTGTTGTCCAGATGCCGCCCGCCATGGTTGGACACGATCACCGCGTCGGCGCCGGCCTCGGCGCAAAGCTCAACGTCTTCCCCGGTCATAATGCCTTTGGCAACAACTGGAAGACCGGTTGCGGATTTGATCCATTCCAAGTCTTTCCATGTGGCGGCCGGATCGGAGCCCTCGCCCGCGCGCCCTCCGGGCCGCGGTGTTTCTGCGCCGGTTTTTGGATAGTTAACCCCGCGAGTTCGCCGGTAATTGTTGCGAATGTTGCGCTCGCGCTTGGGCGGCCATTGCGAATCGAGAGTGACGATGACGGCTTCATAGCCATTGTCCTGCGCGCGCTTCAGCCATTCTTTCGTCATCTCTTTATCGCGAAATGGATACATTTGGACCCAGAGATGACCCTTCGCCGATTTCGCCAGATCTTCAAAAGACGTATTCGAGTTGGCGCTCACGGCAAGCACGGTGCCGCACGCTGCCGCGGCGCGATACGTCGCCAATTCCCCTTCCGGATGTGCCCGTTTATGGGCGCCGCAAGGCGCGATCAATACCGGCAATTTCACCTTCGTGCCAAGCACGGTCGTCGAGAGATCCGGCGCGCTCACGTCGCGCAACACGCGCGGGCGCAAAGCCCACGACGCATAGGCGCGGCGATTGCGGTCCACGCTGATCTCATCGGTAGCGCCGCCGGCGATGTAGTCGTATTCTTCTTTCGGCAATCGCTCCCTGGCGAGATCTTCAAATTCAAATAGATTGATGGGCTGCGGGCTCGTGGTCATTACATCCTCCGGGTGTAAGTTTTGGTTTCATCGTGCGATGGTCGCGGTGAGGAAAACGTTTGAATGCGTCACGAGTACCATCGCCATCCGGAAAACTTCGACTCAAACTAATATCGCGTCTTCGTTTAAGCGTCCAGGATAGAAAACGGATTCGCTACGGGTTCAGGTCCTAAGAGTGGAGACTGGAGTAGTCTTCTCATTCCGCATTGGCGCTGGATGGTCATCTCGGTTCGAAGGATTCCCCCAATCCTGCTTGAGCAGCGTTTTGTGTGAAGTGCGGAGGGTCTTCAATAATGAGACCACGCATGCGAGAACCGCAGGGACTGTGAAAATGTAGGTCGGATAACTTAAACGGGCTCTTCATCGAGGAGCGTGCAATAGTAACGCCAGTTTGAACGGGTATGAACCGCTCCCGTACCGGCGCGCGCCTTGCCGAGCATGATCTCGATATCTTCCCGGGGGATCGCTTGCGGCGTGCCGAGCAGCGCCGCGCGATAATTGATCTCCGCCGCGTCGTTAAGCTTGATCGCGGTAAGCGTTGCCTCCTCGACGGTTGGCCCGGCGCTGGTGATGCCGTGACCGCGCATGAGGCAGGCCGGCTTATCGCCCATCGCACGGGCGAACTCCTCGCCGAGCTTTTCGTTCGACACGGTAATGCTGCGCGGGTAGCTCGCCAGCCCCCCGACGAGCAGCCGCAAACCGGAAGGATCGTAAGCGCCGTAAAGCGGCAATAACGGTTTGTCGCAAATCGTAAACAGCACCACCGTCAGCGGATGAACGTGCACGACGCACTGCACGTCGGGCCGCGTCTTGTACAGCCAGGTATGGATGAAAACTTCCTGCGGCGATTCCAGCCCTTCGTCCCCGGCGACTTTCTTGCCTTGGAAGTCGACCGTGATGATGTCGCGCGCGCTGACAAAGCGCAGGCCTGACTCCTCCGGCCCGCGCGCTTTGATAAGAATTCTTTGCTCACCCGGTACGCGAGCGCTCACGTGACCGCTCGGTTCCTTGGTCAAATTGAGTTTACCCAGGACCCGGCACGACTGCGCCACCAACTCGCGTAATTTGGAATTGTCGCTCATAAATTTCGCCGTCCTTTAAAAGATTGACCGCCGCGGCTGAAGGATCATATTCAGGCCGTTCTATTAAGGCAAGCAAAGAATCGCTGGTGGTGTTCGAATCTCACCCTGTTTTTTTTACATTCCAAGGAGGCCGCGTCTGCTCGCTCGTGATCAGGTTCCTCGGAGAGAGAATAACTTACGTTGGAAGGACCGAACAGAAAGAAAGCCGTACCAGTATCGGCTCGCTCTGCGCTTCGTGGAAAGAACTCAACAGAACTGATGCGGGCTGATGGTGAGTTCGGTTGAGCAGAATGCGATCCCAGCCACAATCTGTCTCTTGACCGACAAAAAAATTAACTCACCTTCACGGGATTCCGGCTCGGCCTGGCCGCCGATCTTGCCGGCTATCGCAACGCGCCTGTCTATATTCGTCGCTCGATGCACGTGCCGCCAAACAGCGAAGCAGTGCGCGATACGATGCCAGTGTTTTTCGAGATGCTGACTCAGGAGTCTGAGGCGTCAGTCCGAGTCGTGCTCGGGCATTTTATCTTCGTCTATATCCACCCCTACATGGACGGCAATGGCCGTATCGGCCGGTTCCTCATGAACGTGATGCTCGCGGCCGGCGGTTACCCCTGGACAGTGGTGCCGCTCGGACGGCGGGATGCCTACATGGCCGCTCTGGAAGAGGCAAGCGTGCGGCAGAACATCGCGCCATTCGCCGACTTCCTTGCGCAGCTTGTTAAAGAGGGGCTTCGTGGCAAGTCCGTGGCCAAAGTGCCAAAAGGTTGAACCACTGACGGACACGGCAGCTTCTCCCTCATGCGTTTCCTGAGTTTATTTTGACTCCCGGGATCACAAGTCATGGTTGTGAAATCAGCAGAAAAATAAACTTGCCCGTTCCAAAGTCACCGCCCAGTGACATTTTGACCACCGTTTGTAGCCTCCACAGCCTATTTTCGGCGTACGAAATATAAAAAATTCAATAGCTAGCCGTGATCGAGCTTATGAGCCGCTTCGAGCCGGTGGCCCGTGAGCAGCTCAAGCAGGTTGTGACAACAGGGTGTCTCAATTCTTCACCGTTGACTCGTTCAGAGTCGAGGGCAAGGATCCGCTCGTGATCAGGTTCCTCGGCGAGAGGATAACTTACGTTGGAAGGACTGAGACGGAAAGAAAACCCTACCAGTATCGACTCAGTCTCCGCTACGTGGAAAGAACTCAGCAGAACCCGCACGGCTTGGTGGTGAGGTCGGTTGAGCAGAATGAGGCAACACGAGGCCCCTAGTTGGTCCCGTTGAATAAACTACGGCAACAGTTGACCCATTCCTCCCATACTTGATGGAAATCGGGGACGTTCTTCATAAGAGGTTTCATCTGGTTTTCCCAAGCATCCGTGTTCCACTCTCTTAAATGGTCTGATGTTAGTCCCGAAAGATCGGGCTCGATTTTCCGCACCTGGCATTTCTTATTGAAAATCTCCACTACCTCTCCGGGTTCAAATTTCTCCTTCAATCGGCAAACCATGAACCAGAGATCATAGAGGTCGCGCGGCCGGGGCCATTTCTGTTGCTGCTGAAGTAAGGCCCTCATCTTTTCCGCCACGATCTCGGTCTTGCTATAGGACGCGATCGTAAATTCCCCAAGATCTGAATAGCGCGGCGTCACAACGGACGTGACTGCTTTCGTCAATAGCGGCTCATCGAAAGTTAGATGAATTTTCACGGTCGGGAGTCCTCTGGATCGCATGCCGCCTCGGCTGTACTCTAGCGGAATCTCCACCTGAAAATCCCCAGGGATAGTGCGTGGTTCTTTGGTTCTGATCCGAATGCCGGAAGATTCCTGGATTCGAGAAGCCGTCTGATTAAGAATCTCTTGGGCAGCCTCTAAGCCACCAAGATCAGGGTTACAGGTGAAATCCAGATCCTCGGAGAAACGATAGCCTTTATAATAGCAGTGCCTCAGACAGGTCCCACCTTTAAACACCCATCCTTTAGTCGGCAAATTCTGAAGCGACAAGCCGCGCAATATCCAAAGGAGGACGTAGTCCTTCTCGACTTGATCGAAGCGTAGCCCTTCCTCTTCTGCGGCTCGATGAAGTTCGGCGCTTGTGATCACCGGCCCACGTCCGCATTGATCAAAAGCCCCCACTGCCGGCTATGTTTCCCCTTCTTTGGAAGCGTAGGATCGAGTGGAGAAAAACCAGCTCCAAAAGACAGGGTCTTCTGCAGAGTCTCAGGACTTCCCAACCCCAGAGCTTCCATTAAGAAGCCAAGCCGCTTCCCTACAGCCGTATTGCCGATCTTGACTGCGTATTCGCGAAGCTTCTCATCGTTCAATTCATTCCATGATTGAGCCAAGGCCTTCGCGATCTCACCGACTCCGCCCACGTATTTTGGTAGATCCAGTCCGTCGATTATGGTCTTCTCTTTGTCCGTAATGGAGAAGGGCTGCTCGTCGATCCAATCCTTTTCAATCCCGAAGAACTTTCTTGGCTGAACAGAAATTATCTGAAAGGTGATGCCCAGGGTTTCTTTAGTATTGACTTGAACGTGATGATTCGTCGCTACAAAGACTGTCCGGGGAATCTGCTCGGTCATGCCGTGATGGTTCAGGGCAGACCAGTACGCGATGGCGGCGGGCGAAACCAATTCCATGGCTATCAGGAATTCGTGAAGCTGCGGAGTGCGGGTCTCGCCGGAAGAAAGCGGGATGACTGCGAACCTACCCCGCTTAATTCGACGGATCCAGCCCTTCCGCTCTAGGCGATCTAAAAACTGGGGAGGCAGATCTTTTGAAAAAAGGCGGCGAGCCTCGTCCATGGAGAAAGTGGGCTTTGTAGCCACTCTAGCCAAGAATCGGGCCTCCTTCCTACCAAGAGGCTCTCTCGTAATATTCTGACCATCGTTAATCATCTGTCGAGCCTAATTTTTGTGTACGAAATATAACACAACATGTGACCGAGTCAACCAGAAGTATCCAGATTCTCTACGAGCATGCCAGGACGATACAGTAAATGGGCACGGATGCTTTTCTGAAGGAGCTTGATGCCGACGGCCCCAAGTACAAACGCTTCGGCAATGTCATTGAACTCCAGAAAGAAGTCCGAGAATTAGGGTCATCCGAGAATTAGGGTCAGGTCTTGCAATGCAACATTTCGTCAAATAAAGAATCGTCATGGCGCGACCCCTTCGGTTAGAATTTGCCGGTGCTATCTATCATCTTACGAGCCGCGGCAACGATCGGCAGAAAGTGTTTTTCACTGACGCCGACTGCGAGCTGTTTCTAAGCACTCTATCTGGCGTCGTCAATCGTTATGGATGGACCTGTCATGCCTATTGTTTGATGGCCAATCATTATCATTTGCTTAAACAGCTCTTACCGTAGTCGCGCCAAGGAGCACATATTCATTTCCGGCCTTGATTCAAGTTGACATAGCAGATTGTCATCGAATACTCTCCGTGTTTCTTTATCGGACGCGGTTCTGAGTTATCGATGGATGAAGGTGCTGGGTTTCAACAACTAAGAAAAAACAAATTCCTATTAATTGCACGCAAGGAGGAGATAGCGTTGTGAAAAAAGTGAAAGAGGATCACGTACCTTATAATACCGGCTGGGCCGGAGACTTGAAAAATGGCCAGGTGATTCGGATCCTAGCGACGACCACGGTCGATTTCGTGTGCATGAGGCGGGACAATCTCAAAGAGCGCTTCGATCAAGCGCGAACGAAAGTCTATAACATGAAGCTCTTCATCACGACCGGCGACAAGCTGATGGGGCGCAACAACCAGCACATGATGACGATCGTCGAGAACACCAACCGCGAGGGAACTCACGATCTGCAGAAAGGCATGTGCAGCGGCTACCGCTTTCAACTCGCCAAAAAAGAGGGAAAGCTGAGAGACTATTACCACAGAGATTATAAGGACGAAGAGATTCCGAATCATGGCTGCTACGAAAACCTTTCGCGGGCCTTGGCGCCCTACGGCATCGAGCCGGAAGATATACCGAGTCCTTTCAATCTCAATCAGCACATGACAATCGACGGTGTGACCGGCCGCATGGATCATACGACGGTGCGACCCAAACCGGGCAGCTACGTGGATCTTAGAGCAGAGATGGATCTGCTCGTCGCCTTCAGCGCCTGTCCCGATATGCCGGTTGGAGGAAAACCGGTGGACCTTTTGATTTACGAGCCGTGAAAAGAATTTTGAGTTTTGCATGGCTACTTGCAGAGGTGAGCCACGCCAACCTCATTGTGAGACGGCCATCGCGCATGGCTGACGACCTGAGATACATTTCAGCGCAGCATAAGGCGAACTTGAGCCGGACCTTAATTGCGAATCGGCTTGCGCGGACTTTTTTTCGCAACAGGAGATCAGGACGAACACCGTGAAGCACCGCTACAGCGCGGAGATCCAGCGGACTCGCGGGCTGCTGGAAATGGCCGCCGCTCTCTACGACACCTGTCTCTCTTTTCAAACGGAGCGCGCGGCTGAACAAGCTATGCAGACGGAATCGCGCGTCGGTTATTCGCTCACCTTGGCGCTTACGGCTACGCGTGAAAAAGGGGTTTCCTTCTCGTTTGCGGCCGATGGATTTCGCGAGCTCCAGGCGGTCAGCCGGGGCAAGCTCTCGCTCGCCTGGATCAACCCTTCGGTCGCCGCAACCATGGCCTTCAGGGGCAAAGGTCTATTTGCCAAGCGGCAGCCGATCAGGACCATCGCGGTATTTCCTTCCTACGACGTCATGGCCTTTGCCGTCCACGAGTCTACGGGGATCACCTCGCTGGAGCAGATCAGGAAGGAGCACATCCCGCTCCGAGTCTCCACCGGAACCGTGTCTAAAGCGTGGGTCAAGTACAGCCCGACGATGTTCACGGTGAGCGCGGTGATGCAAGCCGCGGGATTTACCTTTGCGAACTTACGACAATGGGGCGGCAAGATTCAGTCGGTTACGCGGCCCAGCCACCCTGACCGCCGCGAAGCTCTCGAGAAGGGAACGATCAATGCGGTGTTCGACGAAGGGATAAAGAGCTGGGGGCAGAGCGCCATCGATGCCGGGTTTCGCTACCTGCCGGTGGAGGGAAATATTCTAAAAAAATTGACGGCGATAGGTTATCGGGCGTCAGTTTTGCCCAAGTCCAGGTTTCCCGCGCTGCCCTCGGACGTGCCGACGGTGGATTTCAGCGGCTGGCCCATGGTGGTCAACGCAGCGATGCCAGAGGATGTCGCCTACGCTCTTTGCGAAGCGATCGAGGCGCGCAAAGCGCTCATGCCGACGGACAACTTCAAGCCGCTGGATATGGCGCAGCTTTGCGCCAACGATGAGGAGGCGCCGTACGGCGTGCCGCTCCATCAGGGCGCGAAACGCTTCTACCTGGAAAAGGGCTATCTCAAATCGGGCCTGTGAAAGGGCGCATCGATTGGTTCGATCCAAAGGCAGCTAGCCGTTCCAGTCGTTCCAAACGCCTGCCCTGAGTTCTATCGAAGGGTCCAACCGCTTCGTTCAAATCGTTTAACG
>JBOHVN010000336.1:0-16277 GCA_050735675.1 Binatia bacterium | reverse complement strand
GGATACGGCCGCCCAATTTCGTGAACTTCTTCGGATCTTTGAGAAACGCGATGATTTCCTGCAAGTCGTCCTTCGCTTCATCGGCGCCGGCGACGTCGGCAAAAGTCACGCGATGTTGGTTTTCGGTGAGAAGCTTGGCGCGGCTCTTACCGAAGGACATCGCTTTGCCCCCTCCCACCTGCATCTGGCGCATGAAAAAGATCCAGACACCGATCAGCAACAACATCGGAAACCAGTTGAGCAACAGGACCATGTACCACGGCGAATCCTCTTCCGGTTTCGCGGCGATCTTGACCTTTTTCTCGCGCAACGATTTTACCAACTCGGGGTCATCTGGCGCGAAGGTTCTAAAGCGCTCGCCGTTCTTGTATTCGCCTTGAATATTGTGGCCCTGAATAGTTACCTTCTGCACGTCACCGCGATCCACCGCCGTCATGAACTCGCTGAATACAATTTCCGGTTCGCGGCCATGCTGCTTATTAAAAACGCTGAATACGGCGAGAATGATCAACGCCAGAACCAACCACAGGGCGATATGTTTAGATGATTGACTCAACCGATCCTCCAAAAGTGATGAACGCAAAAAAGCTTAACATACGAGGCCACTTGGATCAATATAAGAGAGTTTATCACTGGTGTCCTGGAACCCAAGTCTATTTCAATACTGAGGCGTCATTCCGGGCAAGCCGCGCGACCGTGAATCTAGAAGGAAGGGCAGGTTTCAAACCCGCCGCTAACTAGATACCGGCTTTCGCCGGTATGACGCTGAAATAGTCACGGGATTCTTTAACGAATTTTAGGCACACGACGCTAACTTGCAATCCATTGCGCTTTTAAGTGCAAGATGGACGTGGTTTTTTTCGATACACGGCCGGCCGCGCTGCGGCCGTAGCGGGGAATCCAAAGGACCTCATCACCGCTCGCCAGAATCGGCCAGTGGGCTCGCACCGACAGCGGCACGCGCTTTTCGATGAACAAATCTTTGACTTTCTTATGCCCGCTCATTCCCAACGGTTGAAACCGGTCGCCGCGGCGAAAATTGCGCACCGACAGCGGTTCGGTGACTGTCGCAACGTCAAAAACAGCTTCCATCAGATCATCGGGCAGGCGTCGCGGCGGCGCCGACACGCGCTCGCTGTGGAGTTCAAGACCGGCTTCTGGAATGGCCAAAACTCTTCCGATTTCCAAGCGATAATTATAGCAGACCCGATGCGCGGTTCGAAACCGTTTCACGAGCTTCAGGGTGTCATACTCGCGGACGAGCTCCCAACCGCCGGGAATCGATGCCCGGCGCTGCGGCGTCCCCTCAAGAATTAGACGCAAGATTTCCTCGATGTGAACGAATTCCAGGCCGCGCAGATGGCCCCTCGTCCGCTCAATCCACAGACGCAAAACTCTTCTTTGTAACGCCCGTGGTTCCGCGAGAAAGACCCGCCGCGCCAGCCCGCCGGCATCGAGCATCGAGCCATAGCGGCGGCGCGCCAGATCATCCAACAAGGCATCTTCCTCGCGGCAAAGTTCTGCCTGCTGGCTCAGGCGCGCCGCCACCCGCGTGCCGGCACGGCGCCCAATGAGCGGCAGCAGCTCCAGGCGAATCCAGTTGCGCAGCAAGGCGGTATCTAAATTGCTTCGGTCCACTCGGAAAGACAGGCGCCGCTCGGCCAAATATTGCAGAACCTCCGCCTTGGAGACCTCAAGAAACGGCCGGATAACCGTCAGCACAGTAGAGTCGCCGCCGCCAATATCGAATTGATGCCGCGGCGCCATGCCGCCCAATCCCTTCACGCCCGCGCCGCGTAAAAACCACATCAGCACCGTTTCAGCCTGATCATCTTGCGTGTGCGCCGTCGCGACTTTGCCCAGACCGCGCTCACGCACAACCTCGGCAAAGAATCGATAGCGCTCCGCGCGCGCCAGCGCCTCGAGATTACCCTTGCCGGCCGACGACTTCATCTGCGCCAGATTAATTTCTTTCAGATGAAACGGGATCTCTAACTTTTCCGCCAATTGCTCGACGAACCGCGCATCTTCTTTCGCCTCGCCGCCGCGCATCCCATGTTGCAAATGCGCAACCCCCAACTCAAGGCGAAACTCATCACGCACGTCGTTCAAGACGTGCAGCAACGCGACCGAATCCGGCCCGCCGGAGACGGCGACCAGCACGCGGTCACCATCAGAGATCAACTGATGGTGACGAATAAAATCTGTAATTTTGCGGCTGACAAGCACTGAGCAAATTCTGCTCGTTTTTAAAACACTGTGCAAGGCGATCCGTCATGGCAACCCCGCGTGATATTGATTCTTTACTAAGCTAAGTATACCTTATGTAGGAATTATCTACTAAGGAGCATACCATGGCCATCGTGAAGGTTACGGAAAAGGGACAGGTGACGCTTCCTATTGAGTTGCGCCGCAGGCTGCGGATCAGCAAAGATGATTATCTAATGATCGAAGCCGACGGCAATGTCTTGAAGGTGCGAAAGCTTCCCGAGAAAAAACTTTTGGCTTCGGACGACCCGATTTGGGATTTTGTCGGGCAATATGCGAGCGGAGAGAAAAATGTCTCCGCTCAACATGACCGGTACCTCGCAGAAGGCGAACGGAAAAGATGGCGCAAGCGCTAGTGGACACAAGCGCAGTCTACGCTTTGCTCGATCGTGATGATGCCAATCACCGCAAAGCCCTAACGATTCTGCGCTCGCTTCCGCGCCGCAACTTGACGCCGGTCTTATCCAATTTTGTCGTCGCCGAGTCCCACGCACTCATTTTATCCCGCTTGGGAGCACGAGTCGCCCGGGACTGGCTGTTGAAGCAGATTTGGCCGATAGAGCCAATAACTGGCGTCGATGAAAAAAGAGCGCGAGACATCATCCAGCGCTACGAAGACAAATCCTTCTCTTATGCCGACGCCACCAGTTTCGCTCTAATGGAGCGGCTCGGATTAAAAGACGCCTTTGCGTTCGACTCCCACTTTAGGCAGTACGGATTAAAGCTTCTCGGCTAGATGTGTTGCCGATGACCCCCTACTTCCCGTCACCGACTAGAATGAACGGCGCCCAGAAATAGGGGTGAGACGTCGTGATCGAAGTCGAAGACCGCGCCGCTGGAGTCTGTCCTAGCTTGCCGACGCCGCCCACGCCGCGCTGAGCGAGCAACTGTGTGTTGACTTTGCCGCGAATCATGTCCAACTGCGCTTGTCTTAATGATTCAACTTTGCTTTTGGTTTTCAGGTTCCGATAAAAGCTGCTCATCAAATGCGCCGTGGAGGAATCGTCGACTTTCCACAGGCTCGCTACAACCGACGGGCTCCCCGCGTAAATGAACGCGCGGGTGAGACCCACCAGCTCATCGCCGCTCGACAACTGTCCCAACCCGGTCTCGCAGCCGCTCAAGACTACCAGACTCGCGTTAAGAGCTCGGCATGGTGCAGTGAAAAAGTCTTGTTGATGGTGTGGTAGATCAGTCCGGAATACTGGCGAACGAAAGCATCCCACGCGGCTTTGTCACCGTTCAGGCACCCTGCAATGAGTGTTCTTTCCTGTCCCGTCACCGGCCTGGTGATCTAATTATCTTGTCGAATGCGAGTATCATAAGAGCGCGTCAAATAGCAAGGCCAAGCACGATCATGGAGAGAACACGATTACCCCCCAGCAAGGCTCCGGCTTTCATTCTCACAGACCGCGGGGTTATCCGCGGTAAAACAAGCTCACAAAAGTGACGGTGTCGGTGTCATCGTTCACGGCAAATTCGATAAGGAATGGGCCGGCTCGGACAAGGAAGGTTGGATATTGTGGATCATAAAAAGCCGGGAAACGACGCCCAGGCAGGGAAGGGTCGTCCAGGATAGAAGCTAAGGTTCTGTCAAGCAGCTCCAGCTCGGCCTTCGAAGCAGCCTTTTCAATCTCAACGCAGCGACGCAGAAAAGCTTGAGTGAACGCAGGCTCAGCCACTCGGTTTTGTTAGACCCTTTTTGCGCGCCAAGTCGACGAGACGTTTCACCGTGGGGACGCCTTTCAAGCGGTGTACGCGGCCGGCGCGAAGATCCTCATGCGCGGCGCGGATGTGGCTTAGGGACTGCGGATCTTGCCACAAGCGAGCAAGTTCGGTTAATAGCTGCAGCTGCTCAAAATCAATTACGGCCGCTGCGGGCTTCCCGCGGTGAGTAATGATGATCCGCTCTCCCTCTTTAACCTCGGTCAGAAGTTTTAGAAATCGCTGTCTGGCTTCTGTCGCGGTTAGAAATATATCCATATGTACAGTTCAATGTACCGAAAAGCGCCCTGTTCGTCAAATTATAACGTCAATTTCTCCGCGTACCCCGTCATCTCGACGTAGCCTGCGCCCTTAGATAGCATTATTCCGAACTGAACCGGCCACGTGGACCGCGCCCTCCCAGTAGGTCACCCGAGTGCTGCGGCTGGTGATTAATTCCTGATCCTGAAACGCGGGTGATATCTCTAATTCGATTTGCTCGCGCGGGTATAGCGCGCGCGGGTTAGGATTCGGGGTTAGGGTCGCGTCTTGAATCTTGACATTTTGCTATTTCACCCTTGCCAGCAAAGAACCAAAAACCTTTGCTGACCGGGTAATGTACCGAAACACGACTCTGCAGGAGCGCAGCTGCGAGCCTGCGCGCTCAGGGGCTGTTCTCTGACGCCCGAAACTATCTTTGTCCCAATAGTCGCGGGAGCTTGCGATTTCTTACAGTGGACCGGATTTCTCTAACGCTTCTCGGAGCTTGGCAAGGATGCGGCTTTTCTGTGTGTAAACCGCGCCGGCGGACATGTGGAGGAGTGATGCGACGTCTGGGGCAGAGAGGTTTCCGCGGAAGATGAGACCGATGATGATTCGGTCGCTGGGTGGGAGATTCGCTATTGCTTTGGCGAGCAATTGAAATTTCTCATCGTTTGTCAAATCCTCCGGCTCATCGACACCGTCGGAAAGTAAATTTTCGAGGCGTTCCTCTGTCTTTTTTGATTTCCTCAAAACATCGACTGTCCGCCGCGCGGCGATCATCCGGAGCCAACTCGCCAGCGTGCAACCGTTATCCCCTCGAAACCGGCGGAGTTGGGTAAAGTCGTCTTTTACGAGTGAAAGGAAAACGTCTTGAAAGAGATCATCGATGCTGTCCGGCATGGGCTCGGCATGGTGCAGCGAAAAAGTCTTGTTGATGGTGTGGTAGATCAGGCCGGAATATGGCGAACGAAAGCATCCCACGCGGCTTTGTCACCGCGGATGCAGCCGGCAAGGAGGGTCTTTTCTTTCTCGGTCATGTAACCTGTCGAATGAGCCCGTCGGTCGCCCCTGTTTAATGAAAAGTATGGGGATCGTCAAGATTCCAGGATGTTTGAGTTGACGGCCGGCTCCCCTACGTTGGTTTCCGGGTGATACCCTGCTGTGATTTGACAATTCAATGGAAAATCAGATAATCAGATTACTATGAAACTTGGTAGAAAAGGGCAAATTCGCGGGCGCAAACGCATAAAGCCGAAGCCACGTACCCGGGCAGTGGCTTCAGCTAAAGGGAGCCGCGTGATCTCGGCTACGGAAGCAGCGCGCAGCTTTTCCGAATTACTGGATCGTGTTTGCTATCGCGGAGAAACCTTTGTGATCGAGCGCGGCGGGGAGCCGGTGTGTGAAATGTCCCATGTGAAGCCGCTCCGCTTTACCGGTGTGGACTTCCTGACTCTGCTCCATTCCCTGCCAAAGCCCGATCCTAGCTACTGGGATGCGGTCGGGGATACGACGAAACAAACGCCTACGGTTCCGGAATCGCCATGGGGATCCTGATCGATTCGAGCGTTCTGATCGCTTTGGAGCGGAACCGCCTCAATCTACAATCCCAACTGGCGGACTGTGCTGACGAAGACTTTGCAATTTCAGCGATCACCGCATCGGAGTTGCTGCATGGGGTTCATCGCGCCGCGAACCCGGCTCAGCGTCGTAGACGAGAAGCTTTTGTCGAAGGCCTATTGGACCGGCTCCCGGTCATTTCTTTTGACACCGTTACTGCCCGCATCCATGCCCGGCTCTCAGCGGAGCTTGCGTCGAGTGGGACCGCAGTCGGTCCGCACGACCTCATCATCGCCGCGACGGCGATGGCGAAGGGCTATATCCTTGCAACGCGCGACCAACGGAGCTTTCCAAAGATTCCCGGTTTATCGTTTCGACGCTGGTGACTAGCAGTACAGTGCGATAGCCGCGTTCATAGCGTCAGCTTCCCCGCGTACCCGGTCATCTCGACATAGCCGCGTCCGGCAACCGGTATTTGCTTGAAGGTGCCCGTGATACCGATCGCTCCCCTCCCAGCACGTCACCGGCGTGCTGCGGTTGGTGATCAGCTCCTGGTCTGGAAACGCCGGCAGGATCTCTAACTCGATCCCTTCGGACGGAATCGATACTTCCCATTTCATCGGATAATTGGCGCCGCTCTCCGCTTCTTCGAGCGATTCACAAGGTTGTCGCTCTCCGGGAGGTTGCGCTCGATTGCCATTAAGTATACTTTAAAAACGTCCGCCGTTTATTAAGTATGTTTGATAGAGATATTAAACTGCCGAAAAACAACAGCTTTTTTCTATTCGGCGCACGCGGCACCGGTAAAACACATCTCTTAAAAGAGCGCTTCGAGAAGCTCGCGAGTCTTTATATCGATCTACTTGACCCCGAACAAAATGAGACCTTCAATCTGAGACCGCGCACGCTCGCGCAGCGCTTAGCTGCCCTAAGTCCAGACATTGAGTGGATCATTATCGATGAAATCCAGAAAGCAGCGAAGCTCCTTGACATCGTGCACCAGCAGATAGAATCGGCGCGCTTTAAGTTTGCGCTGACCGGTTCCAGCGCGCGAAAACTTAGGCACGGGAGCGCAAATTTACTAGCAGGGCGGGCTTTTGTTTATTATCTATTTCCGTTGACCGCGCGGGAGATCGGCGAGCCGTTTTCTCTGCAAACCGCGTTGGCTTGGGGAACGCTACCGCGCGTCCTGACGCTGGAAACCAACGAGGACAAACGCGATTTCCTTCGAACCTACACCCACACCTATCTGCAAGAGGAAATCACTCAGGAACAAATCGTTCGCCGCCTCGATCCTTTCCGGCGTTTCCTAGGCGTCGCGTCTCAAATGAGCGGGCAGATCATCAACTTCTCGAAGATCGGCCGTGAAGCAGGCGCCTCCACCGTCACCGTGCAAACGTATTTTCAAATCCTCGAAGACACGCTAATCGGCACGGTCATCGAGCCGTTCCACGAATTCGTCAGAAAGCGGCAGCGAGGCAATCCGAAATTTTATCTGTTCGACACGGGGATACAACGAGCCTTGAGCAATACGCTTCAAGTGGAACTCGCGCCGCAAACCTACGCCTTTGGAACGGCATTTGAGCATTTTGTCGTCAATGAAATTATCCGGCTCCAGTCCTACGCGAAGAAAGATTATCGTCTATCGTATCTTCGCACCAAAGACGGCGTCGAAATAGATCTCGTGATCGAACGTCCGAGTCTGAAGCGCGCTCTGGTTGAGATCAAATCGACCGAACGCGTCGCCGACGATGATCTACGCTCACTGATTCACCTCGGCAAAGACGTAACAAACAGCGAAGCTTTTTGTCTTTCCCGCGACCCGAACGCAAAAAAGATCGGTGCGGTTTCCTGTTTTCCTTGGCAGCAAGGTCTTATTGAAATTGGCCTTTAGTTGCATCGGTGACCTGTGACATATCGATTGGACATCTATAAGAGTCAGGTTTTTCGCATACCCGGTCATCTCCGTTCCCTGGCTAACCAGTGATTCGGCTCATGTACTAAAATGATGTACGCGTTCAATATCGAGAACGTCAGCGAGGTCTTCTCTTGCCGTTTTTTACGAGTCTAAGACGTGGGCCTTTTCTGGACTTTAGCTCGCTGAGGAGACATTCCCAGTCGATCAATACGACGTAATCGTCCGGCGCGCTGGACTCGCAATCATAACTGCGAAAGAATTTACCAAAGCTGCCAAATTTTGTTTCGTAGCTCTTGATCCTTTTGTGAATCTCCTTAAGCGAGAGAGAGGAATAATCCACTTCCCTGTCACCATCAGTGCCCTTGATGGCTAGTATCCGGCTCATCGGGTAATCTCCTTTATCTGTGGCAGGATTAGATCAATAATCCGTTTAAGTTCCTCTTCACCGGCAGCGGAATCTTTGAACGGCGTGGCGACTTTCAGGTGCATGTGAGGCGATGCGGTCTTTCTCCCACGTCTTATTTCGTGACTGTCGTAGCGAACCTCGTCATACCAACCGTTAGTCTTTCGATAGAAATGGATTTTATACTCAAGGACCGCTCCAGATGCCTTATCCCTTATCGCAACGTTTAGACACTTCCAGTCCAGTCCTTTGTTGTTGGCGCCTTCCAACATCGTAGGAGTATCTCAAATCCACGCGTCGCCAGCAAACCACTGGTGATCCAACACTCGGCAAACAACTTTCAGCCTCGTCGGTCAGAAATTCAACCTGCCCGCGTACCCGGTCATCTCGGCGTAGCCGCGACCTGTGATCGCCGCTTGTTTAAATGTTCCAGTAATACTGACCGCCCCCTCCCAATACGTCACCCGCGTGCTCCGATTCGTGATCAGCTCCTGATCTGAAAACGCCGGAATAATTTCGAGCTCGATCTCTTCACTTGGGATCGCAACCTTCCATTTCATCGGATAGTTGGCGCCGCTCTTCGGGCTTTTCCAACGATCCAGAACTTCGATGCGAAAATCTTTGAGCGCGAGATGTTTGGTCGTGCCATTGGCGTTGACAAGCGTGCCGCTGGAATGCGGATCGACCGACCCATCTTTCCGGCGCATCAGATACAGCATGAGTTCGGTTTCGTTGTCGAGCTGGATGCTAAACCAATCCCAGCCGATCTGGTCTTCGGTTAATTGATTGCTGCCGAACTCGTGGTCCATCCAACTCAGGCCGCGCACCCTCTCCTTCACGCCCCCAATCGTCAGCTCGCCGTCGGTCCGCATGCGCGTTAGCGAATAGTAGTACGACGCGCGTCCCTCGCCTTCGCCCTTTTGGCTGAGACCGTTCTGGCCGTGGAGGACCGGCGGCTTGAGCGATGTGAGCGCTAGGCGCAGCGTCGTACCGCGATCATTGACGTAAATCTTGTGATCCTTATCATCGCCTTCGATTTTCCAGTCTTCGTTCCAAACTAGATAACGATCGGTTGCAGCCCCCGCCCTGTCGCCGTAACCGCGATTTATCCGCTCACGATAACGAAATTTCTTCGCGGCAATGTCCGAGAGCGCGAAGTGGGCCATGTAGAGCTCGGTGAACAACGGCTTCTCTTTTATGTCCTTTTGCCGGTCACGCACGCCGAAACGAAATAAAGTGACTTGATAGCCGTAGCGCTTACCGCTGTCGGTTGTCAGATGGCCGGTGTAGTACCACCACTCGGTTTTGAAATCGGGATGGGAGTAATGATCGGCGGGGAACGACAAGTTACGCCCGGGGAGCGCGAGTTGGTAGGTAAAACCGGAAAAGAAGAGAAAGCAGCAAATCAGTGAAGCAATGAGAAGCCGCCGTTCACCCTCACCCTTCCCTCTCCCGTCAAGCCCGTCAAGGGAGAGGGTTGAAGAGAAAGCGGAGAGAAATTTGAAGATCGAAGTAAATATCTTCTTTGCCCGTAACATTTGCAGAGCCTTTTTGAGTAGTGATATAGGGACGCTATGGAATCAAAATACACGCGAGAGACACTGCTCACAACTCCGCAGGAGCTGCAACAGAAATTAGAGAACCCCAACCTTTGCATCATCGACGTGCGGCCGGCCGAAGATTTTGCTTGCGGTCATATCCCCGGAGCGACTCATTTCGATCTATTTGGCTTGAGCCTGATCGATACCAGCGAAGCACCGCTCAAAGCCTTCATGTTCATGATTCATCACGTGTTCGAGCTGCGCGGCGTGAGCGCCGACAAAGAAGTCGTTTTCTACGAGGACAACTCAGGGATGCGAGCGGCGCGCGGCCTGTGGTTCTTGGAATTTTTTGGCCATCCCAATGTGAAAATGCTCGACGGCGGTTTCCAGGCGTGGAAAGCCGCCGCCGCGCCGATAACGACCGGTGTCACGCCGCCCGAGGCCGCCAAGTTCAGCTCTAACGAACGCCGCGACGTACTGGCCAGCGCCGACGACGTGCTGCGCTCGCTTAACAAAAAAGATATCGCCATCCTCGACACGCGCAGCTCCGGCGAATATCTCGGCACCCACGTGCGCGCGGCGCGCGGCGGCGCGATACCCGGCGCGATTCATATCGAGTGGACGGACAACATCGCGCCCGACGGAAAATTCAAATCCAACGACGATCTCAAGGCGATGTACGACAAGGCCGGCATCACACCGGACAAGGAAGTCGTCTCCTACTGCCAGGGCGGCTACCGCTCCGCGCATAGCTATGTCGCGCTGCGCCTGCTCGGATTTCCCAAAGTACGCAACTACATCGGCTCGTGGAAGGAATGGGGAGACCGCACCGATCTGCCGATCGAAACCCCGCACGGAAAGAAATGACGCGATTTCCCCGCGTCTCCATCTTCATTGTCACGGTTCTGTTTGCCACGACGCTTCATGAGCGCGCCGCGAGCGGAGCCGACAGCAGATAAAGAAGACCAATGTTCCGGTTTCGATTGCGCATGACATGACATTGCTTCGCGAAGTACGGCGCGAGTTGGGAATGTGACGGCAAAAATAGCACTTTAAAACGTGCGAGCCGATGTAATCGTTGCAACGGTTTGAACGGAGCGAAGCGGTTGAACGACTTGAACATTTTGAACGTTAAAATCAACGTTAATCCATGAGTATAAGGAGAATAAAAATGCGTACATTAGACTTATTGGCCAGCGATTCCTCCCATCTGCCTTTTCTCTACGTCTTCAAAGAATCCAAAGTGATGGAAAAGTACGGTTATGAAATCGATCTTCACGTCGTCGGCGGCGCCAAGGCGCCGACCATGGGCCATCGCGCCAGGCTCGCGCTCGCCGGCGAAATTGATTTTCTCAGCGGGCTGCACCATGAAACCTATCGCGAGCGCGCCAAGGGCGAGAAGCGCCTCACCTATCTTGCCCAGGCGCAGAACAACTGGGATGATCGGCTGGTCGCCGCGCCGGAGATCAAAAGCATCGAAGATCTCAAAGGGAAGAAGATCGTCTGCCACTCCAAGGCGCCCTGCGTGTCCGGCAATTTACGCGCGGTGCTGCAAACTTGCGGCCTCAAGCCCGAGGAAATTAATATGGACGTGATTGACGACTCGTCGGGGAGATTTTTGGATTTTGTCGACGAAATCACGTCCGGCAAAGCGGTCGCGGCGCTGGTCGATATGCCCTTTGATCTCTACGGCATCAAGCAGGGTCTTCATGTCGTCGATCTGCCGGATCGCCCGGTGATTCACAACACGACGCTGCTGGCGACCAGCGATTACATCAAAGCTAACGAAGAGGTTGTGAACGCCTTTCTCAAGGGTTTTATCGAGGCCCTGCACTTTTTCAAAACCCAGCCCGACAAGGTCGTGCCGATCCTGAAAAAGAATTTGGCTAAGCGCTACGGCTTGGAAGACGACGAGTATTACATCCACCTGCAGCGCGAATGGGCCAAGCTGCTCAACAAAAAACCCTATCCGCTGCCGAGCGCGATCCAGAACGTTTACGATCTCGACGTCGGCAAAGATCCCAAGATGCGCGACATCGGCCCCATGGAACCCTGGGACCTGCACTACCTGCGCAAGATTGACGATACCGGGTTCATCGATCAGCTGTATGGGTCGTGAAGCCATCACCCATTATTGCGACCGGATTATGTTCCGCCACTTGTGGATGCTTGATTCAAAGCGCCACCCCGGGCGCCAAGTGTCACCGCTCGCGGATACCGGCAAGCTAAGCGGCTTCAAAGAGAAACTGCGTGGTTACTGAGACGGGCTAACGAACCTCGATAATTAAGGGACCATCACGCTTCGGGTGCGGCTGGAGCACTGGCTCCGCGCTGTTGCTCGCCAGTGATGACGCGGTGACTTCCCAGAGGTAAAGCAGATGAGTATCGCCCGCGGCATCCCGGTAGGACTCCGTGATCTTCGGCGGCCAATCGCCCATGTCGAACGTGTACGAAACTACCCGCGCGCCGGGCTTGAGTTGTTTTTTTAATTGCTCGCGAACGGCAAGGTTGCCGTCGTAAGACAAATAAAGCGTGACCACCGACGCCGGCGACAGATCCGCCGTGCGAAAATCCTGCTGGCGAATCTCGACCAGTTGTTCCACGCTTTCCCGGCGCGCGTTTTCGCGCGCCAACTTCACCAAACCGGCGTCAATCTCAAAACCGACACCGCGGATGCCGTACTTTTTTGCGGCAGTAATGAGAACCCGTCCGTCGCCCGATCCCAGATCATAGATCACATCGTCCTTTTTAATTCCAGCGAGCCTAAGCATGCGCTCCACCACTTCCTGCGGCGTCGGATCGAAGGGCGCCAGCCGGTCAGGACCGCGTCCCGTCAGTTCTCCCGCCGAACCGTCAAGATAACGGCGCTCATGCACCACGCCCGGCGCGACTTGGGTGATCACCGTAGTGCCGGTGAAGCGAGGCACATCGATGATAACTATGCCAGGATGCCGATGAAAATGCCGACGCCGATGCGGATGATGCCGGTCCTTGCCCCGAATCGATCCCGCCACCCGGTCGGCGACCGGTGGATGCCCAAACGAAGCATGTCCCGAGTGAACTGAGTTCTTTGGCGCGGGCGTGGGACTAGTCCACGTTTGCTGAACCGACACGCCCGGCCGGTGCTGCGAAGTCCTCGAATGATTCTGTGTTGGTTGAAAAGTTTGTCGCCGAGTCGCGCCCGAGGACATCCAAGCCCCAGCACTCCCCGAGCCCCGCGTCGGACCGCGAAATCCCTGAGCGTGAACGAAACTCGCGGCGGACAGAAATAAAACCAAACCCGAAACTAACGCCACCAGTTTCATAGGGCCTCCCAATGCCGATCATAGGAAGGTCGGACAGGGTAAGTCAACCGGCAAGCGGGTGGTAACTCAGTTTTGGCATCAGATCCTTCACTTCGTTCAGGATGACAACCACGTGTCATTCTAAGCGTCAGACTGTGTGAAAACCCCATCGGAGCCCTTCGACCGGGCTGCTATGTGCTCAAATTTCAATGATGCGGCCCCGTTCGTGGTGAGCCCCGTCGAACATGAACGTAGTTTTCACACAGTCTGGCGTAGCGAAGAATCTTGAGTCACTACCGGCAAGCGACGCGCTGGATTGCGCCTAACGAAAAATCCTCAGCGAGAACGATTGGATTCTCGGGAAAAGACAGCCGGTGCGAAGATGAGCCTTAATTGGCGCGGCTGACGAACATGGCGTCATCCGCGCGGACGAAGCCGGGTGGCTTGCCGTGCCTCGAGCGAATCTCAAGCCAGCCGCCGCCCGAGCCCACCACCGTGATCTCCGTCCCTTTCGAAATCTGGGCGACCACTCGGGCTGAGCCCGCCGGCTGCTCGTAAACCGGCGTGGAGCGCACGGTTTCGTATGTACGCGGCTCTAAAGCGCGGCTCAAGCGGGTCGTAACGGCTGGTTTGGCCGGTGGATTAACCGTGGCCACTGCCGGCCGCGGCGCGGAAGCAGCAACCCGGCTTGCTGACAAGCGCTCGATCTCGCGATTGGCGGCTGTCAGCTTGCGCTGCGCCGCGGCCAGGTCTTTTTGACGCTCCTCCAGTTGGGCCTTGAAGCCAGCGATCTGCCGCGAAGTGCCCTGGTTGTCCTGGCGTAATTGGCCCAACTGCGATTCGAGATTTTGAATCCTTTGGTCTTTTTCCTTGAGCAAATCTTGCTGTTCAGCAAGTAAAGTCTTCTGATCGGCCAGCACCGGCCCCAGGTCATTTCGTTGCACGTTCCCGCCGACAAGATAGACGCCCAACGCGAAAACAAGCAGTCCTAGAACCAGGATCGCTTTTGACTTCACCGTCATTTTTGCCTTTTCCGGCAAAGCCGCGGGTTCATCGAAGTCCGCGCCGTGCCGCGGCCACTCAGGCTCCGCCGATAGGAGGACGTCGGCCTTGCAATATGGACAGGTCACAGCGTCCATAGCGATGCTATTGGCGCAATGCGAACACAGTCGTGTCTGAAATTTTGGTTGTCCCATGTTATAATTTCCCGTCTTTTAGCCCGAGGGCCGTCGGCCCTCAATTCAGGTCCGTCTACCGTTCTTTCCCGGCTATTATTAAATGCATCCGCAGAAGCGTCAAGGCTTTTACTGATTAGACTCAGGGAACCAGGAAAATGATCGCCTTGCCGGGATATTTCGCCTGGGTTATAGAACGATTGGAGGATTTTGAATTCATGGCTGTCATCATCAGCGAAACCCAAACGAGAAAACTCATCGACATGTCCCAAGCCGTCAAGCTGCTCGACAAGATGTTCCGCGATCGCGCCGCCGGTAAAATGCGCAGCGTGCCGCGCCGCCGGCTCAAAGCAAGCCAAAAGCAACTCAACATGATGGCCGCTTGGCACCAGGATATGGATTTGATCTGCCTGCGCGCCTACGCCGGAGCATCGAATACAATCACGCTCTATAACGGGCGCACCGGCGCGATTCAGGCGATCATCAATATGGGGTACCTGAGCAGCCTGCGCACCGGCGCCGCCAGCGGAGTTGCCGCCAAGTATCTCGCCCCCGCCAGCGGCAAAGTCCTCGGGGTTATCGGTCCGGGCAGGCAGGCGACGTTCCAAGTTGAAGCAATCGCGGCAACCTGCCCGATCGAGCAAGTCGTCGTCTACGGCCGCACGCCGAAACGGCGCAAAGACTTCATCAACCAAATGCGCAAAGTCGTTAAAGCCGGCTGGAAAGAAGTGGATTCGGTGGATGAAGCGGAAGCGGCGTCCGATATTCTCGTGGTCTCGACGGATTCTGCGACGCCGGTCGCCGCCGGCACCGCTCTTAAGGATGAAATCCTAGTTGCTTCGATCGGCGCTAATGCGACCGTCAAACACGAGGTCTCGAGCAATTTGATTCGACACATGGATCTCATCGCGACCGACGACCTCGCGGCCGCCAAGGCTGACAGCGGTGATCTGGTCGAGGCTTGCCAGACTCGCATTACCCGTTGGGACGACATCCTGCCGTTGGAAAAAATCGTCGCCGAAGGCGCTCCCCAGCCGCGGCCCAAGAGAATTCTTTTTCAGTCCAACGGCATCGCCGACGAAGATCTCGCGGTCGGCAAATATGTTCTGGATCAAGCGAAACGGAAGAAGATTAAACTAAGACAAGTCACGGAGATCTAAAGGGCTGGACATCGATCGGATGTAGGGGCGACCGGCGGTCGCCCCTACGCTAATTTCCACGCGGCGATTTCTCCTGACCTAAGTTACGGCTTGACAAACTTGAGCACGAACCGGTCATTTTGATTGCGCACTTTGTTGACGTTGAAGTCCCGCTTGTCATCGGGACGGCTCAGTATGTTTCCTTCTTCGACGAGCTTAAAACCGGCGTCGGTGACTTCTTGGATCACCAGCCGCTTATCAATGCGGTGCAGGGTCTTCGAGTCCGAGTCACCGCTCCCTTCCCGCGCCGAATGATCGACGACACCGTAAATGCCGCCCGTTTTTAGCGCCGCCAGTACTCTCTTATTCATTCCCGCCCGAGCTGCCTGGGGCAAGTCGTGATAGTTGAGATGGGTCAGCGCGAAATCTAACGAGCCGTCCTGGGGCAAGCCAATCTGATCCATCGGACCGACGACGGTCCTAACATTCGTGAAAGGCGGCCGCTTAAAACGATCTGACCACTCTTCGCGCGCGCGTGTATTGGTGGAATAAACGACGCCATCCGCGCCGACGATTTGCGAAATGATAATGGTGTAGTACCCCCGCCCCGCCAGCAGATCCGCCACCTTGTCGCCTCTCTTGACGCCGTAAAAGGCCATCACTTGCTCCGGCTTACGCGCGGCGTCTAGTTGGCGTTCGTTCTCCGGCCGCTCGGCGTGGCTCAGGATCGTGCGGTAATCGGTCGCCGGCGCGGCGCAAGCAGCGGCGAAAAGCAGCAGCAACGAGCCGAGATACCGACTCACTGGAATCATGGCAGAATTGCCCATAAAACAACTTCCTCCGTAGTTTTATCGGATCTCAGAGTTCTTGGAGCTTAAACCAACGACAAACCGTTCAGCTGACCCTCTAGACTAGTTTCTGTCGCGAAACTCATGATTTCTTCGTTTCAAGCTTTATGGCATCGAAAAAAATGCTGAGTTATCAAGGGCGCCGCATCGTGACACCGGGTATAATAGGCAATTTC
>JBOHVN010000335.1:0-24316 GCA_050735675.1 Binatia bacterium | reverse complement strand
GCCGCGCGGATGCCGCCGACGTGTTTGTAGGTGATGCGCCCTTGCGGGTCGATGAAAAAGCTTTCCGGTATACCCCAGGTGCCGTAATCGACGGCGATCTTGCCGGACTCGTCTTTGCCGTTGGGGTAGGTGACCTCGAATTCCTTGAGAAACTCAAGCGAGTTGCGATCGGTGTCTTGAAGCGCGACGCCGATAAAAACCATGTTTTTATCTTTCACTTTCTGCCATGCGGCCTCGAGGTCGCGCGCCTCGGCGCGGCATGGGAGGCACCACGAGGCCCAGAAATTGAGAAATACGGCTTTGCCGCGCAGATCTTCCAGCGCGAGCTTGCCGCCGTCGAAAAGCCTGATCGTAAACGGCGCCGCCGGCTTGGCGATAAGCGGCGAGGTGATATAGCGCGCATCACGGGTAAAGCCGAAGGCAAGCAAAGCCAGGATCGGCACGATGATCAAAGCAACGAGTCCTAATCGGCGCCAGGGCATCTAGTCCTCGCTGCGCTCGGAATGACCAATCTCAGATTTCAAATTTTCAAACTCCTGATTTCAGTTACGCCGCGTGAGCAGTCGGTTCGCTTTGAGGTCCGTGCAGTTCTTTTCATGTCTCGGCCGATTCTGTCTTTTTCATCGGCCAGATGCAGATCAAAGTTCCGAAGGCGATGACAAAGCCGCCGATCCACATCCAGATTACCAGCGGGCGCACCAGGGCTTTTAATGTCGCTTGATTGCGATCGATTTCGCTGAAGCCGGAGAGGATCAGATAGATGTCCTCGGTTAAGCTGCTCTGGTGCACGGCCCGGCCGATGGGAGATTGCTGAGTCGGGAAAAATTTAAGCGCCGGCCTCAGTATCCCGTCGTCGCTGCCGTTATGAAAAACGCGGAAGGCGCCTTCGACGCGAAAATGCGTCGGTTGGCGCGAGCCTTTCAAGCCTTCGAACAGGATACGATAGTTGCCGATCTGCAATTCTTGTTTGAGCACCAGGGTCGCTTCCTTTTCGAGGCTGTAAGTCATCGACCCGGCGATGCCCAAAATAATTAAAACAACGCCTAAGTGGACGATCAAGCCGCCATAGCGGCGCTGATTGCGTTGGGCGAGAGTGATCAGGCCGCGGGTGATTCCCTCGCCGGCGATGCGTTTGCGCGCGCGGAGCGCGAGCGCCGTGTCGTAAAGAATCGTGAGAACCACAAAGGCGAGCAGGGTGAAACCCAAGAGCGGCAAGAATTCTTTCACTTTCCAGAAGAACAATGCAAGGCCGAAGACGAGCGATCCGAGCGCCGGCCAGAGAAAGTTCCGCCTCAGGTTGTCCCAGGACGCGCGCCGCCACGCGATCATCGGACCGACGCCCATGAGAAAGACCAAAAACAAAAACAGCGGCACGGTGACCGAGTTAAAGTACGGCGCGCCGACGCTGACTTGAACGCCGGCGACCGCTTCCGAGATCAGCGGAAAAATCGTGCCGAGAAAGATCGTGAACAGCGCCGACACCAGCACGATGTTGTTAAGCAAGAAAGCGGACTCGCGGCTCACCATCGAATCGAGTTCGGGTTGCTCTTTGAGTAAGTCCGCGCGATAGGCGAGCAAGCCGAAGGAGCCAAGCAGGATGACGGCGAGAAAGGCGAGAAAGAACCCTCCCACCGGTCCGGACGAAAAGGCGTGGATCGACGAGATGATGCCGGATCGAGTGAGAAAGGTGCCGAAGATCGTCAAGCTAAAGGCGATGATGATCAGCGAAAGATTCCACACTTTAAGCATGCGGCGGCGCTCTTGCACTTGGATCGAATGCAGGAATGCCGTCGCCGGCAACCAGGGCATGAACGCGGCGTTCTCTACCGGATCCCAGGCCCAATAACCGCCCCAGCCGAGCACGTGATACGACCACCAAGCGCCGACCAAATTTCCCGCGGTCAGAAAGAACCAGGCGATAATCGTCCAACGCCGCGTGCTCACGATCCAGGCTTCATCGAGCTTACCGGTGATCAGCGCGGCCATGGCAAAAGCATAAGGCACGGTGAGCCCGACGAATCCCGTATAGAGGAGCGGCGGATGGGTCATCATGTTGGCGTCTTCGAGCAGCGGATTTAAGCCGCGGCCGTCCGCCGGTACCGGCGAAATAGTGTCGAAGGGATTCGACAGAAAAGCGAGGACGGCCAGAAAAAATGCCGAGACGATCGAGAAAATCATGATCACCCACGGGAGGGTCTCTTTGTGGCGCCCGCGATACAGCCATGCGGTAACTCCGGAGAAGATGATCAGTATCCATTCCCAAAGTAAGAGTGAGCCCTCCAGCGCGCCCCACAAACCGGTGACACGGTAATAAACCGGAGTTGCGCGAGTCGTGTTTAAGGCGACGTACTTGATGGAAAAGTCGGTGGCGACGAGCGCATAAATGAGCGTTGCCGCCGCCAAGGTGACCAAAACGAACTGGCCGAAGATCGCGTTGCGAGCGATAGTCAAATAGCGCTCTTGACACGAGCGCGCCGCAAGGATCGGACAGACGATGCCGCAAACCGCAGCGACCAAGGCCAAAAGGATTGAAATATGGCCCAGGGTCGCTATCACTTGGCGATGGCTTCCGCGGCCGGAACGAAACTATTCGAGGGAGGCTTGCCGTCGGGGTGGGGACTATATTCTTCGGCGTGCTTGGCCATAATCGTCGTCGCTTGGAATACGCCGTCGGCGCCGATCCGGCCTTCGACCACGGCGCCTTTGCCTTCGGTAAAGAGATCCGGCGGCACGCCCTTGAAAAATACCGGGAAGGTGGCGCCGCCGTCGGTGAGTTCGAAGCGGTAGGTCAAATTCTGCAGGTCTTTTTGCATGGAGCCTTTAACTACCATGCCGCCCATGCGCAGAAACCTATCGCCGGAAGCGCGCTCGTTGGCCTTGAGCTCGGTCGGCGTGACGAAGTAGACGATCGCTTCCTGCATGCCGCCGTAGATCATGTAGGAGAGCGCGGCGAGAATAATGACTCCGCCAATCAGAAAACGCCTATTTTTTTTCATCGCCGGCGATAGCCTCCGTTGACCGGAGTTGCTCAAGTTCCGCAGCCGCCCGGTTGTAGCGGCGCTTCAAGCTATAAAGATACACCAGGATAGCACCCCAAACAATTCCATACGCCGCCGCGACAAAACCCCAGGCTCTCATCCTGCGTCTCGCTCCAGCCGCAGCGCTTTGATCTCCTGGCGCATCTCGCCGATACGATAACGCAGCGACAACAGATAAAAATAAAGCAGCAGAAAGCCGACGAAGCTGATCGTCAAAGCGGTCAACATGCTCGGGTGAACGTTTTCCCATGGCAATTTGTCGGGCCGCAAAATCGATGGCGGCTGATGCAGCGTGCGCCACCAGTATACCGACATGTGAATCAACGGAATGTCGAGAAAACCGATGATGCCGAGCACGGCGGCAGCGGTGGCGGCGCGTTGTTCATCTTCAATTAGCGAGCGGAGCATCAGATAGCCTACATAAATTAATAGCAAAATCGCCGTTAAGGTTAAGCGCGCGTCCCAGGTCCACCACACCCCCCAGGTCGGCCGGCCCCAGATCGAGCCCTCGATGATCGTGAGCGCGGTAAAAAGCACGCCGATCTCGGCGGCGGCGTGGGCCAAGATATCGTCGCGTTTTTCGCGCTTCCATAAATATAAGCCGCTGCCGACAAACACCAAGAAATACGAAAGATAGGCGATCAAGATGCTCGGCAGATGGAGGTACATGATGCGCTGAACCTCGCCCTGATAAGCATCCGGCGGGGCGACGACCAGCGACCAATAAACACCCATGGCGACCGCCACCAGCGCCAGAGCGCCGAGAATGCTTTTTCTTTTGTTCACGGCTCGATGCTGTTTGGCCACGTTCAGCTCTCGATCACCCAATCGAAGATGAGCACCCCCGCCGTCAAGAATATCACGTCGAAACCTAAAAGCAGGCGCAGCCACGGCATGGCGTCGCCGATCTGGCCGGCGCGCAACACCTCTTCCATGCAGCGAATGGTGGCCAGAATCACCGGGATCATCAGCGGAAAGAGCACCAAGGGCAGCAAGAGCTCGCGCGCCCGGGCTCTCAACGTGATCGCCGACATAAGCGTACCCAGGACACAGAAACCGATGGTCCCAAGTAAGGTAACCAGAAAAACTTGCGGTAGCAAATTCCACGAGCGCAGGTTGAAAAGTATCCAGAACAGCGGAATGACGACGATTTCGACAAGCACCATGAGAATCAAGTTGAAGCCGGTCTTGGCGAGAAACAGCGCGCCGCGATCGAGCGGCGAGAGCAGCAAGGCATCGAAGCAGTGATTTTCGCGCTCGGCTTGAAAAAGTTGCGCGAGGCCGAGGGTGCCGGTGAAGAGAAAAGCCAGCCAAAGCAGCGCCGGCGCCATTTCGACAACTCTTTCTGGAACGAGATCGAACGAAAAATGAAAGACAAACAGCAGCAATGTGCCGAAGAAAAACATCGTCAGCACGCTGTCGCGGCGGCGCAGCTCTAAGAGCAGATCTTTCCAGAGCAGCAAGTACGCTTGCCGTAGCAGGGTCATGAGCCACCGTGCGGCAAGAACTCACTGAACGCCTGGTCGAAGCTCGGCCAGGGCCGGCGCTTGGTCTCGTTGAACGTCAGGCGCCCTTGACTCAAGATGACCGCGCGCTCGCACAGGCCGAGCACGCGCGAGACGTGGTGTGACGCCATGACAACGATGCTGCCGTTGGCGCATTGATCTTTCAGAAAATTTTCGAGCAAATCGATGCCGCTGCCATCGAGGACTCCGTACGGTTCGTCGAGCAGCAGAATCTCAGGCTGCAAGAGCAGCCACTTGGCAATCGACAGGCGGCATTTCATGCCGCTCGATAAATTGGCCACGTAGTCGCCGGCGCGATCGGCCAAGCCCACTTGCTCCAATGCGGCATCGCTGGCAGACGCGGCGCTATTGCGATCGTAAAGCCGGGTGAAAAACGCGAGATTTTCCCTGACCGTCAGGTTTTCGTAGAGATGGTCCGCCGGCGAAAGTAGACCGACACGGGCGCGCAACGGCGCCGCACCGCGCAAGAAATCCTCACCGTCAAAACGAATCGTTCCGCTGGTGGGCGTGATCAGACCGGCGAGAAGTTTCAACAGGGTCGTCTTGCCGGCGCCGTTGGGGCCGAGCAGGGCGACGCACTCGCCGGGCGCAAGCTCGAGGTTTAGCTCTCTGAGCGCCCACAAGAAACCGTATGCTTTGGCGAGTTTGTCGACGGTTACGCGCAAAGTTTGGGTCCGATCAAGCAACTGAAAGGCATAGCCGAATCACGAGTTGATCGAATATAGTGGGCGCATCTGGTGGATTCAAGTAGAGCGAAACTTTATGTTTCTTGGCGCGGCAGATTGACATCCTTGGCGCGACTCCCCTATTTAAATAGTTAAAATTTTGCGTACGCGCAGGAGGAATTGATGAATCCCATCGTTACGGTCACCGGGTTCTGGGATGCGTTTGTCACCAAAATTGCGGTGTTTCTGCCCAACCTGTTTTTCGCCGCGGCGATTATCGTCCTGGGTTGGGCGGTTTGCAACATTATTAAAAGAGTCGTCGTGCGTCTGTTAAAGCTCTGCCATTTCGACTTGCTCGCTGAACGCGCCGGCATCAATCGGATGCTGGAGCGCGGCGGCATCAAGCAGTCCGCCTCGGACATCGTCGGATTACTGGTCTTTTGGTTTCTGTTCTTGATTGCGATCGTGACCACGCTCGAAACCCTTAACCTGAGCGGCGCCACCGATACGCTGCACACGATCTACTTGTACATTCCTAAAATCGTCGCCGCTCTGGTCACTCTGATCCTCGGTCTTTATTTCGCCAATTTCTTGGAAACCGTAACCCGTACTTCGTGCGCCAATGCCGGTTTGGAACAGGCAGGCGCGATCGGACGCGCCGCCTATATTGGAACCACGATATTCGTTGTTGCGGGCATTTTTGAAATCCTCGATATCGCTACCGAGATCGTCATCTGGGCATTTATTCTAGTCTTCGGGGCGGTCTGTTTAGCGCTTGCTTTGGCTTTCGGGCTGGGTGGCCGTGACGTTGCCGGACGCCATCTGGAAAAATGGTTAGAGCGAAAGAAAAACGAGTAGTTAGGCGCCTTGACTCGCTCTGGGTAATCAGCTAGTTTTTGACAGTTCCAAATACTTTTAGACGCCAATAGCCTAAGGAGCGGTGGACAACCGCCACGACCCTTAGGCTATTTTTGCACGTGAGGAGGCTATGGCAGAATACCGAGTGGTAAAAGTCCCGAAGGACGGCGCGAAGATTACGATGGGGGCCAACAAACAGCTTCAGGTTCCCGACAATCCGATCATTCCATTCATTGAAGGCGACGGCACCGGCCGTGATATTTGGCGCGCCTCCGTGCGCGTATTCGACGCCGCGGTGGAAAAAGCTTACAAGGGCAAAAAGAAAATCCACTGGATGGAAGTTTACGCCGGTGAGAAGTCCTTTAAGCAATATAGTAGCTGGTTGCATGACGAAACCGTGCCGGCATTTACGGAATTTCTCGTCGGCATCAAGGGCCCGCTCACGACACCGATCGGCGGCGGCATGACATCGCTCAATGTCGGACTGCGTAAATTGCTCGATCTCTACGTCTGCCAACGCCCGGTGCGCTATTTCAATGGCGTGCCTTCGCCGCTTAAACATCCTGAGTATGTCGATATGGTGGTGTTCCGCGAAAACACCGAGGATATCTACACCGGAATCGAGTTTCCTAACGGCACCGAAGCCAATGCCAAATTCAAATCGCTCCTCAAAGAAACCTTTCCCAAAGAATTTGCCAAGATTCGCTTTCCGAACACGGCCGCTGTCGGTTTAAAGCCTGTTTCGGTGGAGGGCACCGAGCGACTGGTGCGCGCGGCGATTCAGTGGGCGCTGGCGAACCGGCGCAAGAACATCAATTTCGTCCATAAGGGCAACATCATGAAATACACCGAGGGCGCGTTCATGGAATGGGGCTACGCGCTCGCCAAGCGCGAGTTCCGTAACGACGTCGTCACCGAGCGCGAATCGTGGATCTTGGGCAACAAAGAAGCCAACCCGAATTTGAGCGCCGCAGAAAACGCCAAGATGATCGATCCCGGCTTCGAAATGATGTCCCCCGACCAGCAAAACGATATTAAGAAAGAAGTCGAAGAGGCGCTCAAGCTCTGGCCGACGCATGGCGAAGGCAAGTGGAAGAAAAAACTGATGCTGAAAGATTCCATCGCGGACGTGACATTGCAGTTCGTCCTCATCAGGCCGAAGGATTACGACGTCATCGCGACGTTGAACCTGAACGGCGATTATTTGTCGGACGCCCTCGCGGCCCAGGTGGGCGGCATCGGCATCGCGCCCGGCGCCAACATCAATTACGAATCAGGCCACGCGGTGTTCGAGGCTACTCATGGCACGGCGCCAAAATATGCCGACCTTGATAAGGTCAATCCCGGCTCGGTCATTCTGTCCGGTGAGATGATGCTCCGTTACATGGGCTGGTCTGAAGCCGCAGACCTGATCATCAAGGGCATCGAGGGCGCGGTCAACAACAAGACGGTCACCTACGACTTCGAGCGGCTCATGCCGGGCGCGAATTTAGTGAGCTGCTCGGGATTCGGTGACGCGATAATTCAGAATATGTGAAGAAGGACCGGTAACCAGGCTGAGGGTAGTGTTCAGTTAGGTCAAGATCTCTCACGGAGTTTAACCCTGAATATCTTTATCGAAGGGTTCGAGATGACAAATTGCTTATTTAGTTGTCATTCCGAGTCCTTCGGTGGGACTCAGGATGAACTCCGCGAGGAATCTTTCTCGATGTGATTCGCGGTGTGCTTGAATGAACCCTATACCGGACTGAGATAAACAGTTTAAGTGAGAGGAAATTATGGCAAGAAAGAAGATCGCATTAATCGGCGCCGGTAATATCGGCGGGTCGATGGCCCATCTGGCGCTTTTGAAGGGGCTCGGCGATGTCGTCCTTTTCGACGTTGTCGAAGGGCTGCCGCAGGGCAAAGCGCTCGATCTTTCGCACGCCGGGCCGGTCGAAGGTTTCGACGGCAACGTCATCGGCACGAACAAATACGAGGACATCGAAGGAGCCGACGTTTGTATTGTTACCGCCGGGATCGCGCGCAAGCCGGGCATGAGCCGCGATGACTTGCTCGGAACTAACGCCAAGATCCTTAACTCAGTTGCGGACGGCATCAAGAAACACGCGCCCAATTCCTTCGTCATCGTCATTACCAATCCGCTCGATGCGATGGTGACCTTGATGCAGCGCGCGCTGGGCTTTCCTAAGAACCGTGTGGTCGGTCAATCGGGAATATTGGATTCGTCGCGTTATCGGTCCTTTATCGCAAAAGATCTCAACGTTTCGGTGAAGAGCGTGCAGGCGCTGGTTTTGGGCGGACACGGCGATGACATGGTGCCGCTGCGCAGTTCCTGCATTGTCGGCGGCGTGCCGGTGGAGACGTTGATCCAGCCGAAACGGCTCGATGAGATCGAAGCGCGGGTGCGCAACGCGGGCGGCGAAGTTGTCGCTTTGTTGAAGACTGGATCGGCCTATTTTTCTCCCGCGTCGGCGGCGATTCAAATGACCGAGGCCTTTCTTTTCGACAAGAAGGAAATTCTACCGTGCGCGGCGTTGCTCGAAGGCGAGTATGGCGTCACTGGCTATTATTTCTGCGTGCCGGTCATGATCGGCGCTGGTGGCGTTGAGAAGATCATCGATATTCATCTCAATGCTGCCGACAAGAAGGCCTTCGATGAATCGCTCAGCCATGTTAAAGATATTGTACAGGCGATGAACCGCGTGTTGGGCGGAGCGTAGCTCGGTAGAGATTCAAAAGTGTTGAGACCCTGAGGCTAACCGTTTAGTCTGAGGGTCTCGTTTTATGATGGATTAGCAGGCTGCTGAGAAAGACTCATATGGGCATTTGCTGTTTAGGGTTACGAGTTCCGGGTTAACTCGAAACACGAGACTCGAAACTAACGAGCGCCTCGCCTCTGAGATCTTTTTGAGCAGCCTCCAATCAGACTTTTCAGCAACCTGTTAGATTAGACGGATGAACATACACGAGTTTCAGGCAAAAGAAATTCTCAAACGCTTCGGCGTTCCGGTGCCGCGCGGCATCGTGGCAACGACGCCGGAGGAAGCCAGGTCGGCGGCGCTCGAACTGGGCGGCGGGGTGTCGGTCGTCAAGGCGCAAATTCATGCCGGCGGGCGGGGCAAGGGCGGTGGCGTGAAAGTCGTCAAGAGCGCCGATGAAGCGATGGAAGCAGCGCGCGCCATGCTCGGTAAAAGCTTAGTCACGCATCAAACCGGTCCGGAAGGGCGGCAGGTCAGGCGAGTGCTGGTGGAGCAGGGACTCAACATCGAGCGCGAGCTGTACCTCGCCATGGCGCTCGATCGAGCGCAGTCTCGCGTCACGGTTATTGGCTCCTCGGAGGGCGGTGTCGAGATCGAAGAGGTCGCGGCGCATCATCCCGAAAAAATTCTCAAAGAAACGATCGATCCGGTGATCGGTCTCGGCGGCTTTCAATGCCGGCGGCTCGCCTATGCCCTGGGCGTGCCTTCTCAGTTAACGGGCAAGATGGCGAGCGTCATGCAGGCGCTTTATCGCGCCTACGAAGACTGCGACGCGTCGCTGGCGGAAATCAATCCGCTGATCATCACAAAAGAAGGTCAGGTGATGGCGCTCGACGCCAAGATGAATTTCGACAGCAACGCTTTTTTTCGCCAGAAAGATATCCTGTCATTGCGCGATCTTCACGAAGAAGACCCGCGCGAGGTCGAAGCGGGCAAGTATGATCTTTCCTATATTTCCTTGGATGGCAACATCGCCTGCATGGTGAACGGCGCCGGTTTAGCCATGGCCACCATGGATATCATCAAGCTTTATGGCGGCGAGCCGGCAAACTTTCTCGATGTCGGCGGCGGCGCCGACAAAGAAAAGGTCGCGCAGGCCTTCCGTATTCTCCTGGCCGACGCGCGCGTGCGCGGCGTGCTGATCAACATTTTTGGCGGCATCATGCGCTGCGATGTTTTGGCTGAAGGCGTGGTTACGGCGGCGCGCGAGCATAAGATCAGCATCCCCTTGGTCGTCCGCATGCAAGGCACCAATGTGGAGATCGGCAAGAAAATTCTCGGCGATTCCGGCATGGCGATCATTCCCGCCGAGACGATGGCGGAAGCGGCCGAGAAAATCGTCGGTGCAGTCAAACGATTTTAGATTTTCGATTTTGGATTTTCGATTCGCAGAAAAACAACGACAATTGGTAGATGCATGATGTCTGTCCGGTATCTTCTAATCCAAAATCGGCAATCGAAAATCTAAAATCCAAAATAAAGCCATGTCTATCTTAGTCGACAAGAACACGCGGGTTTTGACCCAAGGAATCACCGGGGCGACCGGGCAGTTTCATACCAAGGCGTGCAAGGAGTACGGCACGCAAATGGTCGCCGGCGTGACGCCGGGCAAGGGCGGCGCGGCGTACGAAGGCATTCCGATATTCGACACGGTCGAGCACGCGGTGAAGGAAAGCGGCGCCAACGCAAGCGTTATTTACGTGCCGCCGCCGTTTGCCGCCGATGCGATCCTCGAAGCGGCCGATGCGGGTATGGCGCTGATCATTTGTATCACCGAGGGCGTGCCGGTGCGCGATATGGTCAAGGTGAAGCGTTATCTCGCCGGACGCAGCTCGCGGCTGCTCGGCCCTAATTGTCCCGGAACGATTACGCCGGGGGAGTGCAAGATCGGCATCATGCCGGGGCATATTCATAAGCCGGGGCGCATCGGCGTGGTCTCCCGTAGCGGCACGTTGACTTACGAAGCGGTGGATCAGCTCACGCGTTTGGGTCTGGGGCAATCGACTTGCGTCGGCATCGGCGGCGATCCTGTGCATGGGTTCGAATTCGTCGATGTCCTGAAAATGTTCAACGACGATCCCGGCACGGAAGCCGTGGTCATGATCGGCGAGATCGGCGGCAGCGCCGAAGAAGAAGCCGCCGCCTGGATCCAGGCGAATATGAAAAAGCCGGTGGCGGGGTTTATCGCCGGCCAGACCGCGCCGCCGGGTAAACGCATGGGCCACGCCGGCGCGATCATTGCCGGCGGCAAAGGCACGGCCAAGGAAAAAATCGCAGCGATGAAGCAGGCCGGGATTCGCATGGCCTCGTCACCGGCGACCATCGGCCGCACGATGCAGGAGGCGTTAGCAAAACCATGAGCGTGGAAAAAACCTTGTCGATCATCAAGCCCGACGCGGTCGGCAGAAATCTCATCGGTGAGATTCTGCGCCGCTTCGAAGGCGCGGGGCTGAGAATCGCCGCGGGAAAACTCCTGAAACTTACGCCGGAGCGAGCCCAGGCATTTTATGCGGTGCACAAAGAGCGGCCGTTTTTTGCTAGTTTGTGCGCGTACATGTCTTCCGGACCGATCTTCGTTGCGGTGCTCGAAGGCGAAAACGCGATCCTCAAGAACCGGGAAATCATGGGCGCGACCGATCCGGCCAAGGCCGCGCCGGGAACGATCCGCAAAGACTGGGGCAATGACGTGGAGCAGAACGCGGTCCACGGTTCGGACGGTCTAGAAACCGCAGCCAGTGAGATTACTTTCTTTTTCAGACCGGACGAAGTTCTTTAATCTGGCAGCCGCGTCCAACTCCGCGTTGGATTCGCATGTGAAGCCCAACATCAAAAATTTGAGCTTCAGCGAGCTGACGGCGTTTCTTGCTGACTGCAAGCAGCCTGTCTACCGTGCCGAGCAGATCCGCCAGTGGTTGTTTCAAAAACGGGCGACGTCGTTCAGCGAGATGACCAATCTATCGCGCACGTTGCGCGAACAGTTGGAAGCGAATTTCACGATCGGCCGGCTAAAGACGATTCACCGCGCGCAGTCGGGTGACGGCACCGTCAAGTTCCTGTTCGGTCTGGGCGGCGGCGTCAGCATCGAGAGCGTGCTGATTCCTGAGGCGCGCCGATTGACGCTCTGTATCTCGACCCAGGCGGGTTGCGGCTTTGGCTGCGCCTTCTGTGCCACGGCGGTTTTGGGGCTCAAGCGCAATTTAACGGCGAGCGAGATGGTCGATCAAGTTATCGAAGCGAGTCGCACCCTGAGCCGGGAGCAGCGTATCAGCCACATAGTTCTGATGGGCATGGGCGAGCCCCTGGCGAACTACGGAGAGACCCTCAAGGCTCTGGAGATCATCAGCGACGGCGAGTGGGGGATCGGGATTTCGCCGCGACGGGTGACGCTTTCTACGGTCGGCTTGGTGCCGCAGATTCAAAGGCTCATGGAAGACAGTCACGTGAACCTCGCCATTTCATTGCATGCGCCGACCGATGAGCTGCGCGGCGAGTTGATGCCGGTCAATCGCAAGTACTCGTTAACCCAGTTGCTCGATTGTTGCCGCGCGCTGCCGATCCCCCGGCGTAAACGCATCACTTTCGAATACGTTTTGCTCGGCGGCGTCAACGATTCCGAGCACCACGCGCGCCAACTCGCCAAGTTACTGCGGGGCATTCCCAGCAAGGTCAACGTGATTCCGTTTAATTCCCATCCCGGGAACTCTTTTTCGAGACCATCGACCGGGCAGATCGAGCGCTTTCAGAATGTCCTGCGCGATTTAGGCGTGCAGATCAATGTGCGCCGGCCGCGCGGCGACGACATTCAGGCGGCTTGCGGACAACTTCAAGGCGAGGAGGCGGGACGGATGCGGCGGCGCGGACTCGCGGCTGAAGCGATCTGACAGGCGAATGGCAGCCCCAATTATCGGCGTCATCGGCGGCAGCGGTCTTTACCAGATGGAAGGACTCGGCCGGATGCGTGAGATCGAAGTCAAAACTCCCTTCGGCAAGCCGTCCGATAAGCTCATCACCGGCCGGCTCGGCGAGGTCGAGTTGATATTCTTGCCGCGCCACGGCAAGGGGCATCGGTGGCTCCCCACCGAGGTGAATTTTCGCGCGAATATTTTCGCGCTTAAAAAGCTCGGCGTCGAACGCATTATTTCCGTCAGCGCGGTCGGCAGTTTGCGGGAGCATATTGCGCCCGGAGATTTGGTCATCCCCGACCAGTTTATCGATCGGACGACGCAGCGTCTCAGCACGTTCTTCGGCAAGGGCCTGGTGGCGCACGTGAGTCTGGCCGATCCGTTTTGCAAGGACTTATCCGCGGTGCTCGCCGGCGCGGCGCGCAAGGAAAACGCCAAAGTTCATGACGGCGGGACGTATCTGTGCATGGAGGGACCGCAATTCTCGACCCGCGCCGAGTCCCATTTATACCGCAGCTGGAATGCCCACGTGATCGGCATGACCAATCTCCAGGAAGCGAAGCTGGCGCGCGAGGCGGAGATCTGCTTTGCGACGATGGCGCTGGCCACCGATTACGATTGTTGGAACGAGCATGCGGGGGACGTGGAAATCGAGCACGTGCTCGCCGTGCTCAAGCACAACGTCGATTTAGCGCAGCGCGTCATCCGGCGCGCGCTTGGCGAGTTCACCCGGCAGCGTTCGTGCGTCTGTGCCTCGGCGCTAAAGGATGCTATCATCACGGAGCGGTCGCGAATCCCAAAAAAGCTTAGCGCGGCGTTGCGCCCGATAATCGGGAAATATTTATGAGCGTCTTGGTGGTTGGCACCGTTGCATTCGATTCGATTGAAACGCCGTTCGGCTCGGCGGAGCGTATTCTGGGCGGCTCTGCGTCCTATTTCGCTCTCGCCGCGTGCTTTTTTGCCCCGGTGCGGATCGTCGGCGTGATCGGCCGGGATTTTCCGCAGGATTACCTCGATCTCTTCACCCAGCGGAAGATCGACATCGAGGGCCTTCAGCGCGCCGAGGGCGACACGTTTCACTGGCGCGGGCGCTATCATGAAGACATCAATTTGCGCGATACCATCGAGCTCCAACTGAACGTCCTGGCCGGCTTCGAGCCGAAATTGCCGGAGCGTTATCGCGACGCGGAGTATGTGTTCTTGGGCAACATCGATCCGGCGATGCAAATGGAAGTCCTGCGCCAGATCCGCCGCCTCAAGCTCGTGGTCTGCGACACTATGGATCATTGGATTCGCGAGAGCCGGGAAGAGCTTAAAAAAGTGCTCCAGCGTATCGAGATCCTGGTGATCAATGATTCCGAAGCGAGGTTGTTGAGCGGCTACGACAATATCGTGAAGGCGGCGCGCGCGATCCTCAAGATGGGTCCCAGGATGGTGCTGATCAAGCGCGGCGAATACGGCGTGTTGCAATTTTCGGATTCCTCGGTGTTTGCCACGCCGGCGTATCCACTCGAGGAAGTATTCGACCCGACCGGCGCGGGCGACTCGTTCGCCGGCGGGTTTCTCGGCCAGTTAGCCCGCTCGGCCGACCTGGGCCAGGGCGGCTTGCGCCGGGCGATTGTCTACGGCTCGGTGGTCGCGTCGTTCACCGTGGAAGATTTCGGCGTCAAACGGCTCACCGACGTGTCGATGCCGGAGATCGAAGAACGCTACCAGCGGTTTATTCAGCTGACCGATTTTCATTCCTGAACCGATGGAGCTGTCGATCGTCGTTCCCGTTTTCAATGAAGAACAAAACGTCGAACCGTTAATTCGCGAGATCCACAGCGTTGTGTCCTCCCTGGAGAAGAGCTACGAGATCATCGCCGTGGACGACGGTAGCCGGGACGGGACGTTCGCGCTCTTAAGCCGGCTGCACCAAAGCCAGCCCACGCTCCATGTCATCCGGCTCAAGCGCAACTTCGGCCAAACGGCGGCGCTGGCGGCCGGATTGGCTTACGCGCAGGGCGAGATCGTCGTGCTCATGGACGGTGACGGACAAAACGATCCGGCCGATATACCGGCATTGCTTGACAAGATCGAACAGGGAAACGACCTGATCGTCGGATGGCGCTTCAAGCGGCAGGACCCGTTCCTCAATCGGCGCTTGCCTTCAATGATCGCTAACCGTTTGATATCCTGGACGACCAAGGTGAAATTGCACGATTACGGCTGCACGCTTAAAGCGATGCGCAAGGATATCGCGAAAAGCCTGCGGCTTTACGGCGAGATGCACCGGTTTATTCCGGCGATCGCCTACGAGCGCGGCGCCCAGGTCGCCGAGCTCAAGGTCAATCATCGGCCGCGTCTCCACGGCGCGTCGAAGTACGGCATCACGCGCATACTGCGAGTCGCGCTGGATTTGCTGACCGTTAAGTTCTTGAGCAGCTACTCGACGCGGCCGGCGCATGTGTTCGGACCGATCGGCGTGATCAGCGGCCTGACCGGATTCGCGCTCGCGCTCTATCTGACCGTGCAAAAATTTGTTTACCATCTTGAAATCGGCAACCGGCCGCTGCTCTTGCTGTCGATTCTGCTGATCTTCATCGGTTTTCAGTTCGTGACCATGGGGCTGCTGGGCGAAATGCTGGCGCGAATTTACCATGAGTCCCAGGACCGTACGGTTTACGTCATCGGCGAAATTTTGCAGGGCGGAGGGCGAACATGAAGTTGGCGATGGTTGGCGCAGGATATGTCGGCTTGGTTGCGGGCACCTGTTTCGCGGAGACCGGCAATGACGTGATCTGCGTCGATATTGATGAGAGCAGAATCGAAATGCTCAAGGCCGGTAAAGTACCGATTTATGAGCCGGGTTTAGAAGAAATGGTCCGGCGCAATGCCACAGAGCAGCGCCTGTCGTTCAGCACGGATTTGTCGGCGGCGGTCAATAAGTCGGCGATCATCTTCATCGCCGTCGGCACGCCTCAAGGAGCGAATGGCAACGCCAATTTGGACCACGTGCGAGCCACCGCTAAAGCAATCGCGAAAGCGATGGATTCCTTCAGAGTCATCGTCATCAAGAGCACCGTTCCGGTGGGCACGGCCGATCAAATCAAACAATGGATCGCCGAGGACACAGCGCAGCCATTTGCGGTCGTCTCCAATCCCGAGTTTCTCAAGGAGGGCGCCGCGGTCGATGATTTCATGAAACCCGACCGAGTCGTGCTCGGCGGCGATCATGGCGAAGCGCTGGAAGCGGTAAAAGAACTCTACGAGCCATTTGTTCGCACCGGCAATCCGATCCTCATCATGGACAGCCGCAGCGCGGAGATGAGCAAGTATGCTTCCAATGCCATGCTGGCCACTAAGATTTCGTTTATCAATGAAGTGGCGCGGCTCTGCGAACAAATGAATGCCGATATCGGCGAAGTGCGGCGCGCGATCAGTTTGGACCGCCGTATCGGCCCGCATTTTATCTTCCCGGGCGTCGGCTACGGCGGGTCCTGTTTTCCAAAAGACATCCGCGCGATGATCGGCATGGGCGGCGAGGACCCGGAGATGGTCTTGCTCAAGGCGGTCGAAACCGTCAACGAGCGACAGAAAAGTCTCCTGGTCGAAAAGGTCAAGCGTCACTTCGGCGCTCAATTATCCGGCGTTACTTTCGCCGTGTGGGGACTCGCTTTCAAGCCGAGAACCGACGACATGCGCGATGCGCCGGCGATTCCGGTCATTGAATCCTTGCTGGCCGCGGGCGCGCGCGTGCAGGCCTTTGATCCGGAGGCGATGGAAGAGGCGAGGAAAATTTTCGGTGACCGGATCCAATACACTCACCGGAACTACGATGCGCTGCACGGCGCCGCGGCGCTGCTCATCCTGACCGAATGGAACGAGTTTCGTCGCCCCGATTTCGAGCGAATTAGAAATCTGTTGGCGAAGCCGGTCATTTTCGACGGCAGAAACATTTACGATCCGATCGACCTGCGTAAGCTGGGGTTTACCTACTACTCAATAGGACGTCACGATGGCTAGATGCTTAGTGACCGGCGGCGCCGGTTTTATTGGCTCCCATCTGTGCGAGAGTTTCCTCAGTCAAGGCCATCAAGTGCTGTGCATGGATAATTACTCGACCGGCGCCAAACAAAACATCGGGGCGTTCCTCAAAAATCCGCGGTTTCGTTTTATCGATCACAACGTAAGCCGCTACATCGAGGTGCCGGAGCCGCTCGATTACATCCTGCATTTCGCCTCGCCGGCGAGCCCGGTCGATTATCTCGAGCTGCCGATTCCAACGCTCAAGGTGGGCGCGTTGGGCACGCACAATACTCTGGGTTTGGCAAAGTCGAAAGGCGCGGTTTATTTACTGGCATCCACCTCGGAAGTCTACGGCGATCCGCTGGTGCGGCCGCAAAATGAAGAGTACTGGGGCAACGTTAATCCGATCGGACCACGCGGCGTCTACGATGAAGCGAAGCGGTTCGCCGAGGCGATGACCATGGCCTACCATCGCTACCACGGCTTGAATACGCGCATTGTGCGGATCTTCAATACTTATGGCCCTCGCATGCGCTTGCACGATGGCCGGGTGGTGCCGAATTTTATTATGCAGGCGCTCAAAGGAGAGCCGTTGACGGTTTACGGCCAGGGCCAGCAGACCAGGAGCTTTCAATACGTCGACGATTTGGTTGACGGAATCAACAAGCTGCTGGCAGCGGATCACCATCTGCCCGTCAATATCGGTAATCCTCATGAGATGACCGTCCTCGAATTTGCAGAGAGGATTATCAAGCTGACGGGCTCGAAGAGCGAAATAGAGTACAAACCTCTGCCCGAGGACGATCCGCAGGTGCGCCAGCCCGATATCACCAAGGCCAAGCAGATCCTTAAATGGGAGCCCAAGGTCACGCTGGAAGAGGGGCTTGTGAAAACGATCGAGTACTTTCGCGCCCGGCTCGCGGAGCAAAAGACGTGAAAATCGTCGTCACCGGAGGCGCCGGGTTCATCGCCTCGCATATTGTCGACGCGTATCTCGAGCGCGGCCACGAAGTGCATATTCTCGATGATCTCTCCACCGGCCAGAGCAGTCATCTCAATGCGAAAGCTGAGCTGCACGAAGTCGATATCGCCGATCCGAAGGCTGCCCGCTTGATCGGAAGGATCAAGCCGGACGTGTTGAGCCATCACGCGGCGCAAATGGATGTGCGCCATTCGGTGGCCGATCCCGGCTTCGACGCGCGTGTCAATATCATCGGATTCATCAATTTGCTCGAAGCGTGCAAGAATTGCGCTGTCAAAAAAGTGATGTTCGCTTCTTCGGGAGGTGCGGTTTACGGCGAGCAGGATGTGTTTCCGGCGGCGGAAGATCACGTGACGCGGCCGGCGAGCGCTTACGGCGTGAGCAAACGGGCCGGCGAGCTTTATCTCTCGTATTACCAACAGGCTTTCGGTCTGCCGTACATCGCGCTGCGATATGCCAATATTTACGGCCCGCGCCAATCCGCCAAAGGCGAGGCCGGCGTCGTGGCGATTTTCTTATCCCTGCTGCTTACGGGCAAGACACCGGTCATTAACGGCGATGGCGGCCAGACGCGCGATTACGTCTACGTCGGCGACGTGGTGGCCGCCAATGTCGCGGCCTTAGATTCGTCGTTCGTCGGCGCCGTCAATATCGGCACTGGCGTGGAAACCGATGTGGTCACGATCTTTGAGCATCTGCGCCGAACCGTCGACAGTCAGATAGAAGCCGTGCATGGGCCGGCCAAGACCGGCGAGCAGCGGCGCAGCTGCCTCGACGCGCGCCGGGCCGCCCAGGTGCTCGGCTGGCGGCCGCAGATGGCGTTGGCGGACGGGCTACGGCGCACGGCCGAATTTTATCGCGCGACGGCCGGCCGATGACTCTCGATCATATTCGAAATTTTTCCATCATTGCCCACATCGATCACGGCAAGTCGACCCTGGCGGACCGCTTGTTGGAGTTTACCGGCGCGGTCAGCGCGCGCGAACGGACCGATCAGATCCTCGACAGCATGGAGCTCGAGCGCGAGCGCGGGATTACCATAAAAGCTAGCCCGGTGTGCCTGAGCTACCGGGCCAAGGACGGCAAAGAGTACAAGCTCAACCTGATCGATACTCCCGGCCACGTCGATTTCACTTACGAAGTATCGCGCAGCCTGGCGGCTTGCGAAGGCGCGCTGTTGGTCGTCGATGCGGCGCAAGGAGTCGAAGCTCAAACGGTCGCCAACGTGCACATGGCGCTGGATCACAACCTGGAAATTCTTCCGGTGATTAACAAAATCGATTTACCGAGCGCTGAGCCGGAGCGGGTAAGAAGCGAGATCGAAGACGTGATCGGCTTGGACGCCTCCGCTTCGATCATGGCCAGCGCCAAAGAGGGGGTCGGCACCGAAGATGTTCTCGAAGGCATCATCCAGCACTTTCCTCCGCCCAAGGGTGATCCGGCGGCGCCGCTGCGCGCATTGATTATCGACAGCTGGTTCGATCCCTACCACGGCGCGGTCGTGATGATGCGAATTTTCGACGGCGCGGTGCGCAAGGGCACCAAGATCCGCATGATGGCGAGCGGCAATGCCTTCGAAGTGCTCCGCCTCGGTGTTTATTCCCCGAGTCCGGTGGAGGTGGCGGAGCTGAGAGCTGGCGAGGTCGGTTTTCTCATGGCGGGGATCAAGGAGGTCGCCGAAACCCAGATCGGCGACACCATCACGACGGACGATAACCCGAGCGTTGGCCCGCTGCCCGGATTCAAACCGATGAAGCCGATGGTGTTCAGCGGGCTCTATCCCACCGACTCGGGGCAGTACCAGGCGCTGCGCGAAGCGCTGGAAAAGCTCCGTCTCAACGACTCGTCGTTTACCTACGAGCCGGAAACATCGCAGGCGCTGGGTTTCGGTTTTCGCTGCGGCTTTCTCGGCCTGCTGCACATGGACATCGTGCGCGAGCGGCTCGAGCGCGAGTTCGGCCTGAGCCTGATCACCACGGCGGCGACGGTGATCTACCGGGTCGTGACCATGACGGGTGACACGCTGATGATCGATAATCCGGTCAGGTTGCCCAACGAATCCGAGATCGAACGGATTGAAGAGCCGGTGATCCAGGCGACCCTCCACTTGCCCCAGGAGTTTCTCGGCGGCGTGCTCAAGATCTGCGAAGAAAAACGCGGCAGCCAAAAGGAAATCCGCTATCTTGGTCCGAAACGGGTGGTGTTGGTGTATGAGTTGCCCCTCAATGAGATTGTCGTAGATTTTTATGATAGGCTTAAATCGCTCAGCCGGGGTTATGCATCGATGGATTACGAGTTGGCCGGCTACCGCGCCGCGGACGTGGTCAAACTCGACGTGCGCATCAACGGTGACGTAGTCGATGCCATGTCCATGATCGTCCATCGCGACAGGGCCTACTCCCGCGGCCGCGACCTGGTGCAGAAGATGCGCGAATTGATCCCGCGCCAGCTTTTCGAAGTCGTGATCCAAGCCGCCATCGGCAGCCGCGTGATCTCGCGCGAGTCGGTAAAAGCGCTGCGCAAGAACGTGACGGCCAAATGTTACGGCGGCGATATCACGCGTAAGCGCAAGCTGTTGGAGCGCCAGAAGGAAGGCAAGAAGCGCATGAAGCAGGTCGGCAAAGTGGAAATTCCCCAAGAGGCGTTTCTTGCGGCATTAAAAGTTTAACGCCGGAAGCTTTATGGCGTCGGAAAAGGTAAACAAAGTGAAAGAGCAAAGTGTGATGGAGCAGCCCGCAACGGTGAAGACAAAATCGGCTTTTCGCGAGTACGCGGAAGCCATTATCATGGCGCTGATTCTGGCGCTGTTTATCCGGACGTTTATCGTGCAAGCGTTTAAAATTCCGTCCGGCTCGATGATTCCGACCTTGCAGATCGGCGATCATATCCTGGTCAATAAGCTGTCTTATGGTTTGCGGATTCCGTTCCTCGAACGTTACTTGTTGGAGTACGGCAGCCCGCAGCGCGGCGACGTGGTGGTGTTTATTTACCCGGAGGACCGTTCAAAGGATTTTATCAAACGAGTCGTCGCCGTCGCCGGTGATACCGTGGAAATCCGCAAGAAGACGATTTTCATTAACGGCAAACAGATCGAAGATCCGCACGGACACTTCGCCGGCTACGACCCGCAAGCCGGCGGAGTCGGCAGCGGCGACGATTACGGACCGAAAACGGTGCCGGCGAACCATATTTTCGTCATGGGCGATAATCGCGACCGCAGTTACGATAGCCGCTTCTGGGGCTTCGTCGACCTCGACGACGTGCGCGGCAAGGCCTTCCTGATTTACTGGTCGTGGGACGGCAATGACCGCTGGGTGCGTTGGGAGCGGCTCGGCAGTTTGATTTACTGATATAACCCGGCCCGGCGCGTCTTTCATCATTGGCATCCAATTCTCTGGCGGGCAAAATCTCATGACTAGAAAAACCAGAATTTTGTTGGCGGCATGGTCGGCGCTGATTCTCCTGTTGGTCATCGTCAATATTGTCATTGCCCTGGGGAACCAGTCGATTCAAGCAGAGGTCAGCGAGCGCCAACAAGAGATTGCCCAGACGATTCAGCTCGAAACGCTCAATCGCCAGCTCATCACGGTGCTCGCCAACATGGCGTTAAAGACTAACGATGAGCAGCTGAAAAAGCTGCTGGCCTTGAGCGGCATCAATCTCGACGTCGCGCCCGAGAGCGCGGCGCCGAAAAAGTGAGGCGTCATGGCCGAGCATGACGAGAGCGAAAACATTGGTGAGGCGGAGCCGTTGGATACTCCCCCGGTGACTGAGAAACCATCGCTGACGTTGCCGTTGAGCCTCACGCTGGCGGCGCTGGCGATTTACTTCGGTTTTCAGACTTTTCAATTGCTCAACGAGCGCAGCAATCTGACATTGGTCAAAGCCAGTCAGCAAGCGGCGATTCAGGAGGCGCAAAAGATCCAGGCGCAGTTCCAGAGTCTCGTTACCAAAGTCAGCGAGCTTGCCGAAAAGGGCCACGCCGGCGCGAAAATGGTCATGGAAGAGCTGCTGAATCGCGGTGTCGGTGCTGCCCCGGAAACTAAGGCGCCAAGCAAGGCTGAAACCAAGCCGGTGAACTAGAATTGTCGAAGCGCCTCGGCGCGCACCCAGCTTTGCTGCAGAAATGTCTTAAACGGTTTGTGGTTTTTTGGAGAGGATGGTTTTTTGATTCCACCTTTTCACCCACTGGTTTGGCGCTGGTTTGTCGAACGCTTTCAAAGTCCGATCGCCGCGCAGATCGAGGGTTGGCAAGCGATCGGCGCCGGCCTTTCGACGCTGATTGCCGCGCCGACCGGCTCGGGAAAAACCCTCGCGGCATTTCTCTGGTCGATCGACCGGCTGATTAAACGGGCGCTTGCCGGAGAGCTCGACGAGCGTACCAGCGTAGTTTACGTCTCGCCGCTCAAGGCGCTCGGCAACGACATCGCCAAGAACCTGCAAGCGCCGCTGGCGGAAATCTACCAACTGGCGGGCCGGGAAGGCATTCTCCTGCCGACCATCAGAGTCGCCGTGCGCTCCGGCGATACTCCGGCCCATGAGCGCCAAGCGATGGTGCGCCGGCCGCCGCACATTCTGATCACCACGCCCGAGTCGCTCTATATCTTGCTCACCGCGCCGCGCAGCCGCGAATTTCTAAAAACCGCCGAGACGCTGATCGTCGATGAGATTCACGCCGTGGCGCAAGACAAGCGCGGCGCGCATCTGGCGCTCTCGCTCGAGCGCCTCGATGCGTTGACGGGCCGGTCCCTGCAGCGGATCGGCTTGAGCGCGACGCAAAAACCGATCGAAGAAGTCGCGCGTCTACTGGTTGGATCGGACCATCTTCGTCCGGACGGCACGCCGCAATGCGCCATCATCGACGTCGGTCACCGGCGCGAGATGGAACTTAGCATCGAAGTGCCCGATGAAGAGCTGGGTCCGATCATTCGCCAGGATATCTGGGCGGCGGTCTACGATAAGCTCGTTGAGCGGATCAAAGCGCACCGCACGACGTTGGTATTCGTCAACACGCGCCGCTTGGTCGAGCGTGTGGCGCACCAGCTCACTGAGAGGCTCGGCGAGGGCAAGGTCGGCGCGCACCACGGCAGCTTATCGCGCAAGACTCGCCTTGAAGTCGAAGAAAAGCTTAAGTCCGGCCAATATGCCGTCGTCGTGGCAACGGCTTCGTTGGAGCTCGGTATCGACATCGGCCACGTCGACGTCGTCTGTCACATCGGTTCGCCGCGTAATCTCGCCGTTCTGCTGCAACGAGTCGGACGGTCGGGTCACTGGCTGGGCGCGGTCCCCAAGGGCATCTTTTATCCGCTCACGCGCGACGATTTGCTGCAATCCGTCGCGGCGATCCGCGCCGTGGGCCAGGGCGAATTGGACAAGCTTGCGATCATCAACAAACCCCTCGATATTTTGGCACAGCAGATGGTCGCCACCGTCGCAAGTTTGGAAGCGACCGCAAAGAGCGGCACCGGCGCGCACAGAAGAGGCGAAGAGGCGGGAATCAGCGAGCAACGGTTGTGGCAGCTCGTGCGCTCGGCTTACCCGTATCAAGATCTCGCGCGGGAAGATTTCGATCAGCTGGTTGAAATGCTCAGCGAGGGGGTGGAAACCAGGAGGAGCCGCAGGAGCGCTTATCTGCACCGCGATCGTATCCACGGTATGCTGCGCGCCCGCCGCGGCGCGCGCCTGACCGCGATCACCAACGGCGGCGCGATCCCCGACACGGCGGATTACCGGGTCATCGAGTTTCCGAGCGAAGCCTTCGTCGGGACGGTGAACGAAGATTTCGCCATCGAAAGTCTCGCCGGCGATATTTTCCTCCTGGGTAATCGTTCCTGGCGCATTCGGCGCGTCGCCTCGGGAACGGTTTGGGTCGAAGATGCCCAGGGATTGCCGCCGAGTATTCCATTTTGGCTGGGCGAGGCGCCGGCGCGCACGCTCGAGTTATCCACGGCGGTGTCCGAGTTACGCAAAGCCGTGGCCGAGAGACTGCCTGATCGCCGGCGGGCGGCAGAGTGGCTGATGGAACAAGTCTCCATGCCGCACAGCGCCGCCGAGCAGATCGTTAGTTACGTTGCCGACACCGTGCAAATTCTCGGCACCGTCCCGTCGCAGGATAAGATCATCGCCGAGCGTTTTTTCGACGAGGCCGGCGGCATGCAATTGATTCTTCATTCGCCCTGGGGCGGGCGCATCAATCGCGCCTGGGGGCTCGCGCTGCGCAAGCGCTTTTGCGTCAGTTTTGACCGCGAGCTCCAGGCCGCGGCGACCGACGATGGTCTGTGCATTTCGCTGGTCGAGCAGCATTCGTTTCCGTTGGCTGAAGTTTTTTCCATGCTGCGGCCGGGTAATCTCGAATCCAATCTGACTCAGGCGGCGCTGGCCTCGCCGATGTTCGACAACCGCTGGCGTTGGAACGCAACGCGCGCTTTGGCAATCAAACGCCACGACGGCGGGCGCAAGGTTGCGGTCGCGCTTCAACGCATGCGCGCCGAAGATCTCTTGGCCGCCGTGTTTCCCGAGCAGGTGATGTGCCAAGACAATCGCAGCGGTCCGGTCGAGCTGCCCGATCACCC
>JBOHVN010000334.1:0-13859 GCA_050735675.1 Binatia bacterium | reverse complement strand
GACTTTCACCGTGCTGATGTGGCGCCCTCACGGGCGCACTCACCCCGGTGAAAACCGGGGTCCATCCCCATCCCCTTAACCTGGATACCGTTTTCCAACGGTATGACGGACGCTGTCCGTCACCTGGATGCCGGCGTTCACCGGCATGACCAACTTTCACTTCGCCTCAAGCATGCCTGAGCAAGGTCGAAGGGGCGAGGGATTTCAACCATCCCCGAGAGAAACATGAAAATGGCCCGAAGCAATCTAAATATTCCAACGTGTTTCACGGATTTGCGATGCTTTAGCCGGCGCAGCGGTATTGACTTGCGAAGGGATGCCAGCTAATTGATGAATTGATTTCGAAGGAGGATGCGTAAGCCATGGCAGATGCAAAAATGATCGAATCCCGGATCGACAATGGCGTGGCGGTGTTGGAAATCAACCGCCCGCCGGTGAATAGCTACACGACGGAACTACTGAAAGAATTGGATGCCGCAGTCCTCGACGCGCGCTTCGACGACAATGTTCACGCCATCGTGATCACCGGCAAAGTCGAAAAGTTTTTCTCCGCCGGCGCCGATATCAACATGCTTTCGAGCAAACCTTTGAGTTTCAAAAACAACTTCGCGCTGCACGGCCATGAAGTCTTGATGCGCTTGGAGAATACGCCGAAGATCGTCATTGCCGCGATCAACGGCCACGCCGTCGGCGGCGGCTTGGAGATCGCCATAGCCTGCGATATCCGCATTGCAAAGAAGGAAGGCGGAAAGGTCGGGCTTGCCGAGATCAACCTCGGCGTCATGCCCGGCATGGGAGGCACGCAGCGTTTGCCGCGGCTGGTCGGCAAAGCCCGCGCCTTCGAGCTCTGCGCCACCGGCAAAACCATTGCCTTCGAAGAAGCTCTCGAGATGGGGCTCGTCCACTACATCTACGACAAAGAAAACTTTATGCAGGACGTGATGGATTATGCGCGCCAATTCATCGTGCCGAACAAGAGCAGCTTGGCTGTCGGCAAAGTGAAACGGGCGATTCAAACCGGCCTCGAGCTGTCTCTGCCGGACGGGCTGGCCTTCGAGCGCGAGCTTCTCGCTCAAACTTTCGGCAGCGAGGACGGCCAGGAAGGCGTCAAAGCCTATCTCGAAAAGCGCACGGCGCAATTCAAGGGAAAATAACCGATCCCTCTTTTCCGTTTGAACGTTTTGAACGGTTTGAACGGTTTGAACCCTAATTATTTCTGGAGGACAGCTGATGGCTAAAATGTTGATCGGCGGCGAATCCGTCGACTCCGTAACTAAAAATACGAGTGAAGTACGCAATCCGGCGACCGGCGCAACCGTCGACACTGTGCCGCAGGGCAACGACAAAGACGTTCAGCAAGCGATTCAAGCCGCTGAAGATGCCTTTAAAACTTGGTCGGACGTCTCGCCCGAAGACCGCGGCAACGCGCTCATGAACGCGTCCGAGTTGATCAAGAAAAACACTGGCGAGATCGCTCAGCTGCTGACGCAAGAGCAAGGCAAAACGCTTTTCGAAGCCGGTTTGGAGATTCATCACCTCGTGCACGGCTTGGAATTCTACGCGGGGCTTGCCTCGAAAGTGCGCGGCTCTCACGTGCCGCTGCCGCAGAAAGGCGCCTACGGCATGGTCGTGCGCCAGCCGATCGGCGTGTGCGGCGGCATCGTGCCGTGGAATTTTCCTTTGACTCTAATGGGCACCAAGCTCGGCCCAGCGCTCGCCGCCGGCAATACGATCATCATCAAACCTGCGAGCACGACTCCGCTCGCGACCATTCGCGTCATCGAACTGATCGCCCAGGCGACCTTCGGCGAAGGCAAGGCGCAAAAGACGCTGCCGAAAGGCACGGTCAACATCGTCACCGGCCCCGGCGGCAGCGTCGGCGAAGAGCTGTTGCGCAATCCGCGCATCCGCCGCATCGCCTTTACCGGCTCGACGCCGGTCGGGCGTCACGTCATGGAAGTTGCCGGCCGCGAAATCAAGCGCGTCACCTTGGAGCTCGGCGGCAGCGATCCAATGATCGTCATGGAGGACGCCAACGTGGATTTGGCTGTGAAGATGGCCGACGTAGGGCGCTATTTCAATTGCGGCCAAATGTGCCTCGGCGTAAAGCGGCTTTTCTTGCAGGAATCCATCGCGGACAATTTCATCGGCGGCCTGGTGGAAATCCTAAAAAAGAAAACCGTCGGCAACGGCATGAGTAAAGAAACCCGCATGGGACCGATTCACATCGGCTCGCAAAGACAGGAAGTCGAAGAACAAGTGGAAGACGCCAAAGCGCGCGGCGGCAAAGTACTCCTCGGCGGCGAACGGCCCACGGGCGGCGACTTCGACAAAGGATTTTTCTATCTGCCGACCTTGATGAGCAACGTGCCCGACGACGCGCGCATGACCAAGGAAGAAGTCTTCGGTCCGGCGCTGCCGGTCTACACGTTCAAAACGCTCGATGAAGCGCTCGCGAAAGCCAACTCTTCGGAGTTCGGACTCGGCTCATCGATCTGGACGCGCAATTTGTTAGATGCCAATAAAGCGATCGACAAGCTCCAGGCTGGCAACGTGTGGGTCAACTCGCTCCACTACGGCTACGACGAGCTGCCCTTCGGCGGCGTTAAATCGAGCGGCGTGGGCCGCGAGCACGGCCCCGAAGCCCTGGATTACTATCTCGAACCCAAGGGCGTCGTGGTCGTCAACGTCTGATCGAAGGTTTCATGGAATCAGAAGTGGGAAAGCTGAAGCAGAACTGGGATTCAAGAGGCGCTCATCTCATTGCGGAGTGAATCAAAAATCATACCCTTCCCAAAGTTCTTTGGGCGCCGGACTGCGCGAGGGTTCGTGCTGCTGATTGCGGTACATGATCACGGTTGTAAGTTTCGCCGTGTGAATTTCACCGTTCTCACCCCAGTAGTCCACGAATAGCTGGTCGGCATTTTTGCGGAGTTGTTTGAGCCTGCCCTTGCGCGAATCTACGATGCCACCCATGACCCGTAGCCGCTCGGCGAGACTGTAGCTGTCCGGCCTTCCTACTTGCCCGGTTCGGCCGGCGCTATACAGCCTATCCAGCCGGTCGATGTCGGCCGGAGTATAGGTCCGGTGAAAACCAAGTGCGGCTGGCTCAAACGCAATCGGTTCAGCTTCGGCTTTTTTACCGATCAGCTTGTGCCAAACATTCTTGCAAGCCGATGTCCTCTGCTGGTGAAATGGATTGGGATGACTGTGACCGCGCGCGATGAAGTTCGCTCCATCGTTTTCGATTTCGAGAAGTTTGGGAAAGAGATCGGTCAAGTCTTGGCCGATGGCCCGCAGCACCCGGCTGTAATCGACCGTCGCCTGTGCAATCGGAGGTTTTGCAGTCGCCGATGTCGCATCTCCCGCAAGTAACATACTCGGTGCTCCCTATCGCCAGTGAGGCGATTATAAACTCACTGGGCCGTTAGAGAAACTATTTAAAATTGAGGAGAGCCGTCTAGCAGATTGCTGAAAAACCTGATTGCAGCCTGCTAGCCTAGTCATCGCGAGGACGCGCGCCATTCCTCCCAGAAACTCCCTAAATCGCGCGCATGAATCATTTTCTCTGGGCATTGCCCGGCGCCGCTGATCGAAGCGTCAGCCGAATGGGTAGTGGTTATTTAGAGTCCGCCATGAATTTTCACGCCGAGAAAGATTCCTCGCTCCGCGCTCGGAATGACAATAAATGAGCGATTTGTCATCTCGAACCCTTCGATTAAAGGTACTCAGGGTAAACTCCGTGAGAGATCTTGACCTGACTGAATGACTGGAGCACGATTGCGGCGCGGCCACGGCCATGCAGCACTTAAATGTGGCGCGTGAAAGACACCGGACTAATACTCTATTCCCAAATCTCTTTTTCGTTACGGAGTGGATTGACAACCCCGGCCCTCTTCGACTAGGTTGGCTTCATCTCGACGGCACAACGGAGGGCGATCATGTTTGCACAAATGCGGCATATGGCGATTGTCACCAGTAACGCTAACCAGGAAGGCGACTTCTACAGAGATGTGTTCGGCATGAAGAGGTCCGGTCTGACGCGCTCCGGCGGTGCCGTAGTCGTCGGCGACGGCTACGTCGGCCTTAATCTCAATCCGCGTGCTCCAGGACGCCACGCCGGTTTCGATCACTTCGGCTTCGAAGTTCAGGACACGGAGGTGGTCTTCGCGCGGCTCAAAGAAAAATATCCCAAGATCCAAGTGCTCCACCGCCCCAGTAATCGGCCCTTCGCCGGCATCAGCCTGCACGATCCGATGGGAAACGTTTTCGATTTGTCACAGCTAAACATGGAAAACCGCCGCGATATATACACCGACAAAGTCGAGGAGCGTAAGCGTCGCATCGGCCACTTCGGGCTCCGTTGCGTGGAGCCCGACCAATGCGCCGAGTTCTATCGAGATGTTTTCGAGTTGAACGAACTGGAAAAGCCCGCCGGCGATCCCAATCACTATCTCTCCGATGGCAAAGTGACGCTGGCCGTCATGCCGTGGAAGATCTCCGACTTCTACGGCTCCGGCATCGAGCGCCCGGCCCTGGACCACATCGGCTTCAAAGTCGAAAGCATCGCCGCCTTCAAAGCGGACCTGGAAAAGTTCGCGAGTGCCAACCCATCACCCGAGGATCGTCCGGAAAAAAATCCCGAGCGCGAAGTGCGGCAAAAACTGCTCGCCACTTGCTGTTTCGGCCAATTCCAAACATCCGACCCCGACGGCGTGCTGATCGACGTGTCGGAAAACTAGACTCTCGATCTCACAAAGCTCTTAAACGAGGGCGTTCGTCATCGCGACGAACGCCCTTGGTTTTTGACAAACCTACCCGCTCAATACTGCGCAGTCTGAGATCTTAATAGACACTGAGATTGAAGTAGTTCCCCTCTCCTCACTTTTTCGTGGGGGAGAGGGCGCGGGTGAGGAGGTCCAAACCGAGATGCTCCGGCTCTTTGCCCGGCAAATGAATCGGAATTAAGAAAACATTTTTTAAATAAGACCCGCGCTCCGCCGTTTAGTCCAACGTCCCACTCCAAGCCCTGCTGCAATCAAGACGATGAAAAAGGCCAGCGCCGGCACCATAGCGCTTGCCGGCGGCTCAACACCGGTTACTGCTATCGCCCGCTCGTTCCGAACCGGCGCTAGGCCAGGAACATTGCCGACCGCGGCGACACGATACCCCCCGCCGTCCGGAAAGTGAAACTTCATCGACCATTCACCGGGTACAGCAATCTTTTCAACTGCGAACACAACTTTCTGCTTTTCCAACTGAGTGATAGTTAATGTCAGCGTTGCCTCTCGCCGATTGCCGACCCCATCGGTCGCCAAACGCCAGCGCACTCCGCTTGTTTCTCCAACTGTCGCTGGTTCAATTTCTAGAACGGCCGTACCCGACGCGTCGCGTTGCTGCGCCGCCGAAACTCCGGCAGCCCCGGCCAGCAACGTCATTCCCAGAATCGCCAAAGCGGTGTCCGCTCGTGCGCCGGTAAACACTCTTCCAGCAACAAAGCCCAGGAGAAACAAACCTGCGGAAAATGCGACGAGCGCAAGCCATTTCTTTTGACTCTCACGGACGTCAAATGTAAACGCCTTGCTCGCTCGTGTGCCATCGCCGGAAACGACATCCACGGTTAATCGATATTCACCCCTGATCGGAAAGAGCTGTTTCCAATTTGCTCGGCCCTGCCATAGCGGCAATTCCATCTCGCTCAGTACAGTCCCTTCCACCAGCGGATAATCGGTCGAGAAAAAACGCCCTGGCCGCGGCGCGTCGAGCCGGATTGAGACAGTTCCCTGCTCAACCGGCCGGCCATCCGTGCCGGTAATCAGCAACGAAAGGTCGGTCGGGTCGACAAAGGGCCGAAGCAATTCCGAGCGCGGCGTGGTTTTAAAGTGGACGTTCAGCTCCTCGGCCCGCAATGCCGGGCCGAAGAGCGCGCCGAGAACGATAAAAAGGAGTGCGGCAAGATTTTTTAGTGACAAGGAACGACGGCCAACGCGTGACGGACGTTGTGCAGCGTGTCATGGACCGCCGGATAACTGGCGGCCAAAGCAACAAACAATGTAGCGCCGCAAACCGACAGAAAGATTCCCGATTTGAGCAGGAACGAAATCCGTTCCGAGACCGATATACCGAGCCGGCTGGCAACTGTTCTTTCCATGATCATCTCTCCCGCGCGAAGTGGAGCCATTGTCATCCCAACCGCACGTGGGTGTCAAGCGCTGAAACGGGTTTTCTAGTAAGTATCTCTCTGGAGATGGTTAAAATCTTCCTCTTCAAATCAAAGTCCGTCATGCCCGCCCTTCGATGATCTCAGGATAAGCTCCGCTGGGCATCCAGGCAGTGCGAGAGGATGAATAAGTCCAAGACGGATTCCCGCTAAAACCCATGCGGAAATGACGGAAATGGGAGGAAGTCGATTGCCAATCGCCAACTCCCCTCGGGTTTGAGCCGAGGGCGATTCAGTGCTCCGGTTTGGACTAGATCTTCGCCTCATTTGGGATGACAAATCGACTCGTTGCCTTTTTTCAGTTGCCTTTCCGCCGCCAGTTTCATATTGCTGAACCGACTAATTTAGCAGGAGGTCGCCATGCCGGTCGTACACATTTACTTATTCCCCGGGAGAAGCGCTCAGGTAAAAAACGAGTTGGTCAAGCGGATCTCAAAAGACTTCGAGGAAGTCGCCAACATCAAGCCCGAGTCGCTTAACATTCTCTTCCACGATGTCGCGAAGGAGGACTGGGGTGTTCGCGGCGTGCTGGCTTCAGAAACACCGCCGAAATAATATGCGGGCGTGAATATTATTCCCTGCATGAACTCCATTAACGCTTCGCGAAAAAAATCCTCCTCCATCCCCCTTTGGCAAAGGGGGCATGTGCCGACTAGAAAACAATTCCTCTCTTTGAAAAAGAGAGGCCAGGGGAGATTTTGGACAAGAGTGAATTCAAAGCGTCATAGGAATGGAATGACCTGTGCCGCCCGCGATTAGTACAAGGATCGGCTTCGTCGGTTCGAGCGCGCCGTCAAGCCCGCACCACGCCAGCTTCAGAGCGTTCATCCCCAAGGATGTCGAACTGACGTTTGTCCAAGAAGCCGGAGTCAAGACTTCACTTTACGATGTGCAAGGCAAAGTCGATAGCCTCATCGATCAAACCCGTGAATTGATCGTCAAGCGCGGCTGGAACGGCGTGATCATCAGCGGCGCGCCCAAGGAAGCGCTCAATCCCGGCATGTGGGAGAAGGTTTCCGCCGAGTTGACGGTTCCTGTTTCCCTCGCGCTCCGCTCCTCGGTCGGCGCGCTCAAGGCATTTTCCGCCAAACGCATTCTCTTGATGACGCCGGTCGACGACCCGCTTAAGAAACTCTATCGCGACTATCTCGCCGGGTTCGGCATCGAAGCCTTTTATCCGGCACAAACGCTGCGCGCTCACACCGACGCGCTAAAGCTCACTCCACGGGACGTGGAGTCGATGACGCGCGGCGCGCTCCGGCAATTTCCGGACATCGACGCAATTTATTTTCAGGGCGCGTTGCTCGATCCGATACCGATTCTGGACAAGCTGGAAGGCGAGTTAAAAACACCGATCGTCGCCAGCAATCCGGCGATGCTTTGGCTGATTCTTTCCAAGCTCGGCTGCAAGTATGCGATCAGCGGTTACGGCAAGCTGCTGTCTTCCTGGCCCGACCTGCCCGAAGGTCCATTTTAAAATGCCGGTGAAATATCCGTTTCTTCCTTGGTTGCCGCTCTGCCCGCGCTAGGAACCTTTGTACTACTATAGTTGAGAACTTGCGCAGCTTGCGCAAATCTCACGGATTGGAACCCTTTCGAACTCGGATAATCCTCCCGCAAGGCGCCAAGTTCGGAAATTGTTTTTACCTTTGCGTCTTGGCGCCTTGGCGGGAGATATTCCCAGTTATTTTTTTGCGTACTTTGCGTTCCCTGCGATAAATTTCCTTCTGGGTCCTTTTTCCGAGGGCGCGATCAATCGCGCCCCTACCTTGTGACCCTTGTGATCTCTGCGGTTAATCCTTCTTATTCGGTTGCGGCTCTGCCGCGCTTAGGTTCTATGTCATTCTATACTTCGGAGTCTCTCGCGGCCTGAGCAAATTTTCTAATGACTGTGGCTCTTGAGAACCAGGATTGGCCCGCGCCAAACATGTCCTGAGCAACCTGCCAGGGACGCCAAGATTGTTGCTAATCTCGAAATCCCAATATCGAATTTTCCGCTCGAGTCCTTGGCGTCCTTTGCGTCTTGGCGCGAGGTATTCCGGCTTTCGCTTGCGGCTTTGCCGCGCTGTGTTCTATGTCATTCTGGTCTGCGCCAAATGTACGCGATGCCGATGCTGAGCACGTAGAGCAGCATCATCGGAACAGCGAGAAGGCTCTGGTTAATTATGTCGGGTGTCGGCGTCAACATCGCCGCGATGATAAAGATAACGACCAGCGCGTAACGGAACGACCGCAGCATGAAGCGGTAGTCCCAGATACCGACGCGCACGAGAAAAAATGTAAAAACAGGCAGCTCGAACGCCGCACTAAAGGCCAAAACCATACGAAAGAAAAAAGTAAAATATTCGCCGATCCGGATCGCCGGGCTGACCCCCATGGTTTCGTACTGCTCGAGGAAATACTTGAAGGCGACCGGCAAAACAATTCGATAACAAAAAAACGCACCCGATACGAAAAAAAACGTGGCGCACAAGACAAACGGCAGAACCCATTTTCTTTCCCGGCGCGACAGTCCCGGCGCTATAAAGCGCCAGATCTGGTAAAAGATCACCGGGGACGAAAAAAGCACACCGGCTGCGAGCGCGACTTTGATTTCAACGAAAAACGCTTCGGTGACGCTGGTCCCGATGAGATTTTGACCCGGCTGTAAGTGGTGCCGCAGCGGCGCCACGACAAACCCGAAAATCGCATCGGAAAAAAAATAACTGACGCCCGAGGCGAGGACGACGGCCAAAATCGATTTTAGAATACACCCACGGAACTCCTCGAGATGCTCCGTGAGAGTCATATTGGAATCGCTCGCCACAATCCACTATCACAGACCAAAATCGCAAAGAAGGGGAAGGATACGATCCCTTCCCCTTCTTTGCTGGCTAAAAACCTTGTAAGAGTATTCAACTCTACTTGGTCTTTGCCTCCTCTTTCTTCTCCTCAGCCTTTTCCGGCATCGGAGCCGCATCCTTAGCAGGCTCGCTCGGCGTGGCAGGAGGAGCCGGCTCCGCAGGTGCTGCAGGCGGCGGTGGCGGCGGAGCTGGTTCTTCTTTCTTACCGCACCCCATAATCGTAAGAGATAAAGCGAAGAGCATGATAACCGACAACGAAACGAATTTCTTTCTCATTCTTAATTCACCTCCTTTCCCGTCACACTTCGAAAACTTCTTGCTATTAATGAATTGGTATTGCACAAGTCGTTTGGATATTCAAGCGCGATGACGCCAAAGCTCACGGTCCATTTCTGCTATTTGCAAAAGAAGCGTTTCGCGGTCGGCAACGTCGATTTTTTTGCCCCGCCACCGCGCCAAGCGATTTTCGCGGGCGGCCTTCTGCGCACACTTCAACAAAGAATTAAATTGTTGAGAGATCGTAGCTACCGAAAAGTCTGATGCGACCAAAGCGTCGCCAAACACGCGCCGACGACAAAAATTTCGGCGCGTGTTTCTGCTATTCGCGATCGACATCTACCCGCCGCCCGCGGTTAAAACTCACATCGAATGTTTATAACTTGTTGATAACTGAATGCGGGCGTGGCGCGCAAGGCCAAAAGTAGCGGAGCCGAGCGAATTGCCCAATTTTACAGCGGCTAAAAATCCTTTAATTCGATCAGTTGGCAAACTCGCCGATAAATCCAAAAAATGTTCCTGGCAGCGTTCAAATAGCAATTTTTCGCCGCGGCCGTGGCCCCGCCGACAGGTCCGCGCGAGCGAACTCCGGGAAAAAGCTTCGGACAGTGGCCCACCATGTTTTGGTTTCTATTGTTGGTTAACGGCCGGACCGCCAGCGCTTGCTCAGCTCGGCATCAAGTAACGTATTTGGCGCTGAGCCGGTTTGTCGAGATCGCTCGCGGTAGAGCCTCCGTTGACTCCGCCGATTGCCGATGGTAGAAAACAAAAAAACTTATTTCGGAGGAACTCCTTGGTCGTTCATACCTCAGCCATCAAAAGACACCGTCAAAGCCTGAAGAAGCGGGCAGGCAACATCGAAACCAAATCGAAGCTCCGGACTTTGATCAAAAGGGCGCGCCAGGCGATCGACGCAAAGAATCAAGAGACCGCCGCGAGCCAAATTCGCGAGGTCAATAAAGCCTTGGGAAAAGCTGTCAGCAAGGGCATTATCAAGAGCAACACCGCGTCGCGCTGGCTCTCTCGCCTTTCTCGCTCGGCGGCGCGGATGTCCGCCGCCGGTTAAGTTCAGATCTCACAGCGCTTGGCCTTACGCCAAGGACCGATCAGTTCAAAACGTTTCCATGACGCGCTGATGAATCTCCTTGGCGAAGCGCTCCATAAGCTGGTCTTCCACCGCCCGGCGTTCGAATTCCGTGAGTTGAATATCGGTCATGCGGCGCACGTCGGACGCATTCAACGTGCCGGTGCGAAACTCCGACGAGGTCGTCACCACCGCCGCTCGTGAACCGTTGTAGATTTCGCTCAGACGAAGCCCTTGGCCGCGCCAAAGGATTTCGTTGGGCTCGCGCCGGCGTAAAGTCACGTCCAAATTGAGCAGGGCTTCATATTGCAGCACTTCATCTCGGCGATTGACTGATGCGACGGTATTTTCTAGCGAGCGAATCACACCGCTCAGGATCACGTCCGCCTGCTCGGCTTGTTCGACCACTTGGAGTCGTCCGCGGCGATAAAATTCACCGCGCAGCGCCGTAGCGAGTTCTTTCTCCATGCCGACTTCGCGGCTGCGGTTGACAAAGGACTCCACATAAATCGTGCGCGCGTCTTTGGGCAGCAGCGAACTTTCGTCGACGAATTGATAGCCGCAAGCGCCGAGACCTGGTAGCATAACGCTAGCAACCAGATACACGAGCAAGCGGCGTCGCAGCCAGTGAACATGGCGCATGGTTTCAACCCTCCACAACGATGTTGACCAAGCGGCGCGGCACATAAACCACGCGCCCGATCTTTTTGCCATCGAGTAAACCCGCCACCTTTGGATCGGACAAGGCGTCGGTTTCGATCCGTTCTTGGGTCACGCCGGCCGGCACGGTGATCTTGCCGCGCACTTTGCCGTTGACTTGAACGACGATCAGCAGTGTTTCTTCCTCGAGCGCCTCAGCCGAATAGCGGGGCCAGGGCGCGTCATCCACGCGCTCAGCATGGCCGAGCTCCTGCCACAGCTCGCTGGCCGCGTGCGGAACGAACGGCGCGAGCAGCAGCACGACGGTTTCCAGTCCCTGTTTTCGGATCTCGCGCCCCGCGCTCGAATCGTCGCCGCGCTGGGCGGCGGCGCTCAAGGCGTTTAACAACTCCATGATCGCCGCGACGGCGGTGTTGAAGTGAAAGCGCTCTTCGATATCGTCGGTGACCTTTTGAATCGTCCGGTGGATCATGCGCCGCAGATCGCGCAGCTCCGGGGAAAGCTCGCCGGTGCCGTTGCTCCCGGCGGGGTTCGCCCATAGATCGCGCTGTTGAAATATCAACCGCCACAATCGGGACAAAAATCGATAGGCGCCCTCGACACCCTGATCGCTCCACTCCAGGTCTTTTTCCGGCGGCGCGGCGAAGAGTGTAAACAGGCGCGCGGTATCGGCGCCGTAGCGGCTGATGAGATCTTCGGGTTCGATGATGTTTTTCTTCGACTTGGACATCTTTTCGACCCGCCCAAGGGTGACCGGGCGGTGACACTCGGCGCACTGCCAGCCGTCCCTTTCGGAACCGATCAGATCTCCGCGAAAAAGCCAGCCATGTTCGGCGCAGCGATAGGTTTCCTTGGAAACCATTCCCTGCGTGAGCAAGTTCGTAAACGGTTCATCGACCTTAGCGAGCCCGAGGTCACGCAGCGCTTTGGTGAAAAATCGCGCATAGAGCAGATGCAACACGGCATGCTCGACGCCACCGATGTATTGATCGACCGCCATCCAATAACGGCCCTTGTCGACATCGAAGGGCGCCGCGGTGAAATTTGCCGAAGTGTAGCGAAGAAAATACCACGACGAGTCGACGAACGTGTCCATGGTGTCGGTCTCGCGCCTCGCCGCGCCGCCGCACTTTGGACAAGCGACCTGGGAGAACGACTTACTCTCGCGCAACGGCGAGCCGCCCTTGCCGGTAAACGGCACGTCCTTGGGCAGCTCCACCGGCAGGTCGCTCTCCGGCACGGCAAGCGTGCCGCATGGGTCACAGTAAATGATCGGGATCGGCGTGCCCCAGTATCGCTGTCGCGAGACGCCCCAGTCGCGCAGACGGTAACGAATCGCCTTTTTGCCCCACCCTTTTGATTCCGCATGCGCGGCGATCTTTTCCTTGCCCTGTGTATTCGCCAGGCCGGAAAATTCGCCGCTATCGACCATCACCCCTTCGTCGACGTAAGCCTCGGTCAACTCCGGCCCTTTGATCTCACGGTCCCGCGGCTGAATCACAACGCGAATCGGCAGATGGTATTTTCTGGCGAATTCAAAATCGCGCTGGTCGTGGCCGGGTACCGCCATAATCACGCCGGTGCCGTACTCCATGAGAACGAAGTTGGCGAGGTAAATTGGAATGTTCTCGCCGGTGAACGGATTGCGGCAGTAGGCGCCGGTAAAGACGCCCTCCTTCTCGCCTTCATCCTCGCCCCGGCGTGCCTGGCTGATCTTTCCCACGCGCTCGATGAACGCTTCGACCACCCTTTGCTGCGGCGTGCCGCCCGCCAGCTTGAGCGCCAGCGAATGCTCGACGGCAAGGGAGACAAAGGTCGCCCCGAAGATGGTATCGGGGCGCGTCGTGAAAATGCGCAGCGCCCCGTCATGCCCAACCAGCGGAAAGTCGATTTCGGCGCCGATCGACTTGCCGATCCAGTTGCGCTGCATGGTCAGCACCTTGTCGGGCCAGCCCTTGAGCTTGTCCAGATCGGCGAGCAATTCCTCGGCGTAATCGGTAATGCGGAAAAACCATTGTTCCAACTCCTGCTGAACGACGGCGGAATCGCAGCGCCAGCAGGCGCCGTCGACCACCTGTTCATTGGCCAGCACGGTTTCGCAGGAAGGACACCAGTTGACGAACGAGTTCTTCTTAGACGCCAACCCCTTTTTGAAAAACTGCGTGAAGATCCATTGATTCCAGCGGTAATATTCGGGTTCGCACGTGGCCAGCTCGCGATCCCAGTCGTAGGAAAGGCCGATGCGCTGAAGCTGGTTTTTCATGTAGACAATATTTTCCTGCGTCCAGAGCTCCGGATGAACGCCGCGCTCGATGGCGGCGTTCTCTGCCGGCAAACCGAAAGCGTCCCAACCCATCGGATGAAGCACGTTGAAACCGCGCATGCGCTTGTAGCGCGCCACCACGTCGCCAATCGAATAGTTGCGCACGTGGCCCATGTGAATGCGGCCGGACGGATATGGAAACATCTCAAGAACATAGTATTTGGGCCGCCGTGTGTCCTCCTGGGCAGCGAAGCAGCGATGCTCGGCCCAGAGGGCCTGCCACGTGGCTTCCGATTCTTTGAAATTATACCGCGACATCAGAAATTTCCCGTCCAGCGGGGCCGGTCGGCCGCAACCCGCCTGGACAGACCGGCGCGGACGACGGGCCGTCGGTTATTCGCCGAGCTGCGCGATGCGCATCTGGCGCGCGCGAGTCAGGATCGCATTCTCCAGATCCGTCGCGGTATTGGGCGCGACCTGGGCGTCGACCCAGCCGGCGGAGCTGTCACGCTG